>DASZCC010000211.1:0-11260 GCA_035943485.1 Rhizomicrobium sp. | reverse complement strand
GATTGTGGATCCGGAGGTCGGTGGTTCGAGCCCACCCAACTGTACCAGCCCAACTCCGACGAATTCCCGCGCGGCGAACTGCCGGGACGAAATCCGAGATGGTGATCGCAACTTCCTATATAATGCAGCGGTGTGGGGATGCGTTGGCCATCAGGCCGGAAAGCTTCCGTGGATGTTTCGCAGTGTTTGCCGCGTCATACGTATTCCCAGGCTCGCCGGGTTGATCCTTGTCGCTGGAACTCTAGCGCAAATCGGCGACATGCCGGCCGCTGCGTCATCCGCGCGACCGGTCACGGTCTACGTCGAAGTGCAAGGCTCGCTACAAGGCGCCAAGAACGATGAGCTGTCTCGCATTTTTGCTGGGCAGATGGCGCAAGCTCCGGTCTCAGACTGGCACTTCGAGCCTTCCGCCATCGATGCCCCTCATGCTCCCAATCGCGTCGAGTGGTCACTGGTTCCCGGTTCGGATGCGGCCGGCGCCGTGCGCACCTTTGGATTCTCGCGAGCCATGATGGGGCGCTTGTTCGGTTCCCATCGCATCGTGCGGATCGAGGCGCGGGTGTTCCTGAACAATGCCTACCAGGGCATGGTCTCGGGCCAAATTCGCGACATCGGCGATCCGCAAGATCCTGAGATCGTGAACGAGGTTGCGGAGCTTACCCGCGAACTCATGTCACCCGCGGTCGTCGGCACATCCGATCGTTCGGACCTCGGCCGTTCGTCGAGCGAGACGCCCTCATAGCCTAAAGCACGATCGACGAACGCAGGCCGATGACCGTTGCGTTCGGGACAGGGGTGATGCCGTTTGCCAGCGCGGTATTGCCACCCGGATGCATGATGTACTGGATGTCAGGCTGCATGCTCCACCACGCATTAAGTTGAACATGATAGGTGACCTCGATGGTCGCCTCGTAGTCGCGCAGCGGAACGGCGATGCCGCTGAACTGACGCGTGTCGCGGTCAAGCGCTTGAACATCACTGCTGATGTTTGCAAAGGCAAAGCCGATGCCGATGACATCATTGGAGCGTTCGGCGATAAGACCTTTGAACGTGACGCCTGCGTCCGCATAGTACGCGACGAAGTTGCGGTCAGGTGGCGCCCATGAACCACGAAAGAAGGCGGCGATGCCGTTATCCTCCGTATCGGGCTTGTGCCAGATGATCTGGTCCACGATGACGTAAACCCCATAGTCGTGATCGCGGACCTGTGGGATGCCTGAGCTGGCCGGCGATGCGAGCGACCGACCCGTATCGTCGAGATGCTGATCGGCGAAATCACCGCTGTGGAACCATGCTCCGATTTTATAAGTGGATGGAAGATCTCCTGTCCCAACGTCGAGGCTCGATTTGTAAGCCGCTTCTCCGATCACGAAGGAACCGCCGTTGAGACGGAATGCGAGACCATTTGCGTTGCGCCGTTGGGGATCACCGGGACCGGGATAAGCGGGATCACCATTGAACAGTGCAGCACTGACTGAGAGGTTGTCGGACGGCGCATACTTGATGCGTATGCCGGGGGTGGCCAGATCGTAGATCGGACCGCCGCTCGGCAGGTCTGACGAGACGATCGCCGGCCAGCCGAATGTGGCGTTGCTGAAGTTCGATGCGCCGTCGCTCGCGAAGAACTCGTCGTCCGCGGCAAGCTGGCCGGCGCGAACTGAGAGCTTGCCGTTGAACAGTAACTGCTCAATCCACAAATCGAACAGCCGGAGTGAGGGCACGGCTTCAATATTGCTGGCCGTCATCAGGCTGTTGAGCTGTCCGTTCGCGGCCAGGCCGCTGCCATGCGTCCAGTAGGCATTGGTGTGAAACGTCGCGTCGGTCCAACCGATGGTGTTACCAAGATCGATGGTCGCTGTTATCTCGAATCTGCCGTTATAGGCAGTGCCCGTGCGAGCGCCGCCCGACGCGACGCCCAGAACCTCGTCGATCGAGTCGGCGGCCAAAATTATGCCTTCATCGCCAAACCGGTCTCGCACTCCGCCCCAATTTCCCAGGAGCGTGTCCTGACTCCAGATGCCGCCAAGGAAACCGGAGCCATCATTTTCGGTGGCAGCCTGACATGTGGCGCTTCCAGCCATAAGCAAAATAGCCGTGAGAGTGCGCGCAGTGAGGTGCCGTGCCACGTCGCCGAGGGGGCGCGTCGACTTAGGCGAAGGTCTCGGCATGACGGCCCCGGTTGATGATGCGATCGAGCGTAGCTTCGGCGTCGACGTCCCTCAAATGATCTTCAAGCTCACCCTCGAAGCCAACGCCTTGAACTTTGCAGAGCCCGAAGAATGTATGAATTCGATGACAGGAAGAAGGTCGTCGATCGACAAAGCTTGCGCGATGTCAGCCTTGATGCTGTCAAGGCAATCGACGTTGTTCTAAGGATAAGAGATCTCTAGAGCGCAGGTTCTTGGGCTTGGATGAAACGGCGCCGCGTGATCGCGCCCGCGAACCCGAACCCAATTATAAGGAGCGTCCAGGCCGAAGGTTCGGGCACAACGCTTGTCGGCAATGTGTCGACCGGCTGATTGGGGACGATTGGTTCGCTTGGACTGACTGGCTGACCCGGCGCTACGGGACCACCGGGTGTGCCGGGACCGGATGGTCCTGTCGGGTTCGTCGGCCGCGTCAGGCAACCTGCGCACTGTAGGAGAGGCCCAGACTCGCCCAGCGGTGGAATGGAGCCACCATCGCCGAAGCCAGAAGGGTTGGCGTTGCCGGTTTGAATTCCTTCACTGCCGGGATGCGGTGCACCGGTTTCGGTCAGCGGCGCTCCATTTTCGGAGAACATTGCGATGCCGCCTTGACGCGATTCGCCTCCGACCTGATGCGCAACCGGCGGCGCGACGCCTGAAGGCGGAGGCAAGAGTTCGGCAGCAGCAACCCGTTCCTCGACGGGCGCCGGTGTGAGCGCCGGCTTGAGACCAGCGAACAGTCCAGCGACAGTGGTGCCGTCATTGCAACGCGCCCACAGACCGGCGGTGTTGCCATCGAGACTCCAGCCGGGCACGCAGACTCCGTGTTGCGTCGATCCGATCGCCGCAATGCTGGTCATAAGGATGGCTGCGAGAATTGCGCGGATCAAATCTCAGCGCCCTTCTCCGGCGGCGACGATTTGATGTCGTCGCGGTCGCGCGCATCCCTGGCCATCGTATAGAGCAGATAGAGCAGGGCGACGTAGATGAGCCAGTAGATGGCCGTCCAGCGCGGATCCTGGAATGTCGTGTGTGCAGTGAGAAGCCAGACCCACAATGCTTCGTGCAGCACGGGCGTGCCGGTGAAGGCGAAGAAGCACTGGACGATCCAGCCCAGGATCGGCCACGCCATCATTATGAAGTAGAGAACGCGTACCGCACGATCCACGACGTCTTCACCAGCCCAGAGTCATTCCGTCGTATTTCGCGGAATAAGGTTAACGAGTCCTCAAGACCGCATTTTGCTTTGCGCATCAAGAGTTGGCACGTCGCAGACGAAGGAATCTTTGTGAGTAGTTCCTGTCGCGCAAATAGTTATCGAAGTCTTAACGCCGTTTCGACTGACGCGAATATTTGGTCAGTCACAGTCGGCTTGCTGCCGCATAACCGGCCAACGCAGCGATCGCAGTCAGGAAAGTTCCCCATCCTATGTCCATCAGCGCGAGCGAAGTTGTCCAAGCCTTGATGGTTGCAAGATTGGTGAGGTCGTATGTCATGTATCCGAAGAACCCGAGCAACGCGCCGTACAACAAAGCGATTTGCCAGGAATTCTGCTGAACCGCGGGCGTGGTTGCGAAGAACGTCACGCCAAGTGCGAAGAGCAGATAAAAAAGTATCGCCGCCCACCATCGCACATCCTCGAGCAGGATCGTACCCAGAGTGGGTCGAAAGACGGCGTGTGCGAAAAAACTAAGCCACAGCGCATCGCCGACGGCCATCACGACCAGAGTCGTTCCGTATCGGACCGCGACGTTCATCAATAGAGAGTTCCCAGAAGCGACTGCAGGATGCGCGCTGTCGTGCCGGTCAGCTGCATGGGCGCTTCCGAACTGATGAGGCAAAGGCAGCCTGAGTCTTTTGTCGCGGTCGGCGAGTGCAGGATCTGCGGGTCTGTCTGGGCAAAATCGCCGGGGCCGAAAACACCTTCGCTGTCGCCGAAACTTCCATACACGACCTGCGTGAACTCGAGGCCGCCATGTGTGTGCTGTGACAGCACTGTGTTGGCCCGCGCATAAACGAGATAAGTCAGCGAGGACGCGGCGCTTGCCGACAGCACAGGCGCGAACCAGATGTTCGGCGTCACCCAGCGGCGCATGCCTACGCGCTCCCGCTTTAGAAGGTCCGGCACGGCATATTTCTTGAGAAAGCTTGGCGTAGTGCCGGTGGAACGCGCAGGAGCCGGCGCATCGAGTTTCGACAGGGCACCTTCCAGAGCGCCTTCCTTGAGCGGTTCCGCTTGGCGCGCTTCCAGCATCGCGCCGGAGGCAATCTCCCACAGCCCGGCTTCATTGCGGCAAGTGGCACAACCGTCGATGTGGCAACCGACGACCAGCATCGCGCCTTGATTGAGGGTCCCGCGGGCATAGTCGGCCAGGATATCGGCGGAGGGATGATGGCGGATCATTGGAGATCCTCGACCAGGGCACGCAGCCGGCTCATCGCCAGCCGCACCCGCGACTTTACCGTACCAAGCGGGATGTCGAGCACTTTGGCGATTTCGCTTTGCGGACGCTCCTCAAAGAAGGACAAGCGGATGACATCGGCCTGATCGGGCGACAGATTGGCCAGTGCCGCGCGGACGCGATCTTCCCGTTCGGCGCTCAATATAATGTCGCTCGGCATCGGTTCCGGAACGCTGTCCGTGCCGTCTGTCAGCTGGCGTGGATCTCTTGCGCGCCGCTGCAGATCGACACGGAGATTGCGCGCGATCGTGAAAATCCAGGTCGATGCGGAGGCACGTGCCGGATCGAACATCTCGGCCTTCCGCCACACAGCAAGCAACGCATCCTGAGCGAGATCTTCCGCGATGTCAGGGGAGACGCCGAGACGCATGAAATAACCCTTCAACCTGGGCGCAAAGTGCGCGAACAGCAGCGCGAACTGCGCCCTGTCACGGGACGCAGCAATAGTCACTATGCAGGCCGACCATTCTCTCATGGCCGCACCGTCAGGCTTGCGTGCAATAGGCAATTGTTCACGCAACACAATCCGCCATCGGCGTTGCGCGCCGCGCACTGGAACGGCTTTTCCGCGACAGGCCATCGCAGCATTCTACGCAGCCAGACGTAAGGTGGATCACCGGGAGCATGGTTCCATAACCTTGAAGCCCGGGTTCGGTTGCGCCCACTGATCCGGGGCCGCAGGCGCCGCGTACAACCATCCATGAGAAAGATCGCGATTATCGGCACGGGGATTTCCGGTCTCTCGGCCGCCTATCTCCTTCGCGAGCGCCACGATGTGACCGTTTACGAAAGCCAGGACAGGCTCGGCGGTCATAGCCGGACCCTCAACATTACATATGGGGACCGCGAGATTGCCGTCGACACTGGCTTCATTGTCTTCAACGAACGCAACTATCCGAACCTCACGGCCCTGTTCCGCCATCTCGGCGTGCCCATCAAGAATAGCGACATGAGCTTCGCGCTGACAGTGGCGGATGGCTGGCTCGAATGGGGCGCCAAGGATCTGGCCGCCATCATTGCACAACGCCGCAACCTGTTGCGGCCACGATTCCTGAAATTGTTTGCCGATGTCCTGCGCTTCAACCGCGAGGCGGTATGCGCCGTCGACGCGGCGCCCGGTCTCAGCGTGGACGGATTGATCCGGCGCATGGGATTGGGCGACTGGTTCCGGCGGCATTATCTGCTCCCGATGGCGGGCGCGATCTGGAGCTGCCCGCCGAAGCAGATGCTGGAATTTCCGGCCAGTTCGCTCATTCACTTCTTCGCCAATCACAATCTCATGTCGTTCACCGGACAGCCCCAGTGGCTCACGGTCGACGGCGGTGCTCAGATCTATGTCGAGAGGATGGCATCGCTGCTCGGTGATCGCGTGCGGACCGACTGCGGCGTCACGCAGGTGACGCGGCGGTTCGGGCACGTCGAGATAACGGACACACGCGGTGCGACCGAGATTTATGATGACGTCGTCTTCGCCTGTCACAGCGATCAGGCGCTCTCACTTCTCGGCGGCGATGCGACCATCGCAGAGCGGAGCGCCCTTGGCGCCATCCGTTATCAGCCGAACGTCGCTGTGTTGCACAAGGATCCGAGCTTCATGCCCAAGCGCAAAGCCTGCTGGGCAAGCTGGGTCTATCATTCGGATGGCGTCGGTGATGAACCGGCAATCTCGGTGAGTTACTGGATGAACAGCCTGCAGGGCATCGACGAGCATTATCCACTGTTCGTCACGCTTAACCCTGCGAAGCCGATCGCACCGGAAGACGTGTTCGACATCCACGAATGCGCCCATCCCGTGTTTGATTTCGGAGCGCTCGCGGCACAGGACGCATTGCACGGGATGCAAGGCTCGCAGAACACGTGGTTCTGCGGTGCCTACCTCGGCCATGGCTTTCACGAGGACGGGCTCGTCAGCGCCATGCGCGTTGCTGAACATCTCGGCGTTCATGCACCCTGGGTAACAAGCGTCAAACCTGTTCCCCGTTCGGCAGTGTCCGACAGGTTGCCGCCTCTTGCCGAGGCTGCATTTGCAGCAGGCGATTAGGACCGTGCCATGGCGAGCATCCTCGCGGCCAAGGTATTTCATGCACGCATGCGGCCGCGCCGTAATGCTTTCCGCTATGGCGCAACTTACATAGCGATCAGCATCGGAGAGTTGGTGTCTCGCCGTGCCGGTCTTTTCTCGATTGATCGCCGGAACCTGTTCGCGTTGCGCACGGCGGACTATGGCGACGGCGAGCCCGCAGCGTGGATCGCACGGATACTTCGCGACTGGAATGTGCATCAGGCCGATGGTGATGTGACGCTGGTGACCATGCCGCGCGTGTTCGGCTATGCGTTCAATCCGGTCAATTTCTGGTTTTGCCACGATGCGGGCGGCGGGTTGCGCGCCGTTGTGGCGGAAGTGAACAACACGTTCGGCGAACGGCACTCATATCTGTGCGTGCATGAGGATCGGCGTGAAATCGCGGCGAGGGATGTTCTGACAGCCCGGAAGATTTTTCATGTCTCGCCTTTTCTCGAACTTGAAGGCGAGTATCTGTTCAGTTTTGCCGTGACCGGAAAATCCATCGGTGTCGCGATTGATCTGGCTGACGAGGGAGGCGTGTTGCTTCGCACGTCGGTCGCAGGACCATTGTCGCCACTCACAAGCGCGCGCCTGCTGCGGGCATTGCTGGCGAACCCCCTGATGCCGCTGAAGGTGATCGCCCTGATCCACTATCAGGCAGTCAAATTGTTCTTCAAACGTGTACCGCACCTGCGCAAGCCACCCCCGCCTGTCGCGTCGATCTCGCGCTAGGCACTTACTGTTCGTCGCGACCGCGAGTGCGGACGTCGGAAGGCGATGCACCGAAGCGTTTGCGGAAGCTGTGATTGAAATGGGAAATGTCGCCGAACCCGCAGGCCGACGCGATCTCGGCAATCGTCTGGTTCGCGGCGCGCGGGTTGCGCAACTGATCGCGTGTGGCTTCGAGGCGAAGCGTGAGCAGGTGTGACTGAAAGGTGCTCCCTTCGAGTTCGAATATGCGCTGGAGCGAACGCCGGCTCATCCCGTGCTTGGCGGCAATCTCCGACAGGCTGAGATCCTTACGCGAGAAGCTGCGCAACAGATCGTCCTTCATAGCGCGAACATGCGCCGCCTTCAGTCCCCTCTCGGCGGCTGCGTGTCGGTTGTCACCGACCGCGCCGAGAGTGAGTGCCATCAGATCCTGGATGTGTTCCGTAAGCGTTGCGCGCATGTTCCGGTCAGGAAATGCATAGGCGCGGTCGATCGAACTCAAATAGTCGAGAAGCATGCGCAACTGTATTCCACCGCGTGGAATTACCTGTCCTATCTTGTCCTCAAGGTCCGGGAGCAGGAGCGCGAGTGCCGCGCGTGCCACGCGAATGGCAAGAACGCGTCCTGCCTTTGGCTGCACATAGATCCAGGGATCTGCGCAGGACAGCAGGCACGCATCGCCATGTGCCAGGGCGATGTCGTTCGACCGCAGGCGCACCGACAACGTTGCGGTCAAGTTGACGATGAAGAAGAGATCATCGTTTTCCTGCGCGACCAGGTCTGGTCCGCGTCGCGTAATGCTTGGTCCGAGCGTCCCTGTTCCGAATCGGATGCCTTCGAAGATCCGGAGTTGGGCGCGGGCGTGAAACTGGTAGGCTTGTATCGCATCGACTTCGACGCGGATGAGTTTGCGCGCCATGACCGCGCGCCAGCTGTCGATACGGTCTGGCGCGCTGAAGCGTGACGACCAGTAACGCAACACGCCGAAATCCGGTGGCAGGCCGTCGAGCATCAATGTCCCCCCCCGCAAATCAGCCCAGGACATCGCGCATCATCCGGCAATTGGCGCAGCGCACCAAGCCCTGTCGCAATCCACCGCCTAGCCGAAGCGCGATTTGAAGCGCAATTGCGATGTTCTCTTGGCACTCACCGCCAATCTATGACGCATACAGACAATGAAGCCGCGAGAAATCCTGTCCCAGAGCGCCATTATCTGGCGCAAGCGGACAATCGAGTCTTAACCAGCACGACAGACAGCGGTTGACGTAAGCGTTTGGAACACAGCGCGAAAAGCTTGTTGCGAGCGGTTGCGGGCATCGCTCGAATGTTAATATCGGAAGCGTGCAGCGCTTTGCGTGACACTGCAGTTCAAAAATTTATTTTCTTTCGAGCGGTTCGCAACGTGTCTGTGCTGCCCGTGACAAGTCCGCAACGTTCGAATTCGGAATGGCTTTCAACGTCCAATGCCCCGCGAAATTTTCCAGTGCTCCACGTAGCTTACGCATGAATCCCGGAATCATTGATCCGCCCGATCTTCAAAAGTCTGTGGCGTTATTTGGAGGCACTCGTGAACGGCAAGCTCGACCTGACATCGTTGCGTCGTTGGTCACTTTCAACATCGGCGCTCGCGGCCATCTCGATCGCGTTTATTCCAACTGCCGCTTTTGCGGATTGCTTGCCGAGCGCGGACGGGCTGACCGTTATTTGCACGACAAGCGCGCCCAACGGTTATCAGGCCGGCACGAGTGGCCCCGCTACGAACGGCGTGAGCATCTTCGTCCAGAACAGCACGACGGTCGGCGGCGGCGCTGCACCGAGCCCGCTGCTCTCGGTTGGAACCGGAAGCGCCATCAACAACGAAGGAACGATCACGGCGGCTCCTGGCGGCATTGCAGCGAGCCTGGGCGGCGGCAGCAATTTCACAAATGCATCTACGGGAACGGGCCCGGTCACGGGTGACATCAATTTCGGTGCGACGGACGAAACGACCGGCGTCAACCGCTTCAACAATTTCAGCAGCCAGCCCATCACCGGCAATGTGAATTCTCAGGGTGATCTGCTCTTCACCAACTCCGGCTCGATTACCGGCAATGTCACGTCGAGCGGCGCCACGACCATCACCAACAATACCGGTGCCACACTCACCGGCAATATCACGCTGGGCGCTGGCGACGACACCATCAACAACACCGGCACTATCACCGGCAATGTCGACATGGGTGGCGGTAACAACGTATTCAACGCGAGCACCGGATCGCAGCTTCCGAGCGGCTCGCTAAGCGCGGACGCCGACAGCAACAGCGTGCTGAATCTCTTGGGCTCCGGGGCGAATTTTCTGAACACGCCGGTGACCAATTTCACCGACATCAACGTGAACACCACCGGCAGCTGGGAGCTTGACCAGCCTGTCGTCGTCACTGACGCCGTCAACGTCATCGCCGGCACTCTGGTCGTACCCAACGCCAGCAATCTCGGCGCCAACACGGTCGTGAACAACGCGATAGTTGAGTTCACCAACCAAGTGGACGGCACCTATTCCGGCGACATGTCCGGCGAAGGTGAAGTCCATGTCGATACCGGCACGTTCACCACGACGTTCTCCGGCACGAACACCTACACGGGCGGTACGTTCATCGATGGCGGCACGCTAAGCGTGACAGGCGGTGAGGCGCTTCTCGACACCGGCGATGTCTTCATCGGTGCGGGCGGTACACTTGATGTTGAGACCACGCAGACGATCGGCGGCCTGAACGATGATGGCGGCGCCGGCGGCAACGTCACTCTCACGGCTGGTAACCTGATCATCAACGATGGTTCGTTCTCTGGCGTGATCTCCGGTCCGGATGGCATCGAGAAGATCGGCACCGGCTCGCTGACCCTTTCGGGCGCGAACACGTTTGCGGGTCCTGCGGTTGTCACGGATGGCACGCTCATCCTGCAAGGCGGCGCGGCGATCGGCGACACGACAGCGGTGATCGTCAACGCGACGGACACGACATCCGGCACTCTCGAAGTCGACAACGCCGAGACGATCGGCAGCCTGGCCGGCAACGGCGGCAGTGTTGTTCTCGATGCCGACCTGACGACGGGCGGCGACAACACTTCGACCTCTTATTCAGGCGTCATCTCCGGCACTGGTGCGCTGATCAAGGACGGCACGGGCACCTTCGTACTCGCCGGTGCGAACACCTATTCCGGCGGCACGATCATCAATGCCGGCCTGCTCCAGGGCGACACGACGTCGATCCAGGGCGATGTTCTCATCAATGCGGCCGGCACGCTCGGTTTCGTGCAGAACGAAGACGGCACTTATGCGGGCGCGATCTCCGGCCCAGGCGCGATCATCGAGACCGGCGCAGGACTCCTGACCCTCACGGGCAACAACAGTGCCAGCACGGGCACCTTCCTGATTAGTGATGGTAATGTCTCGATCGGCGCGGCCAACAATATTGGCACGGGTCTGATTATCTTCGACGGCTCGACGCTGCAGACGACGGGTGTGATGACGTTGGCCAACCCGGTGACAGTCACCGCGGGTGGCGCCACGTTCGACACCGAGGCTGACACGACGCTCACCGGGCCTATAGGTGGTGCCGGCCTTCTGACTAAGACGGGTGGGGCAAACCTGATCCTTGGTGGTGCCAATACATACAGCGGCGGGACGTTGATCTCCGCCGGCACGCTGACGGGCACGACCGCTTCGCGTCAGGGCAACATCGAGGATGATGCAGCGCTCGTCTTTAATCAGGGTGGCGCGGGCACCTATGCCGGCAATCTGACCGGCACGGGCTCAGTCTCGTTTACCGGCGCGGGCAACGTCACTCTGACGGGCACCA
>DASZCC010000210.1:0-1626 GCA_035943485.1 Rhizomicrobium sp. | reverse complement strand
GCGCCGTCCAGGCGCCTGCAAGACCGAAAAGCAGCGTCGCGGCGCCTCCGCCGAGGACTGTTAGCGCTGCCGTAGCCGAATCGAAGTCGAGCGGAACCTGGAAGACCTGCCGGCAAACGGCCGCAGCCGCCGCCGTGCCGAGACCGAGCGCCAGGACGCCCGTGAGAACACCGATTGCGCCGTATTCTATGATGTAGACGCTGGCTATACGCGACCGTGTGGCGCCCAGCACCTTGAGGATCGTCGCATCGTAAAGGCGTCCACGGCTTCCCGCCGCGACCGCGCCGGCAAGGACGAGCAGGCCGGACAGGATTGTGACAAGGCTGGCCGCACGCACACCGGTACCCAACTCCTGGAAGAGGGCGTCGACCTGGGTGATCGCATCACGGACCCGGATGGTGGAAATGTTCGGGAAGGCGTCCGTCACCGCGCGATAGGCGTGCTCTTCCTCGTTCGGATCCACCCGCACCGTGGCGATGAAGGAATGCGGCGCGTGGTCGATCGGCCCCGGCGACACGATGATGATGAAGTTCTGGTTGCCGGTCGTGAAATCGACCTTGCGCAAGCTCGCGATGGTGCCCTCGATCTCCCGGCCGAGCACGTTGAGCACCAGCTTGTCCCCGAGCTTGAGCCCCATGCCCCTCGCCAGATCGGCGTCGAACGAGATGAGCGTCGGCCCGGTATAGTTTGCCGGCCACCACTGACCTTCGGTGATGACGGTGCCCTCAGGCGGCATCGCGGCGTAGGTGATGCCGCGGTCGCCATTGACGGCCCATTTCGCCTCGGGCGCGATCTGGGCGTCCTTGGCCGCCACGCCTTTGATCGAGATAATCCGCCCACGGATCATGGGGGTTCGTTTGTAGAGCTGTGCGGTGCGCAGCTTGCCGACGGTCGCGTCGAAGCGGGCGGCTTCATCCGGCTGGATATCGATGAAGAAGAAGCTCGGTGCGGTGCCGGGAAGGCGATCTGCGATCTGTGCGTTGACCGTGTGATTCAGCAGCGAGACCGTCGCCAGCAAGGTCAAACCCAACCCCAGGGCCGTCACGACGCCGACAGTTGCCGCGCCAGGCCGTGTGAGATTGGCGAGCGCCAGGCGCGGAACGGCCGAGCGCGGCCGAGGCAGGCGCCGCAGAAGCGCGCGCAATCCCATCGCAAGGACTCGCAACGCAATCAGGATGGCAGCAGCGCCGGCCAGGAACTCTGCGGCGAACAGCGGCGAGGGTGCGAGAAGCAGCGAGAGCACCACGACCGCCAGCGCGGCCGCGGCCGCTGCGGCGAGATAGGGAAGGCTTCCACGCAGGTCGCTTGGC
This sequence comes from Rhizomicrobium sp., assembly GCA_035943485.1. GTDB lineage: Bacteria > Pseudomonadota > Alphaproteobacteria > Micropepsales > Micropepsaceae > Rhizomicrobium. Next base: position 316 of record DASZCC010000210.1, on the reverse strand, counting down.
GCAACGTGATCCCGGAACAGGCTGGCGGGCGCGATGCGCCGGGCGCGCGCCAGCGGCGGGATGGAGAACGCGACGGCCGCGAGCAGTCCGAATGCTGCTGCAAGCACTATCGCCGACGGGAAGATCTCGAAGTGCGCGGGAAGCGGGAAGTCGCCGGCCAAGGCCGTCTCCGCGATGAAAGGCAATGTGGCGCCGATGACTAAGCCAACTGCAATCGCAGCAAGCGCGATCGCCATGACCTGAAGGAAGAACACGGCGAAGATCAGCGCGCCGTCCGCCCCAAGCGATTTCAGTGTCGCGATCTCCGCGCGCTTGC
>DASZCC010000209.1:0-5903 GCA_035943485.1 Rhizomicrobium sp. | reverse complement strand
GTCCATGCTCATCCAGCCTCCCAAGCCCTTTGATTCCGCACGCGCCACCCGGACGTTCGAGTCGCTTGCGGCGGAGGGGTTTGTGCCCGACGAAACGGATCGCGCTCTTCTCGAAGGCGCGTTCGGCAACAGTCCGTTCCTCGCGCGGCTGGCCATCCGCGAGCACGCGACGCTGAATGCAATCCTTGCCGACGGTCCTGACGCGGCTGTTGCGGCGGCCGGCGCGCTCGCGTTGTCGGCAGCCGGGAGCGAGACCGAATCGATCGCGATGGCGCGCCTGCGCATCGCGAAACGGCGGGCCGCGCTGGCGATCGCGCTGGCCGACATCGACGGACGCTGGGCACTTGAGCAGGTCACGCGGGCGCTCACAGAGTTCGCCGACGCCTGTGTTCACGGCGCGCTCCGGTTTGTTCTGCGCGAGGCAGCGGCCAAGGCAGAACTAGCTGAGCGCGACGGCGCGACGCTGGAGGCGACGACCGGCCTGACCGTTCTCGCGATGGGCAAGTATGGCGCCTATGAACTCAACTATTCGAGCGACATCGATCTTGTCGTCTTCTACGACCCGCGGCGTTTCCCTTTCAAGAAGCGTGACGACGTCCGCGGCGCGGCCGTCGATCTGGTGCGCGGCATTGTAAAGCTCCTTACGGATACGACCGCCGACGGCTACGTCTTCCGTGTCGATCTGCGGCTGAGACCGGATGCCGGCGCAACGCAGGTCGCGATCTCGACCGATGCGGCGGAGTCCTATTACGAAGGCATGGGCCAGAATTGGGAGCGTGCGGCCTTCATCAAGGCGCGGGCTTGTGCCGGCGATCCAGAAACTGGGGCGCAGTTTCTGAAGTCGATTGTGCCGTTCATCTGGCGGCGCCATCTCGACTATGCCGCGATCGAGGACATTCACTCGATCAAACGCCAGATCCACGCACATGAGGGCCATGGCTCCGTCGCTGTCGCCGGACACAACATCAAGCTGGGCCGCGGCGGCATTAGGGAAATCGAGTTCTTCGCGCAGACCCAGCAGCTGATCCTCGGCGGCCGCTTGCCGGACCTTCGGCAGCGGCGCACGCAGGACGCGCTCGATGCGCTGGCGGCGCATGGACTCGTCTCGGCGGAGACGAATGCCGATCTGAAATCAGCCTATCGCTTCCTGCGTACCCTCGAACATCGTCTGCAGATGGTGGAAGACCAGCAGACCCATACAGTGCCGAAGGACACCGACGGGATTGCGCATATCGCCTGCTTCATGGGTTTCGAAAATCCCGAAGCGTTCGCGCAGGCGCTGACGGCGCAGCTCGAAACCGTGCAGGGGCATTACGCGCGCCTGTTCGAACGCGAACAGCAGCTGACGGCGGAACACGGCAATCTCGTTTTCACCGGTGTCGAGGAAGATCCCGGCACACTGGAAACGCTGACCGGCCTGGGCTTTCGAGATGCCAAGCACGTCTCGGGCGCTATCCGCGGCTGGCATCATGGCCGCATTCGCGCCATGCGGAGCGCACGTGCGCGTGAACTTCTCACGAAACTCGTGCCAACCCTGCTGTCGGCGCTGGGTGATACGGCAGACCCGGACGCCGCGTTTGCGCAGTTCGATCGGTTCTTGACCAACCTGCCCGCCGGCGTCCAGCTGTTCTCGCTGCTGATCGCACGGCCGGAGCTGACGAAGCTGATCGCGGCGATCATGGGTTCGGCGCCACGGCTGGCGCGACATCTGAGCCGGGCGCCGGCAATGCTGGACGCACTGATTGATACCGGCTTCCTGTCGGTTCTGCCATCGCGGCAAGAACTCGCGGCCACGCTCGCTGATCAAACCGCACGCGCGTCCGATCATGAGGGCCGCCTCGATGTCGCACGCCGTTTCGCAGGTGAGCAGACGTTCCGCATCGGCGTGCAGATCATAGAGGGCACGGCGAACACCGCATTGGCAGGACCGGCCTTCGCACGCGTGGCCGAAACGGTGATCTCGCAGCTTCTTGCTGTCGTGGAAGACGAACTCGCGGCGACTGTGGGACGGGTATCCGGCGGACAGTTTGCGATCGTCGCGATGGGAAAACTCGGTGGCCGCGAGATGACGGCCAGTTCCGATCTCGATCTTATCTTTATCTACGACGCGCCTGCGGGGGTGGATACTACCGATGGTCCAAAGCCGGTGCCGGTCATCGTCTACTATGCGCGCCTGGCACAGCGGTTGATCGCGGCGCTCACTGTCCATACAGCGGCGGGTGGCCTCTACGAAGTCGACATGCGGTTGCGGCCTACTGGCAACAAGGGGCCGGTCGCGGTCAGTCTTGAGTCATTCCGGCGCTATCACGAAGCCGAATCCTGGACCTGGGAGCGCATGGCGCTGACGCGTGCGCGTGTGGTGGCCGCGCCGGGAGAACTTGCGGCAAAAGTGGAGGCCGAGATCGCGCGCACTCTCAAGGCGAATGTTGATCCGGCGAAAATTGTCGCTGATGCGCGTGATATGCGCGAAAGGCTTGCGCGCGAGATCCCGGGCCGCAGTCCGTGGGATCTCAAGTTCACGTCTGGGGGATTGGTCGACATCGAGTTCGTCGCTCAGACGCTGGTCCTCTGCTCCGCCCAGACTGGCGCCGATGTGCTTGATCCCAATACGATCGAGACCTTGCGCAAACTCAGTTTGGCTTCGGTTCTGTCTTCAGATGATGCGGCGGTGCTGCTTGACGCCGCAAGCCTGCAGCAGGCGCTGACGCAGGTGCTGCGATTGACGCTCGATGTCACGCTCGATCCGCTGACGGCGACGCCGGGCCTTAAGAGCCTCCTCGTCCGGGCCGGGTCGGCGGAGAATTTCGCTGCGCTCGAACGCCGGTTGGCGGAAGTTCAGGCTGCAGTGCGAGCGATATTTGCGAAGATACTCGGCTAGTCCGACATCACAACGGCCGCGTCAGCCGCCCAAGAGAGATGGATGGGGTCGCCCGGTGCGAGAACCTGCACCTTGCCCACATTCTGAGACGCCACCGCTACGGGCTCGGCAAGTCCTTCGACCAGGATCATGTAATGGCTGCGTTCGCCGAGGTAGGACGCTGTCGCGACCGTTCCTTTCAGGATGCCGGTTTCTGTGTTCAAGGCGATTTTCTCGGGCCGGATTGCGATCAGGGCGCGGTCGCCTGAGGGCGCGTTGGCGGCGCGAATGATGCCGAGCGGACCTGCATCGATCAGTGCGATAACGTCTTGTCGCGACTTCACGGTGCCGTGGAAGAAATTGATTGTGCCGATGAAATCCGCCACCTCGCGACAATTGGGCGCCTCGTAGAGTTCGCGCGGCGTCGCAACTTGCAGGATGCGGCCGCCCGACATCACTGCGATGCGGTCGGACATCGACAAGGCTTCTTCCTGGTCGTGGGTTACGAAGATGAACGTGATGCCGACGCTTTTCTGAAGTTGCCGAAGCTCAATCTGCATCGCCTCGCGCAACCGTTTGTCGAGTGCGCCGAGCGGCTCATCGAGCAGCAGCATGGTAGGCCGTCGCACAAGGGCGCGCGCCAGCGCCACGCGCTGCCGCTGTCCGCCCGAGAGTTCGTCAGCGCGCCGATGGCCGAAGCCCTCCAGCTTGATCATCGCAAGTGCTTCATTGACGCGGCGGGTGAGTTCTTCGCGCGACAGCCGATCCTTGCGCAGGCCGTAGGCAATATTGTCGAACACGTTGAGGTGCGGAAAGATCGCATAGGACTGGAACACCATGTTCGACGGCCGCTTGTTCGGCGGCTCGTCGGTAATCCGGTTGCCCTCCAGGAAAATGTCACCGGATGTCGGATATTCAAACCCGGCGATCATGCGAAGAAGGGTCGTCTTCCCGCATCCGGACGGACCCAGCAGCGAAAAGAATTCTCCGCGTGCGACAGCAAGGTCCACCGCATCCACCGCCGTGACACTGCCGAAGCGCTTGGTAACGCTGGTGATCTGCAGAAACGGAGTCATGCGCCCACCGCAATATGGTTCTTGTCACGAAGACCGCGGTTCCTGAACCATTCGGCCAGGACAACAAGGATCGCCGACGCGACAAGGATCAATGCGCCCAGCGCCAGCACGGCCGGGAGTTTGTAGGGGAAACGAAGCTGGCCCCAGATATAGATCGGCAGTGTCGCTTCGCTGCCGGCGAGAAAATACGCAATCAAGAATTCGTCGAAGGAGACGATAAAGGTCAGCAGCAGGCTTGAGACGATGCCGGGCATCGCCAGCGGAAACGTCACGCGCCAGAACGTCATCCAGCCGCTTTCGCCAAGATCGCGCGACGCCTCCTCAAGGCTCCTGTCGAAACCGTCGAGCCGGGACATCAGGACAGTCGTCGCGAACGGTATGCAGATCAGGCAGTGCCCGGCGATCACAGTCAGCAGCGAGAGAGGAATGCTTACGGCCGTCAGCAGGATGAGAAGTGAGATGCCAAGCACGATATCGGGAATGAAGAGTGGCAATGAGGTGAATGCCAAAAGCGCGCCGGCGCCCGGAACACGATGATGGGTCAGGGCTTTTGCCCCGAGAAGACCGAGCGTCGTGGAGATCAGCGCCGTGATCGCGCCGATTTGCAGGCTGTTGCGCAGCGCGTGCAGCATCGCTCCGTCCGACAGCATCTGGCCATACCATTGCGTCGTGAATCCGTTCAGGGGGAAGGCGATGAACACCGAGTTGTTGAACGAGAACAGCGGCAGGAACAGCACCGGCACATAAAGAAATGCCAGATAGAGGATCGCATAGGCGAGGAAGCCGCGGTTCTTCATCGGATCCTCGCCGCAGCGATGTTCACCGCCTTCACGAACAGATAGGTCAGGATGCCGACGGCCGCCATGCTGGACAGCGCGAGCGCGGCGCCGAGCGGCCAATTGGCTACCTTGTCGAACTGCTCCTCGATGACATTGGCGATCATCACGCCCTGCGATCCGCCGACCAACGCGGGCGTGACGTAGTCCCCTGTCGTCGGCACGAAGATCAGCACGGCGGCGCCGATCACGCCGGGTAAGGAGAGCGGCAGCGTCACGCGAAAGAAGCGCCGCACCGGGCCGTCGCCAAGATCGCTCGCGGCCTCCAGTAGAGACCGGTCGATCTTCTCCAGCGAGACGTAGATCGGCAGGATCGCAAAGGGCGCCCACGCATGCGCAAGCGTCACGACCACAGCGGTCGGATTGTAGAGCAGGAATTCCAGCGGCTGGTGGATCAGGCCAAGGCTGATAAGGCTGGAGTTGATCACGCCATTGTATCCCAGGATGAGCTTCCACGCGAAGACCCGCAGCAGATAGCTCGTCCAGAACGGGATCGTGAGAAGGATCAACCAGATGAATTTCGATTTGCCCGCATGGAAGGCGACGAAATACGCCATCGGATAAGCCAGGAGCACCGTGATCACTGTGACGAGCGAGGAAATGCCGAGCGAGCGGTAGAAGAGGATGCGATAGCTGGGCCGGCCGATGGCCGTCGCATATTGCGCCAGGGTGAAGTGCGTATCGAGCGCGTAGCCGTTCTGAGACCAGAAACTGTAAAGCGCCAGAAGCGCGAGTGGCGCGGCGAGGGCCGCAAGCATGATGAGAAGCAGTGGACTGAGCAGCGTCAGTCCCTGAACGGCGTCGGATCGGCGATAGAGGCGCGCAAAACCCATGCCTACAAGCTTCCCGTCACGGAGTCGCAATCGCTGCGGCGTTCTTCTTGGCAGCGTTCCAGTGCAAGGTTCCTGGAGAAGAAGTGAAATGTGATCAGGCCGATGGCGACGATTATCGCGGCGGCTATGAGTACCGTGATGTTGGCGCGGTGCCGCGCATCGTCGTCATCGCCTTCGCTCAACGGCGTGCCGTCGGGGTCGAGACGTGGAACTTCGGGTCGTCATAATTGGCGCGCTTGTCGGCATAGTAGCGCTCGTACCAGTCACCTTCGCGCGCGGCGTTGAAGGTGAGGAACATGGC
>DASZCC010000208.1:0-3937 GCA_035943485.1 Rhizomicrobium sp. | reverse complement strand
CGGCACGAACACCACCAACTTCTATATTGACGATACGCCGGTGCCGCTGTCGCTCGACCCGCGTGTACTTGACCTGCAACGCATCGAAGTCCTGCGCGGCCCGCAAGGCACATTGTTTGGCGCGTCGTCGATGGGCGGCACAATCCGTCTGATCACCAAGCCGGCGGACTCCAACAATGACGGCGGTTTCGTCGATGCAAAGGGCTTCGGCGTCAATCATGGTGGCGCCGGTTATGACGTGTCGGGCACCTACAACATCCCTCTCATTGAGGACGAACTGGGCCTGAAAGTGAGTGCCTATAATTCATTCACGCCGGGCATCTACACGCGCGACTTCGGCATCGCGACCACGCCGGGCTTCACGGTGCCGCCGGGATCACCGGTCGGCCAGGACAAGAACCTGGGCAATTCCGGCGAGTATGGCGGCATGGCGACGCTGACCTGGACACCAAAGGTCGTGCCCGGGCTGACGGTCACGCCGATGGTGATCTACCAGGACATGCACGGCAACGGCCTGCCGCTATCTGACTTCACACCCGACAACCTTGTTCAGGTGCGCCCGCTCGATGTCGCGGAAGGCGTCGCGGACAAATGGACCTTTGCCGGTCTCACCGCGCGCTATGATGCCGGCTTCGGGCAGTTCATCTCATCGTCGACGTATTTCCACCGGCAAGCGTTCGACAATGAGGATGGCACTGAAGCTGTCGCCACGCTGTTCGGCGGATACGCCAATCCGCCACTTCCGCCGGTTTATCTCGCGTCGCCATCGCCGAGCTTTGTGAATACGCGCGCGTTCACGCAGGAAGTGCGGTTCGAGTCGAGCTTTGACGGACCGGTACAGGTGATCGCGGGCGGCTATTTCAACGACACGGCGACCAATACGATCCAGCGCGAGCTGACACCTTATGACAGCACGGGCGCGCCGGCCTTCGTCGAGAATGTGCCGCGCGACTACCATGAGCGTGCGGTCTTCGTGAACCTCACCTACACCCCAATCGAGTCCATCGAACTGTCCGCTGGTGTGCGCCAGGCGCATCTCTCCTACTACACGGCCTATGTCGCGGATGGCTGGATCAACGGCGGCCCATCCGACTCGCCGGTGTCTCACCGGGAAGACGCCACGACGCCCCGATTCACGGCAAAGTATCAGATCGATCAGGACGACATGATCTATACGAATATCGCCAAGGGCTATCGCGTCGGCGGCGCCACTTCGCAATTGCCGCCGCTTTGCGCGGGCGATCTCGCAGCCGCCGGTCTGCCCGATGGTCCCATCCCGTACAACAGCGACTCGCTCTGGAGCTACGAGGTCGGCACCAAGAACTCATGGTTCGCGGATCATGTGCAAACGCGCGCGGCGCTCTACTACATCGACTGGAGCAACATCCAGCAGGCAATCCTGCTGCCCTGCACCTATCATGTAACGCTCAACGCCGGTGCGGCAGTGAGCCAGGGCGCAGAACTCGAAGCCGACATGGCGCTGGCTGACAACTTCAGCATCAGCCTCAGCGGCGGCTACGACGACGCGCATATCTCCAAGACGACATCCGGTTCGAACTTTGTGGTAGGCCAGCAGCTGAACGGCGTGCCGAAATGGACGGCGGCGTTCACCACCGAGTACACGGTCCCCACGGAATTCGGGCAGGCGTTCCTCCGCGGGCAATACAACTTCGTCGGCACGAGCATCAGCTACGCCAACGATCCGGCGGGACGGGTGCGACAGGCATATTCGCTTGTCGACCTGCACCTCGGAGCCGACTACGGGCCATGGGAAGCGTCGGTCTATGCCAAGAATCTGTTCGATGAGCGCGCCGATCTGGGTGATGAGCAATCGGAGGTCAGCGAGCTGCCGGGCAGGCCGCGCTATCTGATCGCGCAGCCGCGAACGATCGGCCTGGAGCTGCTGCGCAAGTTCTGAGGCGTCCTCAATCCTGGCGGATCGAACAACATGAAGTCATCTGAAGTCTTTGACGGCTATGTGGAGCGCTCCTGGCGCTTTCTCGCCGAGCTGCAACGATCTGCCGGGATGGAGTTCGTCGTCGGGCGGCGCGAGGGTTCCTATCTCTGGAACATCGAGAACACGCGCCGGATCCTGGAGTGTGGGAATTCCGGCGGCGTGCACTCGCTTGGTCACCGCAACCCCGAAATATTGAAGACGATGCGGGATGCGCTGGAGGTATTCGATGCCGGCATGTGGACCATGCCGACAGCCGAAGCACTCTCATTCCAGGACGCCATCGCTGCCACGACTCCCTCGCCTGAACTGAGCCGCACGATCCTCACGCTCAGTTCGACGGACTCGATCGACCTTGCGATCATGTTTTCGTTCCGCGTCACCGGACGGCGCAAGGCACTTGCCTATCGCTACGGCTATCACGGCCATGGCGGCTTCGCGGCGCTTGTGACAGGTTCCGATGCGGAAGGGCTCTTCGATCACTACGCCCTCCCGCGCGAACACAGCGAGTTCTTCCCCGATTACGGCTCGCTCGCGGCAATCGCGCCCCACATCACAAAGGACTGTGCTGCAGTCATCCTGGAGCCGCTCAATTACGAGACCTTCCAACCCGCGCCTTCCGGCTTCCTGGAATCCGTGGCCGAACTCTGCCGCGCGAACGGCACGCTCCTGATCATCGATGAGACGCGGACCGGACTGGGCCGCTCCGGCCGCTTCTGGATGAGCAGCCACTATACGGCCGAGCCCGACATGCTGATCCTGGGCAAGGGCCTTGGCGCGGGGCTTTATCCCGTGAGCGCGCTCGTGGCGACCAAGGCGGTCTACGAGAAGTGCATGAACGACGGCCATTGGGGCTTCATGAGCAGCATGGCAGGCAGCCCGATCGGCGCTCTGGTCGCGAGCAAAGTTGTTGAGATGACGCAACGTCCGGCATTGCTCGCCAACGTTGCGCAACTCGAGTCGGGCCTGACACAGGCCTTCCACAGTCTTTCGGATCAATACCCCGAAGTTTACGAGCCGGCCTGGGTGAAGGGCGGCATCGCCGCACTGGGCCTGAAGGCATCCGGCACAGAGAAGGTCATTCGGCGTGAGTTGTTTAAGCGCGGCGTCCTCTGTCACAGCGTGTCGGAGATCAGTCCGCGGGTCGTGAAATTCTTCCCGTGCCTGACGAGCGAGCCGGACGTCATCCACGAGTTGACCGAGGCGCTCTCCAGTTTCGCAAGCGACTATCGCAAAGGTGCGATCAGCGATGGCTGAGGATGCCGTAACGCCTCTGGAGAGCGGCCCGCCGACTGGGGCGCGGTTGCGGGGCGATATCGGCATCGTGCAGTACTTCACGCTCGGGTTCGGCACGATCATCGGTTCCGCCTGGGTCGTGTTGCTCGGCGACTGGCTGGTCGCTGCTGCACCAGGCGGCGCGGTACTGGGATTTCTTGCCGGCGGCGTCGTGATGATGGTGATCGGCTACTGCTATGCTGAACTCATCGGCCGCCTGCCGGAAGCAGGCAGCGAGTTCATCTATGCCTATCGTGTGTTCGGTCCCGCGACTGGGTTTGTCGTCGGCTGGTTCCTGATCCTCTATCTTGTCGGCGTGACGGTGTACGAAGCGCTCGCCCTGCCATGGGTGCTGGAAGTGCTGTTTCCGGCGCTCAAGGGTGCAACGCTTTATAGTGCGTTCGGAAGCGTTATCACGACCGACGCGCTCTACATCAGCATCGGCGTATGGGTCATCGTCACGCTGCTGAACGTTCTGGGCGTGAAGACGGCCGTCCGGTTCCACAGCATCTTGACGTTCGGCTTCCTGACGATTGCGCTGGGCGTGATCGCGATCATGCTCGGCTCTGGAAGCCTGTCGAATGCCGAGCCGTTGTGGCGCACGCCTTCGGGCACGCCCTGGTGGATCGGCGCGGCGGGCCTGTTCGCCTTCTGCGCCTATGGCCTCAACGGGTTTCAGGCGATCCCGCAGACCATTGAAGAGCGGGC
>DASZCC010000207.1:0-7032 GCA_035943485.1 Rhizomicrobium sp. | reverse complement strand
CTGGAACGGCAATGGCCGCGGCGGTCGCGATTGGAATGGCGGCCGTGACTGGCCGGGCGGCGAAGGCCGGTCCGACGGCGGCGGCTCACATCATCACGGTGGACACTGAACAATGCGCATCCTGATTGTCGAAGACGATGGTGACCTGCAGCGTCTCCTGAAGAAGTCGCTGTCTGACGCCGGCTACGCGGTCGATACCGCGGGCGATGGCGAGGAGGGCCACTTCCTCGGCGACACCGAACCCTATGACGCGGTGGTGCTCGATCTCGGCCTGCCGAAGATGGACGGCGTGCGTGTGCTGGAGCAATGGCGCAAGGCCGGCAAGACGATGCCGGTTCTCATCCTCACCGCGCGCGACCGCTGGAGTGACAAGGTCGCGGGCTTTGATGCCGGAGCCGACGACTATCTCGCCAAGCCCTTCTATACCGAGGAATTGCTGGCGCGGCTGCGCGCGCTGTTGCGCCGCGCCGCCGGCGTGGCGACATCGGAGATCGAGATCGGGCCCTTACGCATCGACACGCGCGCCAGCCGCGTGACTGTCGACGGCAATCCGGTGAAGCTGACAAGCCTGGAGTATCGCCTGCTCGCCTATCTCGCGCATCACAAGGGCAAGGTCGTGTCGCGCACCGAGCTGGTCGAGCATCTCTACGACCAGGATTTCGACCGCGACTCGAACACGATCGAGGTCTTCGTCGGCAGGCTGCGCAAGAAGCTCGATACCGATCTGATTCAAACGGTCCGCGGCCTCGGCTATTGCCTCGATGATCCGAAGAAGGGGTAATTTGTTATTGCTCCTCCTTGTCATCCCCGGCGAGCCGCGCAGCGGCGAGGGAAGGGGATCCACGACTGGGCGATGCACCCCGTCGTGGATTCCCTTCGCCTCGCTGTCGCTGGGCCGGGAATGACAGATAGTGTTTAGGCGCCTCCGCTCATTCTTCCGTCTCAACTCGCTCGCTGCGCGTCTCATCGCGGCGGCAGCGTTGTGGATCGTGCTCGGCCTGGTGGGCGGCGGCATCGCATTGTCGGGCATCTTCCGCAGCTCCGCCGAAAGCGAGTTCGACACGGGACTGCAGAACGACATGGACGCGCTGATTGCGGCGGCCGGTCACAATGATTCCGGCGAGCTGGTGCTGGAGCCGCGCTTTTTGAGCGCGCGATACCAGCGCGCCTATTCCGGTCTCTACTGGCAGATCACGCCGGTGAAGGAAGGCATCACGCAGATCTCGCATTCGCTGCTCGACGGCACGATCAAATATTCGGACAGCGAGAAGAAGGGCAATCTCATCTGGGGCCATGCACCGGGGCCGGAGGACCAGCATCTGCGCATGCTGTCGCGGCAGGTCGAGTTCCCGATCGCCGACACCGCCAAGCCGGACGACACGCGCGCCTACACATTCTATGTCGCCGGCGATCTCGCGGAGACCGATCAGCGCATTGCGGATTTCAACAAGACGCTCATCTGGTCCTTTCTCATCCTGGGCGCGGGATTGATCGCCGCATTGTTCATCCAGGTTCGCATTGGCCTCTTGCCGTTGCGCAAGGTGAGCGAGGCGCTGCATCGCATCCGTGACGGCCGCGCCCGCAGACTCGAAGGCGAGTTTCCGTCGGAGATCGAACCGCTGGCAAGCGAGCTCAACAGCCTGATCGCGCACTCGGCGGAAGTCGTCGGTCGCGCACGTTCCTATGTTTCAAATCTGGCGCACTCATTGAAGACACCGCTGACGGTGTTGTCGAGCGAGGCGGAGGCGCATCCCGGGCCGCTTGGCGATGCCGTGACGAAACAGGTCGGATCGATGCGGCGCCAGGTCGATCATTATCTCACCCGCGCCCGCGCGGCCGGCGCACTGGATGTGCTCGGCAACCGCACCCCGGTCGCGCCGGTGCTGGAAGACCTGGCGCGTGTTCTTCGCCGCATCCATGAAGAGCGTGGCATCGCGATCGAGGTTCACTGTCCGGTGAAACTCGCCTTCCGTGGTGAGCGGCAGGACCTGGAGGAAATGGCCGGCAACCTGATGGACAACGCCTGCAAATGGGCCAGGTCGCGTGTCGTTGTCACCGCCACTCCGTTGGGCGCCACATTCCGCGTTGCCGTCGAGGATGACGGGCAGGGCCTGACGGCGGAAGAACGCCAGATGGTCGGCGAGCGTGGCGAAAGGCTTGACGAAACCGTACCCGGAACGGGTCTTGGTCTCGCCATCGTGCGCGATATCGCCAAGCTTTATGGCGGCCAGTTTGACCTGGAAGCAGCGGAACTTGGCGGCCTGTCGGCGCGGCTGACATTGCCCGCTCTTAACTGAGCATCGCAACACTGGGTTAACCGTCGCTGCCTACTCTGTAAACATCGGCACAAAGCCGGTGGACGGGGTTGCTTATGCTTTCGCCGGAACGAACCGGACTCCTCAAATCCTTTCTCGGCAATCTGCCGGAGTCAGTTGCAGCGCGACTGGCGCGCGCCGTGGAGATCGATCGCCTGTCCGACGGCAAGATGCTGCCGCATGAGATGATCCTCGAGGGCCTGCGTCCGGTGCTGCGCCGCGCCGCCGGATCGGATCGCACACCGACGCCGCTGCGCCTGTTCTGTCAGCCGTTCGAGGATCTGTTCTCGACGATGCCGCGCACCACGAAGCAGAAAGGCCGCATCGCACGCGACAGCGCCGGCCTTGTGTGGACCTGGCTCAGCCTCTCGGTGTTGCCGGATGACGTCCGCGCCTATTCGCGTGAGTTCAAGGACTTTGTCGTGACCGGACGGCACGCACAGGCACGCGCTCGCGCTGCTGCGTTCTGGAAATTGTCCGGCGAAGCCATGCGCGTGGCCCTTGCCGATGCGACACGGCGAAAGGAGGCGCGCGCGCAATTCGGCTCCGACCTCGTCCTCGCAGACGCGGAGGAAATGGCGAACCTGCTTCTGATCGGCGACGCCGTGTCCGAGCTGCAGACGAAGCTGCCGAAGTTCACGCATGCGCTGAACGAGGATATGCTCTGGCAGCTGCGCGAGATCTACGAACGCGTGCAGGCGACCGCGCCCGACAGCGCGGCCTATGTCGGCGTGGTGGCGATGAACCGCCTGACGCGTCCATGGGAAGCGCTGAAGCTGGCTGGCCTGATCTCGCAGCAGACGCAGGACACCAAGATCAGTTCGACCGACATGGGCCTGATCGGCGAGATCATCTTCAGCGATATCGAGGCCAATCAGGTGGCGGTACGCGCCGCGCGGCATCCCGAATTCGATGCCGAGGCAATGGTCCGTCATCTGTCGCATTTCACGACGCTGTCGACCGGCATCGTAAAGGGCATCGAGATTCGCCGCGACGGCGTGTGGGGCCAGCGCCTGATCAAGGACCGCGCCGCGCTCGCGGAGGCGATGGACGATTTCATGGAACGTGCACCGGCTGAACTCGACGCCGCGCTGCCGACGACCGGCAACAGTCCGGCGGTCGCCGATTTCGCGCACAAGGTCGATCCGGAACGCATTGCGCGCGCCGAACGCTATGTGCGTCTGGTTGCGGGTTGCCGGCCTTTCGCGATTGCCGCTTCATTCGGTGCCGCGCAGAAGAAGGCGGAAGAGCAGATGATGCAACTTCTGCGCAACTATAACGAAGACCTGATCAGGGAATTGTGCGAACCCGAGAGCGCGCAGCGCGCCCTGGCGGAAAAGCAGCTCGACTTCCTGGCGAACCTTACCGCCATACTTTGCAGCGAGGAAGAATCCGGTCAGCTGCGCCGTCGCGCTCGGTCCGCGCTCGCCGCGCAGGCCGCAGCCTAAACCGCGCCTTCCTGCTTCAGCGCTGCGATCTCCATCGCGGAGAAGCCAAGCTCGCGTAGCACCTCATCGGTGTGTTCGCCCAGAACCGGCGGACGCGTGCGCACTGTGCCGGGCGTGCCGTGGAGTTTCACCGGCGTCGCGGCGATGGGCGCCTTGCCGATGCCGGGGAAGTCGATCTCGGTGAAGAACGCACCGGCTTGAACATGCGGATCGTCGAGCGTCTGACGCATCCGATAGACGGGGCCGGCCGGCACACGCGCGCCTTCGAACGCTGCGATGGCTTCGGCACTGGTCTTGGTCGCGACCCATTCCTGCACGCGCGCCGAGATGATCTCGCCATTGTCGCCGCGCGACTTGTCACTGGCGAAACGCGGATCCTCAAGCCATTCGGGCGCGCCGATCAGCTTTGCGGCGCGGCGGAACAGTGGATCGCCGTTGACCGCAACAGTGATCCAGCCGTCCTTGGCCTTAAAGATGTCGGAAGGGCCGGCTGTCTGGCTGCGGTTGAGCGACGGTGTGCGGCCCAGCTTCAGCACTTCCTCTTCGATCAAGGTCGGAGAAAAGAATGTCAGCGCCGTGCGTAGCAGCGCACCCTCGACCATCTGCCCCTGTCCCGTCGCATCACGTACGCGCAGCGCAGCGGAAACACCCAGCGCCAGCAGCGAAGCGGTGCCGAAGTCGACCCAGGGCACCGCCGACCGGACGGGCTGATCATCATGACCGGAGAAATACGCCGCGCCGGACATCGCCTGCGCCACGCCATCGAAGCCGACGCGGCCGGAGTAGGGGCCCTCGAGACCAAAGGCGGTGCCGACAGCCAGAATGCAACGCGGATTGATCGCATGGATGCTGTCCCAGTCGAGACCCATCGCCTTGAGCGTCTCGGCCGGCAGATTGGCGACCACCACGTCGCTCTGCGCGACGAGGCGGCGCACGACCTCGCGGCCGGCCTCGCACATCGGGTCGAGCGTCAGGCTGCGCTTGTTGCGGTTCATCTGCAGGAACATCGCGCCCTCGCGCGGCGTGCCATCGTCATTCTCTGCCAGCGACACAAGGGTGCGGTCCTCGCGGCCGTCGCGCTTCTCGACGCGGATGACATCGGCGCCGAGATCGCCCAGCAGGGCGGCGCAATAGGGGCCGGCGATGTAGCGGCCGAAATCGGCGACGCGAAGGCCGGAAAAGGGTCCGGGGGCGGGAAGGGACAATTTGGCCTCAGTCTCTAATATGGGCGGCGACTATAGCGCCGCTTTGCGAAATTGCATGGCGGCCCGCGCCGTGCCAAACGACTGGCCGAGATCAGGGAAACCGCCATGCCGCCCAAGAACAACCCGCTGAATCTGAACCCGCTCCAGCTGCGCACGCTCACGCTGCTCCAGGCCATCGCGCGCATTCCAGGCGCCGCCGCCCAGACCGCCGACGGCGAAGTGGTCATCTCGCAGTTCCCGAGCGCGCATGGCGACCACTTCCACCTCGGCGAGGCGACCGTCGCGTCAAAGGATGCGACGGGCCTGTTCAAGGAAGAAGTGTGGAACGCTCTCAGCCGCAAGGGTCTGGCGAAGGGCGAGTGGCCGCGCCAGATCACGCTGACGCTTGAAGGGCTCGGCTATGACACAGGCTCCGCCAAAGAGATCCTGCATCACCACGCGCACTAATCGACCCGGTGCAGTACCGCGAAGGGCTTCGTGAACAACGCGAGGCCCGCGGCGGTTTGGAAGAACTTGTCGAGCGCCGGACCGTCCGCGGTGATCGTCGCGTCATCGGTGCCTGCCTTGCCGGCATCGCCTGCAAGCTTGTGCGCTTTGATCGCCGCCTTGGTGAGATCCTCGTCGAGCATGTAGAGGCTCAGGACACCTTTTGCATCGATGCGGTAGAGGATCGGGACGGTGCCGGGCGGCTGATCCTTGAGTTCGGTCTTCGTGGTCTCCATCAGGCGCACATTCATGAACCCCGCCTTGCCGAGACGTGCCGTCGTCAGTCTGGCTATCAGCACATCCGAGGCGTCGCCCTTGTCGGGCACGAGCACGACGGTGATCGCGTCGTCCTGCTGGGAGAGGAAGTGGTAGTAGCCGGCGCGATGATTGTCGGGATCGGGCTGCGACTTCCATGTGCCGAGAATCGCGGGATCGGGCTTCAGTCCAACCGTCGTGCCGATCGGGTTCCTGGTGACCGGCGGATAGCAGGCGGCGAGCGCAACAAGCGCAAGAATGGCTAACGAAAAGCGAATGGACTGCATCGAAATGTCCCCCTTCGACTCTCTTATACTCTGCGTCAATTTGGGCGGAAGCGAGGCCCGCCCATGTTTGGCGGGAGGCGGGGCGCTCTCTATATTCGGCTCGGATTTCGGCCGGATTCGATGAACGCCAGGCAACGCCGCCGTTTAGCCTTCGCCATCGCCCTGCTGCTTGCGGGTGGCGGCGCAGCTGCGCTCATCCTCTTCGCGCTCAAGGACAACGTCCTCTACTTCTATAGCCCCAGTGACGTCATCGCGAAGCATGTCAGCGACGGCGTGGCGTTCCGCATCGGCGGCCTGGTCGCGCCGCATAGCGTGCATCACGGCGCCGACGCCGATGTGCACTTCACGGTGACGGACGGCAAGGCGAGCGTGCCGGTCGATTATCGCGGCGTGCTGCCGGCGCTGTTCCGCGAGGGGCAGGGTGTCGTTGCGCTTGGCATGCTGAACGACGGCGTGTTCGCGGCGAGCGAAGTGCTGGCGAAACACGACGAGCGCTACATGCCGCCCGAAGTCGTCGATGCGCTGAAGCGTTCGGGCCGCTGGAAGGAAGGCCAATGACCGGCGAGCTTGGTCAGCTGGCACTGTGCCTCGCACTCGCACTGTCGCTGGTGCAGGCCTGGGCAGGTGTCGCAGGTGCGCGTGCCGAAAGCTACCGCGCCCGCGCGGTGGCGACGAGCGCGGCGTTCGGATTGTTCGTGTTCATCGCACTGGCGTTCGGCGCGCTGACTTATGCGTCGGTCGTCTCGGACTTCTCGATCCTCAATGTCGCGCAGAATTCCAGCACGCTGAAGCCGCTGATCTACAAGATTACCGGCGTGTGGGGAAACCACGAAGGCTCCATGCTGCTCTGGGTGTTGGTGCTGTCGATCTACGGCGCGGCGGTCGCGCTTGCCCAGCGCGGCAGTGCACGGCTGACAAGCGCGGCGCTTGGGGTGCAGGGCCTGCTTGCGATCGGTTTTCTGCTATTCATCCTGTTCACCTCCAATCCCTTCATCCGTCTTGATCCGACGCCATTCGAAGGTGCCGGCCTCAACCC
>DASZCC010000206.1:0-3205 GCA_035943485.1 Rhizomicrobium sp. | reverse complement strand
GCCATCCAGTGGCGCATGATGCTGGCGGTGTCGGATGCCTGGGAGCGCCCCAAATTCCCGCTCTCGGGCCGCGAAGTGATGCTGGCCGGCGTGCCGGAAGGCCCGATGGTCGGCCGCATTCTGGAAGAGGTCGAGGACTGGTGGATCGACGCCGATTTCATCGAGGACGAGTTCTCGCTCGCCGAGCGGCTGAAAGCAGTGGTGCAGGCGACGGCGTATTAGGTGCCGTAGTCGCTAAACCCGTCCCAAAATCGCGACCAACTCCGCCTGCCGCCGGACGCCGACCTTCGCGAAGACGGATTTCAGGTGATTGCGCACCGTGCCGGCGCTGGTGCCGAGCGCCCGCGCGGTATCCTCGATCGTCCGTGCCTCGCCGACCAGAAGCGCCACGCGGGCTTCGGCGGCCGAGAGTCCGAGATCCGACATCACCTTGCGAAGCCGCTCAGGTCCCGGAGCCTGCGATGATGTGAGCGAGACGACCGACGCCCAGGACATTTGCGTCATGCCGGTGGGCAGCATCTCGGTCGCCGGCACCATCGTGAAAACATAGAGATGTCCTGCGCCGTCGGTGAGGACTGTTGAAGCGGGGGCGCCTGTCGCGCGAGCCCGGCGTATCGCGTCCTTGACCCGCGGTGCCTGTGCCGGATCGGTCGTCACCAGGCGTCCATGGCGCACAGACAGGACGTCGGGCGTTGCAGTGCTTGTCTCCAGCATGAATGCAGTGCCGTCCGGCTCGAAGCCAAAGAGGCAGCGCGGATTGCGCGCGTCCTGAGGCCTCGCGTCGAAGATGCCGTTCATGAGCTGTGTCATGCCGGCCATGGCGCGGATCAGCGGCAGCTGCGCAGTCAGCGTTCCGAGATCGGCCTGCTCGAACGGTCCCTGACGGATACTGCGCCGCAAGCTCAGCGTAATGGCTTTGCCGTCAGGCGCTGTCGCCAGCATCGCGCAGGCGTGCCAGCCGATGCCGCGCGGGCGCAGGAACTCCTGATAGAACGGATCGCGCGCCAACTCCTCGCGCGTGAAGTCGTCCTGATCGAGACGGAAGCCTTCGTCGAGCGTGGGATTCACGCGGTGCGGTCGCGGATCACGCGGTCTGTTGGTGCTCAGATAGGGCGCGATGTGTTCGAGCAGCGCCTCGGACGTCAACGCGCCGACCTGCAATGGGCCATGGCTGTAAGTGATCGTGGTACCTTCCGCGCCGGATGCGATCGCGATGTCCTGCAGGGTCGCCGACATTTTCTCAGGCGCCAGGCACGCGGCGATGAGTGCTTGAGACGCAACAACCGTGTCCATGCAGCCCCCGAGAGCCGGCAATAGGCGCGCCGGTCTCGTGAAAACTTTACCAGTGCAGTGTCAGGCCTACCAGCCGATGATGGTAAACGCAGGGCGTATTTTTGCGGTTTTACTTGCTCATTATTTGGGCGCAGCGCCGAAGCCGATGACGGCCCGCGGAGATATTTCTTGCTCTGCAGATTCAAGCACATCCCATTTGCGACAGGTGTGAACTAAGTTCGTGCGACAGTTAAACTGCGGAAAGCTCGATGCCCTTTGAAGTTTTTGAGACGCTCTCGCTGCCCGGCGACATCCTCAAGCCGAACGAGGATGCGTTCGCACATGAGCCCAATGCCGCGGTCGTGCTGGACGGGGCCACGGCGCTTGGCGATCCGCTCATGCCGGGCGACAGTGATCCAGCGTGGTTGGCGCATTTCGGCGTGCGCCGGCTGATGGCGCATCTCCGGGATGGCGATGCGCCGGTCGATGCGCTCCGGCATACGCTGCAGGACGCGGAGAAGTCCTACACCGCGCTGCGGCGGCGCCCGCCTGCCGAACAATGGGAAGTGCCTGTCGCATCGATGGCGCTCGTCTGCGAAACCGCGAAAGGTTTCGACTTCCTCTGGTTCGGCGATTGCGCCGGACTCCTGCGGCGCACGGCCGGAGAGGCAGAGGTGCTGGGCGAGTCTTTTGCCCGCAAGGCGAAGGAAGCGGGCCGCGCTGCGAAAGCGGCAAAGGAACTGAAACTGTCGCCGGTCGACGCGGGCGGACGCGGCCCATTTCTTCCCGGCCTCAAGAAGTCGCGCAATACCCTCAATTCCGGCAGCCGCTGGGCCTTCGGTCCTGATCCGCGTGCGGCCGATCATGTCGAGAGGAAAAGTATTGTCGCGCCGAAGGGGTCGTTGCTGCTGCTGTGTTCGGATGGTTTCTTCGCCCTGGCCTCGGACTATGGCGCCTACACGGCACACACGCTGATGGACGCCGTTGTTGACCGCGGGCTCGGTGCGCTTGGGGAGGAGCTGCGCGAGATCGAGGAGTCCGATCCCAACGGCCACAAGCATCCGCGGTTCAAGAAGAGCGACGATGCGACGGCGGTGCTTCTGAAGCTCGTCTGAGCCTACATCGCGTCGAGGATCATGAAGCCGCCACGCCACACCATCGTGATCGCCACATAGAGGACGATGAACAGTCCGGCGTAGCTGATCCACGGATATCTGTGCAGCACCTTGGCGATGACGCTGGCCGCAATGCCCATCAGACCGATCGAGAGCATGAGGCCGACAGCCAGCACGACGACGTGGTTGCGTGCCGCGCCGGCGACCGCGAGCACATTGTCCAGCGACATCGAAAGATCAGCCGCTGCGATCTGCCAGACGGCGCGACGTACCATCGCCTTGTGCGCATCCGGTGAATAGGTCTGCTCCGTCTTCGGGATGCAGTCGCCCGCCTTGTCCTGTGCCGCTTTCGCGACGGCAGCGTCGCGGATGTCGCGCCACAGCTTCCAGCACACCCACAGCAGCAGGATGCCGCCGGCGAACATGAGACCGATAACGTGAAGCAGCTCGACGGTCGCTGCAGCCAGGATCACGCGCGCGACGACGGCGACGACGAGACCCCAGAAGATGACCTTGCGCCGCGCATCCTTCGGCACGCGCGCGGCCGCCATCCCGATGACGATGGCATTATCGCCGGCCAGAACGATGTCGATGAGAACGACCTGGAGCAACGCGAAGAATGCGCCGTGACTGATGATATGCTCCAACGCGTTCTACCTCGACGAACTAAAGCTTAGGGCCAGCGGGCTTCCGGCGGCATGGACACGAGTATCGCGTCCACATTGTGGCCGGTCTTCAGGCCGAATTGCGTCCCGCGGTCCCAAAGAAGGTTAAACTCGACATAGCGACCGCGGCGCACGAGCTGGTGGTCGCGGTCC
>DASZCC010000205.1:0-1695 GCA_035943485.1 Rhizomicrobium sp. | reverse complement strand
CTCTATCCTCATCACCGGCGAAAGCGGCACGGGTAAAGAAGTGCTGGCGCGCTACGTCCACCGCAAGTCGGAGCGCAACGACAAGCCGTTCATCTCGGTCAACTGCGCCGCGATCCCGGAGAACCTGCTCGAATCCGAACTGTTCGGCCATGAGAAGGGTGCCTTCACCGGCGCTGTCGCACGGCGCATCGGCAAGTTCGAGGAAGCCAATGGCGGCACGCTGCTGCTGGACGAAATCAGCGAAATGGATGCCCGCCTGCAGGCCAAGCTGCTGCGCGCCGTCCAGGAACGCGAGATCGACCGCGTCGGCGGCATGAAGCCGGTCAAGGTCGACATCCGCATCATCGCGACGTCGAACCGCGATCTGGCCGAGGCCGTGAAGCAGGGCTTTTTCCGTGAAGACCTGCTCTATCGCCTCAACGTCGTGAACCTGCGCCTGCCGCCGCTGCGCGAACGTCCGCGCGACATCCAGGCGCTGGCGCGGCACTTCGCGAAGAAATACGCCGAGGCAAATGGTGTCGCGTTCAAGCCCATCGCCTCGCAGACCGAGCGCCTGCTGTCCGGTCATCCCTGGCGCGGCAACGTGCGCGAACTCGAGAACACGATCCACCGCGCCGTGCTGCTCGCGACGGGCACCGAGATTTCGCCCGAGGCGATCCGTCTGCCGGACGGCACGCAGGTCGGTTCTGCACGCAGCGATCTTCCCGCGCCAGTGCAAACAGCCGTCAACAGCGCCGTCGCTGCGACGCGCGGCCTTGTCGGCCGCACGGTGTCGGATGTCGAACGCGATCTGATCCTGGATACGCTCGATCATTGCCTGGGCAACCGGACGCATGCCGCGAACATTCTCGGCATCTCGATCCGGACACTGCGCAACAAGCTGCGCGAGTATTCACAAGCCGGTCTCGCGATACCGCATCCGGGCGAACAGCGCGTAGCGAACGGTTGAAGATGATCAATTTTGTCATCCCCGGCCGAGCGACAGCGAGGGGAAGGGGACCCACGACTAGGTGCCGTGCCCAGTCGTGGATCCCCTTCCCTCGCGCCGCTTCGCGGCACTCGCCGGGGATGACAGCAGTATTCAAGGCAACCACCCGTGGCTGACACTTCTGCCGCTGCACCGACGACAGGCCAGGGTTTTAACCTTAACCTCGGTTCACTCGTCGACATCGTCAAACGCAGCGAGCTCGTGCTCGCTGTCGGCATCATGGCGATTCTCGTCGTGTTGCTGTTGCCGCTGCCGACCTGGCTGCTCGACATCTGCCTGGCGCTGTCGCTGTCGTTCTCAATCCTGATCCTGATGACGGCGGTCTTCATTAAGAAGCCACTGGAGTTCAGCTCCTTCCCGACCATCCTGCTCATCACCACGATGCTGCGGCTGTCGCTCAACCTGGCGTCGACGCGCCTGATCCTGAGCCACGGCACCGAGGGCACAGCCGCGTCCGGCTACGTCATCCAGGCCTTCGGCAAGCTGATCATGCAGGGCAATTTCGTGATCGGCCTGATCGTGTTCGCGATCCTGATCATCGTGAACTTCGTCGTCATCACCAAAGGTTCCGGCCGTATCGCTGAAGTCGCGGCGCGCTTCAGCTTGGACGCGATGCCCGGCAAGCAGATGGCGGTCGACGCCGACCTTTCCGCCGGCCTTATCGACGAGAAAGAGGCCAAGCGCCGCCGCAAGGATCTTGAGGCCGA
>DASZCC010000204.1:0-5311 GCA_035943485.1 Rhizomicrobium sp. | reverse complement strand
GTGTCGATGTCCTTGATATGGCCGTCGGTGAGCTTCTGCAGCTCCTCGCCTTTGGTGCGATGCTCGTCTTCGCCGATCTTGTGGTCTTTTTCGAGGCGCTTGAGCAGATCCATGCCGTCACGGCGGACATTGCGGACCGCGATGCGCGCGGCTTCCGCATATTTCGAGGCAAGCTTCGCCAGTTCCTTGCGCCGCTCCTCGTTCAGTTCCGGCAGAGGGATGCGCAGCAGCTGACCGTCCATCTGCGGGTTTAGACCGAGGTTGGCATCGCGGATCGCCTTGTCGACGGCCTTGGCGAGACCCTTATCCCACACCTGCACGGTCAGCATGCGGGGCTCGGGCGTCGAGATCGTACCTACCTGGTTGATCGGCACGCTGTTGCCATAGGCCTCGACCATCACCGGGTCGAGCAGCGCCGGGCTGGCGCGGCCGGTGCGCAGACCTGAGAACTCTCCCCGCAAGGTGGCGACCGCGCCCTTCATGCGGCGGCTCAGCTCTTCTTTGCTAAATGTCTCGGCCATGTCCTTTGCCTATCTGTCTTATCCTAGACCAATCAAACACGTTCCTCGATCACCGTTGCCCGGCCCTGCCCCTTGAGTACCTGGGCCAGGGAACCCCGCTCATGGATAGAGAATACGATGATCGGAATCTTGTTTTCCCGCGACAGGGAGATCGCCGATGCATCCATCACCTGAAGGTCTCGCGATAAGACCTCGTGATAGCTCAAGGAATCGTAACGCTCCGCATCGGGAACTTTCTTCGGATCGGCACTGTAGACGCCGTCAACCTGGGTCGCCTTGAGCATGGCGTTGCAGTTCATCTCCGCTGCCCTGAGCGCTGCCGCGGTATCTGTGGTGAAAAAGGGGTTACCGGTGCCGGCCGCGAAGATGACCGCCCGGCCCTTCTCCAGATGCCGGATGGCCCGGCGGCGGATGTAAGGCTCGCAGACCGTGCTCATCGGGATGGCCGACTGGACCCGGCAGGGGACGTCGACACGCTCCAGCGCTGCTTGAAGCGCGAGCGCGTTCATCACCGTCGCCAGCATGCCCATGTAGTCTGCCGTGGCGCGGTCGATGCCTTTGGCCGCTCCGGACAGGCCGCGGAAGATGTTGCCGCCCCCGACCACCATGCAGATCTGCGTGCCGGCCCGGATCGCCTCCTCCACATCGCCCGCGATGCGGTCGACGGTGGCGACGTCAATTCCGAAGGCCTGTTCGCCCATCAACGCCTCGCCGGAGACCTTCAGAAGCACCCGGCGATATTTCGGCGTTGCGGCCATTTCCTGTCCTTGTCCACGCGCACCCGGAGGATGACGCTTTTACGAAGATTCGCCAACGCCAAGCGAGCGTCGGCCCTCCTTTTAATTTCCGGCCATCTTGGCGACTTCGTCGGCGAAGTCGCTGTCGGTCTTCTCCATGCCCTCACCCACCTGATAGCGGATGAAGCCGGCGATCTCGACCGGGCTGCCGAAATCCTTCGACGCCTTCTCAATGACCTTTTCGATGCGGGTCTCACCGTCGATGACGAAGGTCTGCGAGAGCAGGACAGTCTCTTCGTAGAACTTGCGCATGCGGCCTTCGAGCATCTTCTCGATGACGTTCTCGGCCTTGCCGGACTGACGCGCGATCTCGGCCTGGATGCCGCGCTCGCGGTCCACGACTTCCTTCGACAGGTGTTCGGGCGTCAGCGCCAGCGGAGCAGCGGCCGCGATGTGCATCGCGATCTGCTTGCCGAGCGCCTGCAGCTTGGTCTTGTCGGCGGCTGACTTCAGCGCGACCAGCACGCCGATCTTGCCGAGCTCCGGCGCGGTCGCGTCCGCATTGTGGACGTAGGCCGCGACGATTCCCGGATCGACGGCAAGCGCGAAGGTACGGCGCACGCTCATGTTCTCGCCGATCTTGGCGACAAGATGCGTGAGCGTCTGCTCGACCGAGCCTTCACCCATCTTGCGGGCGAGCACCTTCTGCAGATCGCCGCTCTCTTCCAGCGCAAGACCAGCTGCGTTCTTCACGAAGGCCTTGAACTCGTCATTGCGGGCGACGAAGTCGGTTTCGGCGTTCACCTCGACCAGTGCGCCGGCGCCGGCGCCGATCGCGACGCCGACAAGGCCTTCAGCCGCGGCGCGGCCGGCCTTCTTGGCAGCCTTGGAGATGCCTTTCTTGCGCAACCAGTCGATGGCGGCTTCCATGTCGCCATTCGTCTCGGCAAGCGCAGCCTTGCAGTCCATCATGCCCGCGCCGGTCTTGTCGCGCAGGTCCTTCACCATCTGGGCGGTGATGTTGGCCATACTCGTCTCCGTTATTCAGATGGATCAGGCGGTCGCTTCGGCGGCAGGGCTTTCGGTAGCCGGCGTCAGGTCGGGCAGCTCTTCGGCCTCGCCTGTGTCGATGCCGGATGCGACCTGACCTTCGGACAGACCGTCGATGATGGCGCGGGCCACGAGATCGCAATAGGTCGCGATGGCGCGTGCCGCATCGTCATTGCCCGGGATCGGATAGGTGATGCCGTCGGGATTGCTGTTCGAGTCCACGATCGCGGTGATCGGGATACCGAGCTTGTGGGCTTCGGAAATCGCGATGGCTTCCTTGTTCGTGTCGATCACGAACAGCATGTTGGGGAGGCCGCCCATCTCCTTGATGCCGCCGAGCGAACGGTCGAGCTTGTCGCGCTCGCGGAGCATGCCGAGCAGCTCCTTCTTCTTGAGGCCCGAGCTCTGCGCTGAGGTCAACGTCTCCTCGATCGTGCGCATGCGCTTGATCGAGTTCGAGACGGTCTGCCAGTTGGTCAGCGTGCCGCCGAGCCAGCGATGGTTCACATAGTACTGGGCGCAGCGCTTGGCCGCGGCCGCGATCGGATCCGACGCCTGGCGCTTGGTGCCGACGAACAGGATGCGGCCGCCGCCGGCCGCCACGTCGCGAAGCGCGACGAGCGCCTGGTGCAGCAGGGGTACGGTCTGCGTCAGGTCGAGGATGTGGATGTCATTGCGCGAGCCGTAGATGTACGGCGCCATCTTCGGATTCCAGCGCTGCGTGCGATGGCCGAAATGCGCGCCCGATTCGAGCAGCTGACGCATGGAAAAATCTGGCAATGCCATTGATTCAGTCTCCTTCTCCGGTTGGCCAGACGCGTGGGTTATCCCCCTTGGGAGACACCGGACGGGGACGAGGAAATTCGCCTCGAAACCCACCCACGCGTGCGAGATGGCGCGGCTTATAGGGAATTCAATCCCAGTATGCAAGACATGGATTGGCGACAGCCCTGCCCTGCGTCCGGAGGCTTACCAGGCGCCCGGAAATCCCGGTAAAACCGGAACATGAAACCCATCCGCCCTGCCATCGAGCAGCTTGAACCCAACGGTATCGGCCTTGTCGCCTCGCTGGCGCTGGGCGATCCCGACCTCATCCCGCTGTGGTTCGGTGAGAGCGATCTGGTCACCCCGGCCTTTATCCGTGACGCCGCCAAGAAGGCGCTGGACGAAGGCAAGACGTTCTACTCCGGCTCGCGCGGCATCCTGCCGTTGCGCGAAGCGGTGCGCGCCTATCACAAGCGCACAGTCGACGTGGACGTCGACGTCGAGCGCATCTCGCTGCCCGGCGCGGCCACGCTCGCGGTCGTCACCGCGCTCCAGATCCTTTGCGACACCGGCGACAATGTGGTGATCGTCTCGCCGATCTGGCCGAGCATCTTCCAGGCAGCGCAGATGATTGGTGCGGAGGTTCGCTTCGCGCGTCTCACCGACGACTGGAACGCTTCGCCGCCGCGCTGGACGCTTGATCTCGACCGCATCTTCTCGCAATGCGACGCGCGCACAAAGGCGATCTTCGTCAACTCGCCGGGCAATCCGTCCGGCTGGGTAATGACGCGCGACGACCAGAAAGCGCTGCTGGAATTCGCCCGCAAGAAGAACATCGCCATCATCAGCGACGAGGTCTATGGCACGCTGATCTATGACGGCTCCGAACACGCGCCGTCCTTCCTGCAGATCGCCGATCCGGAAGACAACGTCTTCGTGATCAACAGTTTCTCAAAGGCATGGGCGATGACGGGCTGGCGTATCGGCTGGCTGGTGCATCCCGCGCGGCTCGGCCCGCAGCTCAGCACGATGACTGTCGCCAACAACACCGGGCCGACGAGCTTTGCGCAGTATGGCGCAATCGCTGCGCTGTCGCCGCAGGGCGACGCGTTCCGCCATGAGATGCGTGACCGCTGCCAGAATGGCCGCGAGGTCGTGCAGAAGTTCATCAACAACCAGAACCGCATCCGCTGGATCAGGCCGGAAGGCGCGTTCTACGGCTTCCTCCACATGGACGGCATGACCGACTCGCTTGCCTTCGCACAGGACCTCGTCCGCAAGGCTCGCACGGGTGTCGCACCCGGCATGGCTTTCGGTCCGAAGGGCGATACGCAATGCGAATCCTTCGTGCGCATCTGCTTCGCGCAGGACGCGGGAATACTCGCCGAAGGACTGGCGAGGATCGAAGCGGCGCTGGTGAGTTTGTAGAATCTAAACCGACTCCACCGTAGCTACGCCGGGCAGCGACTTGATCGCGTTCTTGAGCGCGACCGTCACCTGCAGTCTCTGCGGTAGTGCAATCTCGACTTCCTCGCCGGGACCGCCGGGGACGACGAACGTGACGATGCCCTTGCCCGGCTGCTTGAGCTGCGCCGCGATGGCGCCGAGCGAGCTCGGGTCCTGCATGTGGACGCGCAAGCCCTCGCCGGCGTTAGCAGACGCGGCATCGAGATCGGCGATCGAGGCGGCGCGCAGTTTGAGTTCGTCGCCGTCCCACTCCGCGCTCGCCGTGATGAGCACCGACTTGCCGGCCTCCAGCAGTGGACGCGATGCGGCCAGCACTTCCGGGAACAGCATCACCTCGAACATGCCGGTGGGATCGGAGAACGACACGAAGGCGAAGCTCTCATTGCTGCGGCTGCGGCGTTCGTATTTGCGGATCATCGTGCCGGCGAGCACGGCCTTGAACCCGGCGCGCCTGCGATCTTCCATCAGCCCGCCGATTGTCGTGGCGCCCAAACGCTTCAACGGCGCCGCATACGCATCGAGCGGATGGCCTGAGAGATAGAAACCCATCGCGCTGAACTCCTCGCTCAGGCGCTCATGGCCCGGCCAGTCCGCAACGGCTGGCAGCCGAATCTCCTCCTGGTCCTCCGACGGTCCGCCGAAAAGCGAGACCTGCCCGCTCTCGCGCTCGCGCGCATTGCGTTGGGCGCTGTTGAGCAGGATGTCGGCGGATTCCACCACCTGGCGGCGATTGCGGTTGAGGCCATCGAACGCACCGGCGCGCGCCAGGCT
>DASZCC010000203.1:0-1873 GCA_035943485.1 Rhizomicrobium sp. | reverse complement strand
CCCTTCGTTTTCATACCGGCCATTCGCCGGCGACCTGCGGGCTACGCCAGTCCGCGGCTGCCCGGTTTTACCGCGGGGATGTTCTTCAGGTGTGGCGGCAGCTTGTCGGCGGGCCACGCCGGGACCTTCAGCGTGGTCAGCGCGATCATTTTGACGCCCGGCTTTGCCTTGCCACCGGACCGATCGATCAGGCACGCGACCGCGACCGGCTTTCCGCCGGCCGCCTTGATCGCCTCGACGCACTCCCGCGAGGAGACGCCGGTCGAGATGATATCTTCCACCACCAGCACTGGCTGATTCTTCGTGAGCGTGAAGTTGCGGCGGAGCGCGAACTTACCCTCGACCCGCTCGACATACATCGCGGGCAATCCAAGCTGGCGGCCCATCTCATAGCCCGGAACGATGCCGCCGACCGCGGGCGAGACGATCGCGGTGAACGGCGTCTTGATCTCTGCTTTGACCTTGGCGGCGAGAGCCTTGCACAGCTTCGCGGTGCTTTTGGCGTACTGGAAAACCAGCGCCTTCTGCAGGAACATGTCGGAGTGCAGCCCGCTCGACAGGATGAAATGGCCTTCAAGGAGCGCGCCGGCCTTCTTGAACTCGTTCAACACCTGCTGCTGGTTCATCTCCGCTCCACCGTCATGCCGCGCCTGCGCGCACGCGGTCGACCGATTCGACCGCTGCGTTCACGCGTAGCGCGCCGAGGATGTTCTGCAAATGCGCCAGATCGCGCACCTCGATATCGACGGTGAATTCGAAGAACAGCGGATTCCGGTTGGTCACCTTCATGTTGAAGATGTTGCCACCGTTATTGGCAATCACGCCCATGACGGCGGCAAGCGAACCCGGCGCGTTCTTCACCCGGACCAGCATGCGCGCGACCGACGGACCGGCTTCGGCAGCATGGGTACCCCAGCCGACATCCAGCCAGTCCTCCATGCTGTTCTGCGCCTTCTCCAGCTCGGCGCAATCGATTGTATGGATGACCGCGCCCTCGCCCGGCACCATCAGGCCCACGATGCGGTCGCCCGGCAGCGGATGGCAGCACTGTCCCAGCCGGTAGGAGATGCCTTCGGTCAGACCACGGATCGAGATCGGCTTCTTGATATTAGGTTCGACGAAGGCGGCGTGCTTGCGGCGCTCGGGGTCGCGCTTGAGTTCGGGGAAGATCGCTTCCAACACTTCGTGGCCGCGCAATGCGCCGCGGCCAACCTCGGCATAGACATCCTCGGCCTTGGCGAAGCGCAGCTTCTTGGCCACCTCGCCTATCGCCTTGTCCGACAGCTCGGCGCCCTCGTCGGCGAAGATTTTCTTCAGGATGTTGCGGCCAAACTTCACGTGCTCGTCGCGTTGCGCATGACGCAGGAAGCGCCGGATCTCGGCGCGTGCACGGCCGGTGACGACAAACTGCTCCCACAGCGGCGACGGAGTCTGCTCCTTGGTCCGGATGATCTCGACCTGGTCGCCGTTCTTGAGCGGCGTATGCAGAGGCACATGCACGCCATTCACCTTCGCGCCGACCGTCGAGTTGCCGATGTCCGTGTGCAGGGTGTAGGCGAAGTCGATCGGCGTGGCGCCGCGCGGCAGCGAGATCAGGTCGCCCTTGGGCGTGAAGCAGAAGACCTGGTCCTGATACATGTTGAGGCGGGAGTTCTCGAGGAACTCCTCGGCGCTGTCGCCGCGCTCCAGCAGGTCGACCATTTCGCGCAGCCAGCCGAAGGCGCGGTCGTCATCGTCGGCGACATGCTCGCGATAGCGCCAATGCGCCGCCACGCCGCGCTCGGCAATGTCGTGCATCTGCTGGGTGCGGATCTGGACCTCAACGCGCTGCTTCTCGGGCCCGATCACAGTGGTGTGGATCGAGCGATAGCCG
>DASZCC010000202.1:0-4641 GCA_035943485.1 Rhizomicrobium sp. | reverse complement strand
CTTGTCGTCCGTCGTTTCGCCCTTGTCGTTGGGCTCGGCGATGATGTGATAGCCGGCGGCGATCGCCTTCATCTCCGCATCGGTGAAGCCGGGGCCGCCCGGCTCCGACAGTTCATGAAAGCCGACGCGGTTGAGGCTGTGACAGGCCGAGCAGACTTCCTTGTAGACCTGGAAGCCGTGCTGCAGATCGGCGCGATTGAAGGTGCCGAGCGGACCTTCGAACGACCAGGTGACGTCCTTGGGCGGCAACGGATCGCCGAAGGCTGCGGCTGCAGCCGGTGCGGCGAAGCCGAGAGCCAGTACGAGCCCGAGCGGGATTGCAAAGCGCATGGAAGTCCTCACTCGGCAGGCGCGGCGGAAGCGCCGAGCACGGATTTGGCGATCGAGTCGGGAAGCGGCTTGGGCACTTCGATCAGGCCGATGATCGGCATGATCAGATAGAAGAAGCCGAAGTAGTAGGCCGTGGCGAGGCGCGCGATCCACACCAGCGGGATGCCGGCCAGCATCTTGTCGACCGGCTGGCCGCCGCAATAGCCGAGCAGCAGACAGTCCGCGACGAACAGCCAGAAGAACACCTTCATCAGCGGACGGAAGCGGTTGGAGCGCACCTTTGACGTGTCGAGCCACGGAATGAAGGCAAGCGTGACGATCGCGCCGCCGAGGACGATCACGCCGATCAGCTTCTGCGGGATCGAACGCAGCATCGCGTAGAACGGCAGCAGATACCATTCGGGCACGATGTCGGCCGGTGTCACCAGCGGATTGGCCGGGATGAAGTTGTCCGGGTTGCCAACGAAGTCCGGCGCGAAGAACACCAGCA
This sequence comes from Rhizomicrobium sp., assembly GCA_035943485.1. GTDB lineage: Bacteria > Pseudomonadota > Alphaproteobacteria > Micropepsales > Micropepsaceae > Rhizomicrobium. The sequence goes on along the minus strand of DASZCC010000202.1, from coordinate 3,821 downwards.
CGGCGAACAGGATCGCGAACAGCGCAACATAGAAGCTGTCCTTGACCGTGTAGTACGGATGGAACGGCACAGTGTCCTGCGGCCCCTTCACGTCGATGCCGAGCGGGTTGTTGTTGCCCGGCACGTGCAGCGCCCAGATGTGCAGGCCGACCACCGCGGCGATGATGAACGGCAGCAGGTAGTGCAGCGAGAAGAAGCGGTTCAGCGTCGGATCGTCGACGGCGAAGCCGCCCCACAGCCATGTCGCGATGCTGGAGCCGAGATGCGGAATGATCTGGTCGAGCGACGAGAAGAGGTTGGTGATCACGGTCGCGGCCCAGAACGACATCTGGCCCCAGGGCAGCACGTAGCCGAAGAACGCGGTGGCCACCATCAGCAGATAGATGATCGTGCCGAGGATCCAGAGCACTTCGCGCGGCGCCTTGTACGAGCCGTAATAGAGGCCGCGGAACATATGAACATAGACGGCGAGGAAGAACATCGATGCGCCGTTTGCATGCACATAGCGCAGCAGCCAGCCGTAATTCACGTCGCGCATGATGCTGTCGACGCTGTCGAAGGCGAGCTTGGAGTTCGGCACGTAATGCATGGCCAGCACGATGCCGGTGACGATCTGCACGCCGAGGCAGAAGGTCAGGATGGCGCCGAACGCGTACCAGAAGTTCAGGTTACGCGGCGTCGGGAAGGTCATCATCGTATCGTGCGAGAAGCGCAGGATCGGCAGACGCGAGTCGAGCCAGCGGGTGAAACCGGTGCTCGGAACGTAGGTCGAAGGACCAGACATGGATGCGCTCCTCAGCCGACTTTGACGCGCGTGGGTGAAAGGTAGGCGTAGGTCGGGATCGCCAGGTTCTGCGGCGCGGGACCTTTGCGGATGCGGCCGGCTGTATCGTATTGCGAGCCGTGGCAGTGGCAGAGCCAGCCGCCGTAATCACCTTCGAACGCGGTCGGCGTGCAGCCAAGATGCGTGCAGACGCCGGAGACGACCAGCCACTCGGCCTTGGTTTCGCGGTTGGCGTCGGTCGCCGGCGCATCGTCCGGCAGGTTGGCGTTTCGTGCGATCGGATCGGGAAGATCGGACAGCGCGACGGCCTTGGCCTCAGCGATCTCTTTCGGATTGCGATGGCGCACGAACAGAGGATGGCCGCGGAAGTTGAACGTCACCGACTGACCGACCGCGATCGGCGTGAGGTCGATCTCGATCGACGCCAGCGCGAGCACCGCAGAGGATGGGTTCATCTGATCGATGAACGGCCATGCTGCTGCGGCCGCGCCCACGGCGGCGAAGGCCCCGGTCGCTACGTATATGAAATCGCGCCGCGTCGGTTCGGCGGTCGTCGTGGTAGCCAAGGGTCTGCCCTCTTCGTCGGTTCTGGCGCCCCGGTGGCGGGAAATTCACGAGCGCACACTCCCCGGGGATTCTCGAAGTGCGCGCCGCTTTGCTGGCGACAAAATAGAGAGTCGATTTTCGAGGGTCTTGCGGCACGATGACGCAGAAAATGCCGGAATTTCACGGGGTTGGCGGATATCAGCTCAACATGCGACGACGCTGAGATAGCCCTGACGGCCATAGTCGAGAAGGGCGCGGTCGGCAGTCACCAGTGTGTAGCCGTATTCACGCGCGGTGGCTGCGAACACGCGGTCGGCCGGATCGCCTTCGCTGAAGTCAGGAAGTTCGGACGACTGGATGAGTATCTCCGGCGGCATCGGAGCCACTGCCATTCCGGGCGTCTCCCGCAGCGTGGCGAACCATCGCTGCGGCGGAAGATGTGACTTGAACCGGCCCTTGCGCGCCTGCATTCCAACTTCCCACGCCGTGATTGGAGAAACGAAGGTCTTGTGGCCTTCATTGAAAGCGTCGGTAAGCGCTTTAACCGCGTGGGCCGGAAGAGTGTCGGCGAGAAGCCAAATGCAGGCGCAGGTATCGAGAAGGAAGGGGGGCTTCATCGCTTGCCGGTCAAGCCGCGTTGGATCAAGTCGGCTTTACGCTCGAGGTTGGCCTCCCACTCCGCCAGCTCATCATCGTCGAGCGCCGGACGTGTGAGGTCGTAGCCCGGTTCGATCGTGAAGGTGCCTTTCATCGCGCCGGCCGCAGGATGGCGGTCGACCTTCTTGAAGGGGGCTTTTGGTTCAGCGTGTTTGAACATGCGTCCCTCTTCTTTCATTCCTGCATGGCTTGGCTGTGTCAGTCGCCGGAAGACGAGGCGGCGGCCGGGGACATCGACCTGCTCGGTCTCGAACCCGGCATCGAGCCAGGCGCGAGCCTGGCTGTGGCCAGTGGGGTCATTCGACCACCAGGCGGGGTGGGTATAAGCAGACGCCGGAAGCGCAAAGCGCAGCGCCTCCTCCACCTCGGCAAAGGTCACGGCGACGCGGCCGGTCAGTTGCGCCTTCAAGAAGCCGGTCAGGACATCATATTTCGACATGGCAGGCGGCTCGGAACTCGTAGGAATTTATAGTATAAACTAGTTTTCTGTAGGATATCAAGATGCGCCTAGCCCTTTTCGAGCCCGATATAGCCCAGAATGCCGGGAGTTTGCTGCGGCTGGGCGCCTGCATGGGGGTTCCGGTCGACATCATCGAGCCCTGCGGCTTCGTGTTCGGGGAGGCCCAGATGCGGCGCGCCGGGATGGATTATCTGGAGGCGGCGAACTACGTCCGTCACGCCTCCTGGAACATATATTTGATGTCGCGGGAGCCAGGCCGGATCGTGCTGCTGTCCTCAAAGGCCGACACAGCTTTCACCGACTTCGCCTTCGCTGCGGACGACACGCTTCTCCTCGGACGGGAGAGCGCCGGGGTGCCGGAAGCGGTGCATCAACGGGCCGAGGCACGCTTGCGTATTCCGATGAAATCGGGCTTGCGTTCGATCAATGTAGCGCAGGCGGGCGCCATGGTGCTTGGGGAGGCACTGCGGCAGACGGGACTGTTTCCGACATGACGGACGACGCCATCACGACCGAACGAAAGACGCGTGCGCGCGCCGCATTCGAATCGCTGCGCGACAAGCTCGTTGCGACTTTTGAGGCAATCGAGAACGAGCTAGGCGCGCCCCTTTCGGATCGCGCCCCCGGCACGTTTGTGCTTACACCGACCGAGCGCTTCGACGAAGACGGCAGCCCCGCAGGCGGCGGTGTGATGAGCGTGATGAAGGGCCGCGTGTTCGAGAAGGTTGCGGTCAACGTCTCAACTGTCGACGGCAAATTGTCGGCCGATGCCGCCAAGACGTTGCAGGGTTCGGACAAGGATCCGCGCTTCTGGGCCACCAGCATCTCGGTGATCGCGCATATGCAGAACCCGCACGTGTCGGCGGTGCACATGAATACGCGCCACATGATCACGGCGTCGGAGAGCTGGTTCGGCGGTGGCAGCGATCTCACGCCGATGTTCACCAATTCACAAATGACGCAGGAAGACGCGCGCGACTTTCATGCTGCGATGCAGCGCGCTTGTGACGGCTACCGTGCAGACGCTTACGCTGAATACAAGAAATGGTGTGACGAATACTTCTACCTCCCGCACCGCAAAGAGCCCCGCGGCGTGGGCGGAATCTTCTTCGACAGGCTCAATTCGGGTGACTGGGACAAGGATTTTGCGTTTACCCGTGATGTGGGACTCGCATTTCTCGACATCTATCCCCAGATCGTTAGGAGGCGAATGGGGCTGCCATGGACCGCGGCGGACCGCGACCACCAGCTCGTGCGCCGCGGTCGCTATGTCGAGTTTAACCTTCTTTGGGACCGCGGGACGCAATTCGGCCTGAAGACCGGCCACAATGTGGACGCGATACTCGTGTCCATGCCGCCGGAAGCCCGCTGGCC
>DASZCC010000201.1:0-5836 GCA_035943485.1 Rhizomicrobium sp. | reverse complement strand
CATGTCGCGCGACCTGGACGAGAAGGTGCTGATCGTGCGCGGCACGTCGCACCTGCTGGAGACGATGGAGGCGCAGGCCGACATCGAGCGTATCCGCAGCCTGTTCGACGACATCGAGCGCAAGAATGACCTGATCCGCCTTCTGGAACTCGCCAAGGATGGCGACGGTGTCCGCATCTTCATCGGCTCGGAGAACCGGCTGTTCAGCCTGTCCGGTTCCTCGATAGTGGCGGCGCCTTACGCCAACGCGCAGGGCAAGATCGTGGGCGTGGTGGGCGTCCTGGGCCCGACCCGCCTGAATTACGGCCGCATCATCCCGATGGTGGACCATACCGCAAAAGTCATTGGCCGATTGCTGGGCTGATACGCTAGAGAGACGAGCATGAGCGACAACGACAACGAATTTGAACAGCCTGGCGGCCAGCCGCATCCCGCCGATGTCATCGCAGCGCTGAATGCCGAGAATGTGGACCTCAAGGACCGCCTGCTGCGCGCCCTCGCCGAAGCCGAGAATGTGCGCCGCCGCGGCGAGCGCGAGCGTGTCGACGCGACCCAGTATGCCGTGACGAAATTCGCGCGCGACATGCTGACTATCGCCGACAATTTCGCGCGCGCCCTCTCGCACCTGCCCCAGAACGTACGCGACACCGCCGACCCGCAGGTCAAGGCTGTGATCGATGGTGTGGAAGCGACCGAGCGTCAGCTGCTCCAGAACCTGCAGACCCATGGCATCAAGCAGATCGATACGTCGGACGGAAAGTTCGACCCGAACTTCCACCAGGCCGTGGCCGAAGTGCCGGGCAGCCCGCCGGGCTCGATCGTGAATGTCGTGCAGACCGGCTATACGATCGGCGACCGCCTGCTGCGGCCGGCGATGGTCACCGTCGCGCGGAAAGAGCCCGTCAGCAGCGCGGGCGTCGACACAAGAGCTTAGAATTTACCTCGCCCGCGATAGCGGGAGAGGTTAGAACCCCACCTCTCGACATTGCGCGCCCCGCGCGCGAACCTGCCGCGATGAGCGCCGCCCTGCCCGATGAGTTGTCGAATGCGTTGCGCGCATCCGATCGAAGCGCCTATTTCGAGCAGCGCATTTTCGTGCTTTCGCCGTTCGGTTTTCCGGCGACGACGGCGCTGATCTTCGTTCTGCTGATCGGCACGCTCGCTATCGCCCTCTCGATCTCGAACGTTCCGATCCTGACCCAGGTACATGGCAGAACTGCCGTCGAGTACATCGTTCTGCTCGGCGGCTGGTTCTGTCTGATGAACACCGTCGTGCTGGCGATGCAGCGCTACTCCCGGCTGAAGGAGCGCGCCGACCTGCCCGCCTTCGCACAGGTGTTGCGTGGCGGCTGGGCAAGTGCTGCGCAGCTCACCGAACTTACGCCAGTGGGCGCACCGCTGGTGTTCGCGACGTTGATCGGACTCGCACTCGGGATCGGCCTGAGCTGGCTGTTCTATGTGCGCGGCACGGACAATCTCACCGGTTCGCCGTTCCTTCTGGTGTGGTTCTTCTTCGCGACGACCCTGATCATCACGCTTTTCACGCGCGGCGTGGCGCTGACGCGAAGCGCGAACCGGGGCTTTCGCCAGACGATGGACAGCGAATTGATCATCGACCTGCTGCGGATCGACCGCCTTTCGGTAATCGGCCGGTCGGCGGCGCGTGTGGCGCTGATCTGGTTCACCGTCAGCGCCGTCATGTTCCTCGCCTTCATCGGTGGCGGCGTGACGCTCTTCACCATGGCGCTGATCTTCGGCGCGTGTGCGATCGGGGCGTGGGTCTTCCTGAGCACCATGGAATATGTGCACTTGAAAATTCGCGCCGCGAAAGCGGCCGAGATGGAGGTGCTGCGCGGCGAGATCGAGACCATCCGCCCGCGGACCGGGCATGAGAGCGACGCCGCCCAGCGCCTGCAGGGCCTGCTGGCCTTCGAGAAGCGTATCGCCGACGCCCCTGAATGGCCGTTCGACCAGCCGACTCTGGTGCGCATGTTTGCCTCGCCCCTGATCCTGACCGTGCCGTGGTTCGGACAGGCGATTGCTGCAACGCTGGTCGAGCATCTGGGCCATATCCCGGGCTGATTTAGCTGGCTATGGTTCGGCCATGAGCGACATCCGCATCGTCGTGGCCGGCGCGACCGGCCGCATGGGACAGACCCTGATCCGCACCATCGCGGAGACGCCGGGCGTCGTGCTGTCCGGTGCCTTCGACCGTAAGGGTCACGCTGACGTTGGCAAGGAGGTCGCGCCAGGCATCACGCTGAGCGATGATCCGCTTCCGCTTCTAGCCAAGGCCCAGGCCCTGCTCGACTTCACGACGCCAGCAGCGTCCGTCGAACTCGCGGCGTTGTGCGCCCAGGCACGGATCGTCGATGTGATCGGTACGACGGGGCTCTCGGAAGCGGACAACGCGAAGATCAGGGCCGCGGCGCGCCATGCGATGATCATCAAATCCGGCAATATGAGCCTGGGCGTGAACCTGCTGGCCGCACTCGTGAAACAGGCGGCACGCGCTCTCCCTGGCTACGATGTCGAGATTGTGGAGATGCATCATCGCCGCAAGGTCGACGCGCCGAGCGGCACGGCGCTCATGCTCGGTGAGGCGGCGGCCGGTGCACGCAACATCCCGCTCAAGGAAAACTCTGTTCGCGCGCGAGACGGGCATACTGGCGCACGGCCCGATGGCGTGATCGGCTTCGCGGCCCTTCGCGGTGGCACCGTAATCGGCGAGCACGAAGTGATCCTGGCGGGACCGGGCGAGCGCATCACGCTCGGCCATGTCGCCGAAGATCGCACGATCTTCGCGCATGGCGCCGTTCGCGCGGCGATCTGGGGCCAGGACAAGAAGCCCGGCCTTTATGCGATGGCCGATGTCCTCGGCGTGGCCTGACCGGCGCGTGCCGCTTCCACTGCGAGCATCGCGCGCTTCCGGTTCAATCCCCAGTGATAGCCGTTGAGCGTGCCGTCGCTCGCGAGCACACGATGACAAGGGATGAGCCATGAGATCGGATTGCGCCCGACCGCCGCGCCGACAGCGCGTGACGCCTTGTCGTTGCCGATCAATTTTGCGACAGCGTGATAGGTCGAGGTCTTGCCGTCCGGGATCGCCATCAGCGCTTGCCACACCTTCACCTGGAAGGGCGAGCCCATGAGATGCAGCTTCAGTTCGCTTTCGCCTTCGCCGAAGATCATGCGCGCGAACTCGCTCGTGCGTTCCTTGTCCTCGACATAAGTCGCATCCGGCCAGCGCCCCTTCATGTCCTTGAGCATCAGGCGCTCTTCGCCCTCGTCGCCGAAGGCGAGGCCGCATAGTCCGGCTTCCGTCGTCATAATCAGTGCGATGCCGAACGGTGATGGGCAGAACCCGTATGTGATCGTCACGCCTTCGCCGCCGCGCGCATAATCGCCCGGCGTCATCGCCTCGATCTTCAGGGCGAGGTCATGCAGACGCGACGGTCCTGACAGCCCGGCATCGAGCGATGCATCGAGCACGCTCGTGCCTGCCGCGAGATCGTCCTTCGCATGTTCGAGCGTGAGATGGCCGACAAAGGATTTCGGACTGACGCCGACATAGCGCGTGAAGACGCGCTGGAAATGGTGCGGCGACAGGCCCGCGGCCGAGGCCGCGTCTTCCAGCGTCGGCTGGTCCTGGTAGTGGGCCGAGAGGAACTGGATCGCGCGCGCGATGCGCCGCCAGTTGGTGTCGTTTTCGTCGAAGGAGAGCACGTTGGTCATGAGCGGAAGATGGGCTTTCGCGAGCCTGCTTTCGACCCGTTTCTTGCGAAAATCAGCCGTTTCGGGCGCGGCGCAGCGCGGATTTCAGCACGCCGGCAAAAGCGGCCCGCTCGGTCGGCGCCAGGAATGTCCCGATCTTCAGGCCTTTGCCGTGGGACCATAGCCAGAGCTGGCTCCAGTGTTCCGGCGGATCGTCCATCTGCACCCGCACCCAATAGGGATTGAGCCGGACCTCGTTCGACGGACCACGCGGCGGCTTGCGCACGATCGAGAGCTGCGCCGGTGTCAGCGTCACATGCTCTTCGCGCTTGGCCGCTTCGCTGCTGGCGCGGAAGGCCCAGGCGAGCAGCGCCACGTCGAGCCCCAGGAACGGCATGATCGGCCACGCGCCATGCGCCACGAAGAACAGCGCAAAGCCGAGATTGATCGCGATGACGACGTACAGGATGTTACGCAGCGTGCGTGGCGCCATCGGCGGGCTGGGCCGCAGCACGTGATCGAGCAGGATGTCGCTGTCGCGGTTCATCGCGGCCAGCCTACTTGCGCCATCCCCCCGCCCGCAACAGTGTGACGCCGTAATCGGGGTTTCAGCACAGATGGCGCGCGGGTTTTCCAAGGATCAGGTCGAGGATTTCTTCGCGCGCCTGAAGAAGATGATGCCCAACCCGCAGACCGAGCTGCAATCGGTCAATCCCTACACCCTGCTTGTCGCCGTGGTGCTGTCGGCGCAGGCGACCGACAAGGGCGTGAACAAGGCGACCGAACCGCTGTTCAAGATCGTCGACATGCCGGCCAAGATGGTGGCGCTGGGCGAGGCGAAGCTCACGAACTACATCAAGACGATTGGTCTGTTCCGTGGCAAGGCGAAGAACGTGATCGCGCTGTCGAAGATCCTGGTCGAGCAGTATGACGGCGCTGTTCCCCGCACGCGCGAGGAGCTGGAAGCGCTACCGGGCGTCGGACGGAAGACGGCGAACGTCGTCCTCAACGTCGCGTTCGGCGAGAAGGCCATCGCTGTTGACACGCACATCTTCCGCGTCAGCAACCGCACAGGGCTTGCGCCGGGCAAGAACGTCGTCGTGGTGGAGGACAAGCTCAACAAGATCGTGCCGGATCACTTCAAGCTGCACGCGCATCACTGGCTGATCCTGCACGGCCGTTACACCTGCATTGCCCGCAAGCCGCTATGCCCGACCTGTGTCGAGCGCGACCTGTGCCGCTACAAGGACAAGACGAAGGAACTGCCCGTCACGAAACCGGGCGTGGCGGCGCGACGCGGGCGCGCAGGCTAGCGAGGCAGTTTTCGTCGGCGGCGATCGACTGGCCGCGTGGCGATGTCTCGACATGCCACACCGCCGTGTTGCCATCCTTCGAGTAGAGGAAGAAGAAGGCCTTGCACGTCGCGCCGTCGATGCGGATGACCTCGGCGCCGGCGTCATGGCGGATCATCGCGGGCTGACCGAATTGCGCGCGCAGATCGGCTTCGTGCAGGCCCGTCGTGCCGGCCGGTTCGCCGCCCGGTGGCGCATCGGGCAGGCGCACGGCGTTCTGTGCCGGTCGTGGCGTGCCGCAGCCGGCTGCAAGGACACACAATCCCAATACTGCGACGAGCCGTTTCATGCCGGATTCTCTCCATGGGTCAGGCGCTTGAACAGATGTGCCATCAAAGCCGAGCCGAAGAAAGGCGCCAGCAGATTGAGGCCGGGAACTATGGACATGACCGAGACGAACAGCCCCGCGAGATACACCTTTCCGCCATGGCGGCGGCGCAGCGCATCGCTTTCCTGCGGCGTGATGTGGCGCAGCGAGGCGAGCTCGAAATATTCCCGCCCCAGCAACCAGCCGTTGGCCAGCACGCTCGCGATCTCCGATACACCGGGAATGCCGATGTCGAAGGGCAGCAGGACCAGGTTCACGAGGATCACCAGGCCGACGAGGCGGACCGCTTCCTTTACGCCGGCACCTTTGCCGCGGGCCTTGGGGTCGTTGGGGAAGTACCGCGCGTCGACGCGGGCGGCGATCCTGTCGAGGAACAGCGAACCGATGATCGCCGCGACCGGCGCGCCGAGGAAGAAGATCGACAGGACCACGAGCACGACGG
>DASZCC010000200.1:0-3789 GCA_035943485.1 Rhizomicrobium sp. | reverse complement strand
GTCGAGAACCAAAAAGAGCGACGCGCCAGTTGATATAAGTTTTCGTTGGGCGAATGATTGGCCTTATGGGGACGACAACACTCGATTTGTATCGAGCGGGAAATGCCAGTTCAGCCAGACTCGACAGGCCGCGCCATGTGGCTGATCTAATAATCTATTCGAAAAATGGGGCGGATTGGGTTCAGGCCGGCACAGGCGGTGTCTCAACGTTTGATGCGAAGGACTCGACCCTCTCCGGCACTTGGTGGAAGCTTCCCTCCGCATCGTATTATGACGACACTTTGTTGCTGGTCTGGAATGACACGGGGAATCATTGGTCGTGGGAACCTGTGGCAGACATGTCGCTGAGTGACTACATCATTGCCTTGGCAACCGTTAACGCAAAATTCGTGCTTGCATGACCACGATTTGAGCTAGGATTCGCAAGATGAAGCTCTCTCCCAAAGCAATGCGCATTGTTTCTTACGGCGTGTCACGACTCGACACGCAGGCAAAGGATGCGTGGGCAAAGTGGCGGGACAGGTACCCTGACGGCGTTGTTTCCGAAGAAGTGGCCCCCATTATCGACGCGGCTCTGGTGGCTTTAGAGCATATGGTTCTAGAGGCCGCTCGCACGCCTGTGTCCGAAGATCGGAACGCAGATCTGGTGAACGACATAAGCTTCATTCACGCGATACATTCAGACGTGAAGAAGCAGCTCCACGAAACGCGACGCTAACAGCGCCCCGCTACGGCCCGATCTTCTCCTCCGGCACATTCTCCCAGGCCTTGCGGCGCGCTTCGTTCGGCGCACCCTTCATATGCGGCAGGCCGTCGCCGAACATCATTGTCGCGCGCTTGCCGCCGTCGTAGCGCAGCCACGCGGTCGTGTCGGTTGATGGATTTCCGGCTTTCGCGAAGTTGATCCACGCGTCCATCATCGCTTCGGACAACGCATCGGCTTCCGGTCCGGAGCCGAAGAAGGGCATCGCGCCTTTTAGGCGATAGGTGCCGAAGGTGAAGCCCAGCTCCAGCGCATGACATGAGCCGAGCGCGCCGTTCATCAGCGGCGACGCCCAGTCGAAGCGGTAGGCATAGACCGGTGCGTGTCCGGTCTGCGCATCCAGAAGGCGCGTCGCCGGCACGAAGAAGGTGTGGTCGGTCATCACGTCGTTCCATTTGTCGAACGGCGTGCCTTGCGTGTAGGCGGCAAGCAGCGCGTCGGCTTTGTCCTCGCCTACCAGCGCGGCGGTGTTCTTGCGCAGGCGCGCCTTATCCATCGCCCGGTTCGAGGCGACAGTGAACAGCTTCCACTCGTCGCGCGTCGTGCCGGTCATCACGGGCACACCCTTGGCCGAGCCATCGCGCACGCAGTCGATCGCGCGGAACGGCAGGATCTCGCCATCGATGGTCGGCGCGAACGGCATGCCGAGCCCGATCTCGCGCGGCGAGGCCAGGATCTGCTTCTGCACGTCGAGTATCGCTTCCCATGTCGCCGACATCGGATCGGTGCCGAGCTTGTCGACCACCATCTGTGCGATGCGCTCGGATGTCTCGCGGTCATAGCCGATGTCGCTGGCGCCGGATTGCGGGATCGCCTTGTGGAACAGCCCGCGCGCGGCGGGCGACGCGAGCAGGGCGCCCACGCTCATGCCGCCGGCGCTCTCGCCGAAGATGGTGACGTTGTTCGGATCGCCGCCGAACGACGCGATGTTCTCCTTCACCCAGGCGAGCGCCGCGATCTGGTCGGCCAGTCCTTCGGCGCCGGTGCCGGGATAGCTGCCATTGCTCGCGTCCCTGAGATTGAGGAAGCCGAGCGCGCCGAGACGATAATTGATCGTGACCAGGACGATGTCGCCGCGCGGCACCAGGAACTTGCCGTTGTAGGTGCCGACGCTGCCGGCGCCGGTGTTGAACCCGCCGCCGTGGATCCACACCATCACGGCGCGCTTGCCGCCGTCGCAGGCCGGTGTCTGCACGTTCAGGTAGAGACAGTCTTCGGACTGGATGCCCGGCGTGCCGGCAAGAACGCCGCTGGTGCTGTCGGAGACCTGCGGCGCGATGTTGCCGAAGCCTAGGGCATTGCGGATGCCGGCCCAGGCTTCCGGAGGCTGCGGCATCTGCCAGCGCAGCTCGCCGACCGGCGGCCGGGCATAGGGAATGCCATTGAATTTGAGGACACCGTCGCGCGCCACGCCCTGAAGGTTTCCCTGCGCAATCTCCGTTGCGGCTGATACCGGCTGGTCCATTCCCGTGTCCCTTTCCTGATCCGCGATGATCCGATGTCTGCCCCCGGCGTGCAACGAGCCGGCGGGAACTCTCGTTTACCTCACGCAAACCTGGTTATGCCCAAAATGGGGCATGGATCGATCCTACATCGCAGCCGAGATCTACAACGCCCTCGCGGAGCATGATGGCTGGAGCAGCTATTGTGATCCGACGCTTGCCTTCGAGCGCGCCGAACTCGGTGACCTGCTGGAATTGTGGCGTGCAGCACGCGGCGCGGCCGACATGCCGGCGCGCACGTCGCTCACCGCACGCCTGCTCAAGCGGCACATGCCGTACCTTGCGATCTATGAGCGGATCGACACGTCGCCGGTGCGCTACCGCGTGCGCCTGATGGGCACGCGCTTCGCACAGACCTTCGGCGATCTCACCGGCAAGATCGTCGACGATGTGATTCCGGCGACGCGCGTGAAGCGCTTCCATTCCGCGCCGGAGACGGTGCTGGCTGCGGGCGCGCCCTTACGCTTTGTGGCCAACACCGATGTCGTCGACAAGCAGTTCTATGTCGCGGAATACCTGATGGTGCCGCTGACCGGCGATGACGGTCATCCTGATCTGGTGCTGAGCCGGGCGCACTTCTCCCCTGCCACATCATGGGCGGGATACCTCCGCGCCACGAAGTACCGGAAGGCTTCCTAGCCCGCCTTCTGAACGACGAAGCCGGCGCGCGGAAAATGCACCACGACATCGCCCACTGCGGGATCGTTGCGCCGGATCGCGACTTCGTTGGCGGTGCCGAAGACCAGCGTGCCCGCGATCGGATCGCGGCCATAGTCGTCGGCCGACGCCGTCACCGCGTCGCCTGGCTTCAGCCCGCGCGGATCGAAAGCGTCGTCACGGGGCTTCGTCTCAGGTTGCGCCGCCTTTGCGACAGCGAGCGCGTCTGTCGAAGTCATGATCGTCTCCTCGCCATGGCCGATCGCAGCGACGCGCGAGGCCCAGGCGATCACCGACGGAAACTCCGCCAGCAATCCGTCGGCGAGATGTGGCAGGGCGGCGTGGATCCACCAGATGTTCATGTAGCAATGGACATCGGACGCGGCCGGCGCCGCACCGATCAGGAAATGACGCCCGTCGGACAGCTGCTCCTCGAGGAAGCTTGCATGGGCGCGCCACTGGTCGCGTGCGAAGGGCGCCATCGCCTTCATCGCATCGGTGGAGAACGCCGAGCCGGACATCTTCGCGCGGTCCTGCTTGAACGCTTCCGGCACCATGTCGCCGACCTCGGCGAACACCACGCCGACGGAGGGCATAAAGAAGATGCGATCAGCCCAGAACGCCAGCGCATAGGGCAGCCCCTTGCCATTCGGAAACAGGCTAGGTGTCGGGTAACGCCGCTCGAGTTCGCGCAGGATGATCTGCGTGTCGCAGTAGATATCGGCGCCGATCTGCATCACCGGTGTCTTGCGATAGCCGCCGGTCAGCGGAAGCAGATCGGGCTTCGGCATCATGTTGGGGATGTGGACGGAGCGCCACGCCAGCTTCTTGATGCCGAAGGCGACGCGCACCTTCTCGGAGAAGGGC
>DASZCC010000199.1:0-18179 GCA_035943485.1 Rhizomicrobium sp. | reverse complement strand
GTTGCGAGACAAGACCGATCAGGCCGCTGCCTGGTACATCGGCGCGCCGGACGATGAGGACGCGCACGCCTTCGCGCTGCTCCTCGATCTCACCAGCCCGTCACCGGAGCATGACGCGGCCGCACAGGACGCGCTGGCATGGTTTGCCCACAGTGCGATGCCGCAGCAGAATCCGTCGCCTGTTGCCGCACTGGCGCTGGGACTGTTCGACGTGTTGCATCTGCCGATGCCTGACGCCGCCCACACGGTGGCCGCAACACTTGAGGGCACACCATTCGATGGCCGCAAGCCGGCTTCCGACGATCTTCGCAAGCTGGCGGACGCCGCCTCGCAGCCGGCGCGCAAGGGCGAGGCGCTGCTTCGCGTGCTGGATATCGTCGGCCCGACAGGTCCAGCGGGCCTTTCGCCGGACGTGACGGTTGAGTGCGTGCGAACGCTGCAGCAGCTGGGACTGACGAAGGAGGCTCGCGCGCTTGCGATCGAGGCGCTGGCTTCGGCGCGGCCATGACCGGCTCTGACTCCACAACGATCGAATCCTTCCTCGACATGATGAGCGCCGAGCGCGGCGCCAGCATCAATACACTCGCTGCGTACCGCCGCGACCTGCTCGACTTCGCCGGTCATCGGGCCGGCAAGGGTGGCAGCGCGCGCGACGCGTCACGCGATGACATCAAAAGCTATCTCGAACGCCTTTCGCGCGCCGGCACGTCGAGCGCGACACAGGCGCGCCGGCTGTCGGCGCTCCGCCAGTTCTTCGCGTTCCTCTACGGCGAGGGCATTCGCAAGGACGACCCGACGAATGCGCTCGACGCGCCCAGGCGCGAACGTCCGCTGCCGAAGATTCTGTCTCGGGAGGATGTGGAGAAGCTGATCGCTACGGCACGCACCACCGAGACAGCGGAAGGTCTGCGGCTCCTTTGCATGCTCGAAATCCTCTACGCCTCGGGCCTGCGCGTGTCCGAGCTCGTGACGCTCCCCCTCGCGACAGTGAAGAACCGCGAAGGCTTCATGCTGGTGAAGGGCAAGGGCCAGAAGGAACGGCTCGCACCCTTGAATGAACCAGCGCGCGAGGCGATCAAGGCCTGGCTCGATGTGCGCGAGGAATTCCCGCCGTTGGGCCCAAGCCGCGGCCACGCGGAAAGATTTTTGTTTCCATCGCGCGCCGCGGAAGGCCACCTGACGCGGCGGCGCTGCCATCAGATGCTCAAGGAGCTGGCCCTGAAAGCCAACATCGATCCGGACAAGCTCTCGCCGCATGTTCTCCGTCATGCCTTCGCGACGCACCTTGTCGAAGGCGGCGCCGATTTGCGCAGCGTGCAGACGATGCTCGGCCATTCCGACATCGCCACGACGCAGATTTACACCCACGTCGCCAAGGACCGTCTGACGCAGGTGATGGAAGCCTCGCATCCACTTTCGCGGCGGACAAAGCCGCCCAAGTGACCTAATCTCCGGGACACAGACACTGCCGGAGTAGATTTCGTGAGCTTTTCCGTCGTTGAGCGCCAGGCGCCCGTTCGCATCTATCGGTCGAAACTGTTCGTGCCGGGCTCCAAGACCAATTTCTTCGAGAAGGCCGCCGCCGGCGCTGCTGACTGCGTCTGCCTCGATCTCGAAGACGCCGTCGCGCCCGCCGACAAGGACAAGGCGCGTGACAATGTCGTGGCCGCGCTGAACGACATCGACTGGAAGGGCAAGATCGTCACCGTGCGCATCAACGGCCTCGACACCGGCTGGTGCTACAAGGACGTCATCGCACTGGTGGAGAAGGGCGGCGAGAAGCTCGACGCCATCATGATCCCGAAAGTCGGTAATGCTTCCGACGTCTACGCGATCGATTGGCTGATGACGCAGGCTTCGACCAATGTCGGCCGCAAGAAGAAGATCGGCATCGAGATCATCATCGAATCCGTGCTCGGCCTGAAGAACATCGATGAGATCGCCGCTTCATCGAAGCGGCTTGAGACGCTCCACTTCGGAGCGGCTGACTATGCGGCGTCACAAGGCATGCGCACGACCAATATCGGCGGCGGCAATGCCGACTACGTGATGCTTACGGACAAGGATGCGGCCGGGCAGCGTGAGCGCCACTGGAACGATCTCTGGCACTACCCGCTGTTTCGCATGGTCCAGACGGCGCGGGCGCATGGCCTCGTCGCGATCGACGGTCCGTTCGGCGACTACCAGGATCCTGACGGCTTCCGCGCCCAGGCCAATCGCACGGCGATCCTGGGATGCGAAGGCAAGTGGGCGATCCATCCCAGCCAGGTCGAACTCTGCAACGAGATCTTCACGCCGCCCGCCAAGGAAGTCGCGCGCGCCGAAGCGATCCTGGCCTCGATGAAGGACGCGCACAGCACGGGATCGGGCGCCGCGTCGCTCAACGGTGTGCTGATCGATGCGGCTTCGATCCGTCAGGCCGAGGTCATCGTCAAGCAGATGGCGATGGTCCGGGCGAAAACAGGCGGTTGATTCGTTCCAGCTTGTCGGGATTGCGCACGAAGTAGAGCGCGCTCACGGCCTCACCATCGAACTCGACCGTAAGGGCGGAGTGCAGAGAGCCGTCTTCCTGGAGCACAAAGCCCGGCATGCCGTTGAGCTCGACCAGCCTGACCTCAAAGTTGTTCTGCCAGAATTTGCTCACCACGCCGGCGAGGAAGCGCGCGACCTTGTCGGCGCCGTAGATCGGGTTGAGCGCCGCCTTCGCCTTGCCGCCACCGTCCGAGTACAGCACGACATCCGGCGCGAAGAGTCTCATCAGCGCCGACGTATCCGCTGAGGCAGATGCTGCCGCAAAACGCTGCAGCAGGTCCTGATGCTGCCCGCGATCGACTGTGTGGCGCGGCCTGTCGGTCTTCACGCGTTCGCGCGCGCGACTGACAAGCTTGCGGCAGGCCGCTTCCGATTTCTCAAGGGCTTGCGCGATTACGGCATAGTCGCAGTCAAACGCGTCGTGGAGGATCAGCGCGGCACGCTCCTCCGGCGACAGGCGCTCCAGCACATGTAGCAGCGCAAGCGAGAGGTCCGACGCCAGCTCAGCACGTGCTGCCGGGGCGTCCGCCGCCAGTGCGCGCACATCATCGGGCAGGATCGGCTCGGGAAGCCACGGACCGACATAGGTCTCACGCCGCGTCCGTGCCTTGCGCAGCGCATCGAGCGAAAGACGAACGGCGACCGCGGAAAGCCAGGCGCGGGGATCGCGGATCTCTTCGCCTTCGGCGCGCTGCCAGCGCAGCCACGCCTCCTGTGCGACATCCTCTGCTGCGCTCATCTCGCCAAGCATCCGATAGGCGATGCCGATCAGATGCGTGCGATGCGCCTCGAATGTCGCCAGATCGTTCATGCCGCCTTCAGCGCCTGATTGACCGCCACATCCGCATTGCCGACGCGGACGCGCTGGCAGGTCTTGGCATGACCCATCGCGCGTTTGAGCACCGGAAAGTTTCGGGCCGTCATGGCGCGCAAGGATAGCGCGATGAGCGCTTTCTCGCCCCACTTAGTTTTGATCGCCTCGCGCAGATCGTCGAGGTTTTCGCTGCCGTTCAGCAGCGTGCGGCCGTAGTCGAAGCCGAGCTGCGCGACAGGATCGGTGGGCGTGCCGGAGAGAAGGGCGCGGATCGTCTGGGCTGGCATGCCGCCCTCGACCGCCATGTCGGACGAAATCTGCACACAGGGTCCGCAGTCTTCAAACAATGCGCCTGCGATCCCCGAAGCAAACCACGCGTCACGTGGAGCGTCGCCGCGATATTCGCCACCAGCGGTCTGCATGACCATGTAGCGGACGAAGGCGCCGGTCGAAGCATCGGTAAGCTCGTGCATGTAGGTGGCATCGTAGCTGTAGCGCTTCTCGAAGCCGCGCAGATAGCGATGCAGGTATGCCTTGAACATCATGCTTCTCCTTGACGAAAACGGGTCCAGGCGAGCCACGCGCCCAACGCGCCGGCAAGGATGACGCCAAGACCTTCCTTGATGAGATCGCCGGTCACCGGAGGCGGGCCGTCCATGATCCATTCGCGAAGATGGATGAGCGCGTGCAGGAACGGCCAGGTCGCGCCGGCTACCGCCCACGCGCCGCTGACCGTCCCGCGACGGGCTCCCAGCAGCAGGCCGACGCCGCTCGCCAGGAACGCCATCCCGATGTCGGCGATGAAGTGGAAATGCAGGTGATCGGGCGCCGGCAGGTGCACGACTGACTCGGCCCAGTTGCCGGGTGCGCCCAGCATCCAGAGACCCTGTACGAGGTGAAATAACCCCAGGATTGCTATAAGTATTCGGACAACCATCGCGGATTTCCTGCGTTTCCTCTTCTGAAGACGTGCCAGGACTTGGATTTGTGACCGGGAACCCGCATATCCCCGCCTGAGCCCACGGACCCTGAGGCCGAATGCACACCTATCTGGATTTCGAACGCCCTATCGCCGAGCTGGAAGGCCGGATCGTCGAACTGCGCAAGCTGGCCGAGGAGGACTCGGCCCTGCACATCGAGCCAGAGGTTGGCCGCCTGCAGGCCCGCGCCGACGCGCTAGTGAAGGACACCTACGCGAAGTTGTCGCCCTGGCAGAAGGTCCAGGTGGCGCGTCATCCCGGCCGGCCGCATTTCGCGGACTATGCACGTAACCTGTTCGACGAGTTCACACCGCTGGCCGGCGACCGTGTCTATGGCGACGACCACGCGATCGTCACGGCTCTCGGTCGCTTCCGCGGACGTTCCGTCGCGATTGTAGGCCACGAGAAGGGCAACGACACCAAGACGCGCTTGAAGCACAATTTCGGCATGGCGATGCCGGAAGGCTATCGCAAGGCCGAGCGCCTCTTCGACATGGCGAACCGATTCAACCTTCCGGTGATCTCGCTGGTCGATACAGCGGGCGCCTACGCCAACGTTTCCGCCGAGGAGCGCGGGCAATCGGAAGCGATCGCACGTTCGACAGAGGCATGCCTCAATCTGCGTGTACCGTTTGTCGCGACGATAATCGGCGAAGGCGGGTCCGGTGGCGCGCTTGCGATCGCCACCGCCAACAAAGTCTACATGCTCGAGAACTCGGTCTATTCGGTGATCGCGCCGGAAGGTTGCGCGTCCATTCTGTGGCGCAAGCCGGAGAAGGCGCAGGATGCGGCGACCGCAATGCGCGTGACGGCGCAGGACTGTCTCGACCTCAAGGTGATCGACGGCATTATCCCGGAACCTGTAGGTGGCGCCCATCGCGCGCCAGACGAGACGATCCTCGCCGTGGGCGAACAGATCGCACGTTCGCTCGCTGAAATGGAACGCATCCCTGGCGACCAGCTCCGTCGCGACCGCCGCGAGAAGTTTCTGGCTATGGGGCGGAGTCTCGCGAGCTAGTCCAGCGTCCGCGCAAAGGCGCGGATGTCACCTACCAGATCTTCCGGGCGCTCGAGCGCTGCGAAGTGGCCGCCTTCCGCGAAGTCCGTCCAGTGCGTGACGTTGATGCTGCGCTCGACCTGGCTGCGGGGTGGGAAGGGGATCAGGTCGACGGGGAACGCGGCGATGCCGGCGGGACGCTCGATCCGCGCCATCGGCGGCGGCGGATTCAGGAACATTTCCTCGGCGCGGCCGCGATACATCCAGGTCGCCGTGTTAAAACTCCGCGTGACGAGATAGATCATCACATTCGTGAGCAGTTGGTCCTTGGAGTAGACGCTCTCGAAGCCCTTGCGGACGTCGGACCAGCCGTGGAATTTCTCGACGATCCAGCCGGCGACGCCGACGGGTGAATCCATCATCCCGTAGGACAGCGTTTGCGGCTTGGTCGTCTGTTCCAGGAAATATGCGCCTTCGGCCTGGAACAGCGCCCCGGCCTTTGCGGCATGCGCTTTCTCTTCCTCGGTCTCGGGTGCAAAGCCGAAGCCCCAGCCCATCATGTTGATATGGATGGCGCGGCAGCCTTTGCCTTCAAATCCCATATACGCCGAAATCGCACTGCCCCAGTCGCCGCCTTGCGCGATGTAGTTCGGCAGCTTCAGCACGTCGGTCATCAGGCCGTCGAACAGCCGGGCGGTCGTGCGCGGGCCGATCGGACGCATTGGCTTGCCCGAAAAACCATAGCCCGGAAGCGACGGCACGATGACGGTGAACGCGTCTTTCACGTCGCCACCATGCTTCTCGGGATGCGCGAGCTTGTCGATGATATGGATGAATTCGAACACCGATCCCGGCCAGCCATGGCTGAGGATCAGCGACTTGGGCGACGGACCTGAACCGTTCTCGCGATAGAAGTGCAGGTCAATGTCCTCGACCTTCGCGGTGAATTGCGGAAACGCGTTCAGCGCCGTCTCCCACTTCCGCCAGTCGTAGCCGTCGACCCAGTAGGCGCACAGCGCCTTCATGAAATCGAGATTGGCGCCATAAGCCCAGGAACCTTCAAGGCCGGCGCCGCGCGGCATCTCATGCCATTCATAGGCACGTACTTTCGCGCGGATCGCGTCGAGCGTGGCTTGCGGAATGTTGATCTTGAACGGCGTCATGGAGCGCTCCCGTCTGGAGGCGCATGTTGGCCGCACCAACGCATTATGAAAAGCGCTTTCGCGTCAGGGATTGAGCGTCCAGGTAAAGGTCGGCGTGCCGTCCGATTTGAAAGTCGACATTTCCGCCGGTTCGCCCTTGGGGCAAGTTGTGTCGCCCGATCCCGTCATAAAATCATAGGGGCCGGGATACAGCACGCACTGCTTGATGCCCTTGCCCCAGTACGTGTCCGGATCGCCTTTTACTTCGGCGCGCGCGTAGAACGTGTGGTTGGTAGTCTTGAAGATGTCGCGGCACTGGTTCGGCGTGACCAGCTTCCAGCCCTCATTGCGCCAGACCGTACCGTTCACCGGGATGAACGACGAGCCGACGAAAGCCGTCTTGCCGGAGTGATTGCAGACCTTGAACGTGATGACGGTGTCGGCGGCACTCGCAGCGGAGATCGTCGCGGCCAAGGCGGTCGCCGCCAGCAATACGCATTTCATGGATGAATGCCGCCCCTAGGGATTCAGATTCCACACATAAACAGGGCGGCCGTCGGAATGGAAGGTCGTCATGTCGGCGGGCACGCCCTGGGGGCAGGTCGTGTCTTCGGAGCGGGTCGTAAAATCATACGGACCGGGATAGGCGACGCATTGCTTGATGCTGGTGCCCCAGTACTGATCCGAATGCCCCTTCGTTTCAGCCCGCGCATAGAAGGTGTGGTTCGAGGTCGTGAAGATATCGCGGCAGGCTCCGGCGCCCACCTGCGTCCAGCCCTTGTTGCGCCACAGGCTACCATTGACTGGGATATAGCTCGTCCCGACAACGATAGGATCCTTGGTGTGATTGCAGGTGCGGAAGGTGACGACGCCTCCGTCCGCAAGACGAAGGTCGTGACCGCTTGCGGGACCCGAAATGGCCGCAACGATCGCAGTGGCGGCAAGCAGACGAAGTGACATGGAAGCGTTTCCCCGAAACTTTCGACAAGACTAGTGGGGACCGGCGCTGTCCGCCATTCCCCAATCCGGGACACTGAAAAGGGAAAACGCGGCAACTTTACGACGGTGGTGAGATCGTTTTCGGCCTCACCACCAGCCGCGCCATTTGAACCAGGCGATGGGAATGATCGTGCTGAGGAGAATGAGGCCCAATCCCCACTGGTAGCCATAGGTCCAGCTGAGTTCCGGCATGTTGTGGAAGTTCATGCCGTACATGCTCGCGATGAAGGTCGGCGGGATGCCAACGACCGACGCAATGGTCAGCACTTTGAAGATGTCGTTCTGCTCGGTGTTGATGAAACCCAGCGTCGCGTCGAGCAGGAACTGCACCTTGTCAGTGAGGTGAACTTCGAAATCGTTGAGCGACTGGATGTCCATGCTGGCGGTCTTCAGCTGGGTGGCGACGTCGTCGCCGATCCAGTCCTTGCCATGCTCGATGACGAAGGGGATCGCGCGTTGAAGCGCCAGCAACGTCTCGCGAGTTTGCGAGAGTGCTTCTTCGATGTCGCCGATCTGAATCAGCATCTCACGCAGAACTCGGCTCTTGCGGGCCTGGTTGCGACGCGATCTCGCCGTGTGGTGGAACACCACCTTTGACAGGTCGCGGGTGACATCCTTGCAGCCCTCGAGACGGTCGGCGCTGAAGTCCACGACCGCATCGACAATCGCGGCCATCACCTGGCTGCTTGTCCGCGCATCATCTTCCTTGGCAAGCTTTTCCGCCACGCGATGGAACGTGACGAGCTCGTCAAAACGCACCGTCACCAGCAGTTTGGGTGTCAGCACGAACCCGATCGGCGCGGAGACAGGTTCCTTGCCTTCGTGCCACGGCGTTGCCGGCACGCTTACGGTGATTGCTTCCTTGGTCGCCTGAAGACGGCTGGAGGTCTCGATCTCGTCCAGCTTCTCGCGGGTGGGGATCGCAAGATGAAATTTCGTACAGGCTTCCGCGATCTCGGCCGGCGAGGGATCGTGCAGGTCGACCCAGACCGCCGGACCATCGGCGGGATAAAGCTTTTGCATAAGAACTCCTGCCGCGCCGACGTTTGAGTCGGCGCTCTCTCAGGAGATTTATACCAGCGCGCCGTGGCAGTGCTTGAACTTCTTGCCGGTGCCGCACGGGCAGGGCGCGTTGCGCTGGACCTTGCCCCAGGTTTGCGGATCGTTGGGATCGACCGCCACCGCTTCACGCTGGCGCGGTACGAGACGGCCCTGGCCCATGGGTGCAATCGGCGGTGCTTCCGCCATCTCGTTTTCGCCCGTCAGTGGATCGATGTGTGAGACCTGCAGCTGATCCATCGAGGGATCCATCAGCTGCGGCGGAGGCTGCTGCGACATCTGGATGTGCATGAGCTGGCCCACGACATCGGTGCGCATCTTGCTCAGCAGTTCCTCGAATAGCGTGAAGGCGTCGCTCTTGTACTCGTTCAGCGGATCGCGCTGCCCATAGCCGCGCAGGCCGACATACTGGCGCAGGTGATCGAGCTGCACGATGTGCTCGCGCCAATTGGCGTCGAGCGTCTGCAGCAGGATTGCCTTCTCGGCATAGCGCATGACATCGGGCGAGAATTCCGCCACGCGGGCGGCGGCGCGCTTGTCGACGGCCGACTGGATGCGCTCGCGCATTTCCTCGTCGGCGATGCCTTCTTCCTTGGACCACTCGATGACCGGCAGGTCGACATCGAAGATGCGCTGCGTCTCGTCGTGCAGGCCCTGCGCGTCCCACTGCTCGGCATAGGCCTTCTCCGGGATGTGCTTGCTCACCAGATCGGCGACCACTTCCTCACGGAACTGGCTGATCTCGTCGCTGACATCCTCGGACGACATGATCTCGCGGCGCTGTTCGAAGATCACCTTGCGCTGGTCGTTCAGCACGTTGTCGTATTTCAGGATGTTCTTGCGCATCTCGAAGTTGCGCGCTTCAACCTTCTGCTGTGCCTTTTCGAGCGCCTTGTTCACCCAGGGATGGGCGATCGCTTCGCCCTTCTCGAGGCCAAGACGGCCAAGCACCGACTCCATCCGCTCGGTGCCAAAGATGCGCATCAGGTCGTCCTGAAGGCTCAGGAAGAACTTCGAGGCACCCGGATCGCCCTGACGGCCGGAACGGCCGCGCAGCTGGTTGTCGATGCGGCGGCTTTCGTGACGCTCGGTGCCGATGATGTAGAGACCGCCGGCAGCGAGCACCTTGTCCTTGTCGACGCGTATCTCGCTCTTGATTTCGTCGATGCGGCGGGCGCGCTCGTTCTCGTCGATCACGCCGCCGAGTTCGGTACGGACGCGCATGTCGAGATTGCCGCCGAGCTGGATGTCGGTGCCGCGGCCGGCCATGTTGGTGGCGATCGTGACCGCGCCGGAGACACCGGCCTGCGCAACGATGGCGGCTTCCTGTTCGTGGTAACGCGCGTTGAGGACGTTGTGCTTGATGCCGCGGCGCTTGAGCAGTTCGGAGAGCAGCTCGGACTTCTCGATCGACGTTGTACCGACAAGCACCGGCTGGCCCTTGGCGCGCAGTTCCTCGATCAGCGTGGCGATCGCGTTGTTCTTCTCTTCGGCCGAGCGATAAACCTCGTCGTCGGCATCGATGCGCTTCACCGGCACATTGGTCGGCACTTCCATGACATCGAGATTGTAGATGTCCATGAACTCAGCGGCTTCCGTCATCGCCGTGCCGGTCATGCCGGCGAGCTTGTCGTACAGACGGAAATAGTTCTGGAAGGTGATCGAGGCGAGCGTCACGTTCTCGGGCTGGACCTCGACGTTCTCCTTGGCTTCGAGCGCCTGGTGCAAGCCTTCGGAATAGCGCCGGCCGTCCATCATGCGGCCGGTGAATTCGTCGATGATGATGACCTTGTTGTCCTTGACGATGTAGTCGCGGTCCTTCTGGAAGACCGTATGCGCCTTGAGCGCCTGGTTGACGTGGTGGACGACCGAGATGTTCTCGATGTCGTAGAGGTCGCCGGTCTCCAGCAGCCCGGCGCCTTTCAGCAGCTGGACCATATGTTCATTGCCGGCTTCGGTCAGATGCGCATTGCGGGACTTCTCGTCGACCTCAAAGTCGCCCGGATCGACGGGGACGATCTTGCCGTCCTTGTCCTTGTGCATCTCCTTGCTCGGTGGGCGGAGCTGCGGGATCATCGCATCGACCGAGCGATACATCTCAGTCAGATCGTTGGTCGGACCGGAAATGATCAGCGGCGTGCGTGCTTCGTCAACAAGGATGGAGTCGACTTCGTCCACGATCGCGAACGAATGACCGCGCTGGGCCATCGTGTCGATCGAGTACTTCATGTTGTCACGCAAATAGTCGAAGCCGAATTCGTTGTTGGTGCCGTAGGTGATGTCGGCGTTGTAGGCTTCCTTGCGTTCCTCGTCGGTCAGGCCATGGACGATGCAGCCCACGCTTATGCCGAGAAAACGATAGACCTGACCCATCCAGTCGGCGTCGCGCTTGGCGAGGTAGTCGTTGACCGTCACGACATGGACGCCTTCGCCGGCGAGCGCGTTCAGGTAGGTTGCCAGGGTGGCGACAAGCGTCTTGCCTTCGCCAGTCTTCATCTCGGCGATGTTGCCGCCATGAAGGACCATTCCGCCGATCAGCTGCACGTCGAAGTGGCGCTGGCCGAGCGTGCGCTTGGCCGCTTCGCGGACCACAGCAAAAGCCTCGGGCAGGATGTCGTCGAGGGTTTCGCCCTTCGCAAGCCGGTCGCGGAAGGCGGGCGTCATGCCACGGAGCTGGTCATCCGTCATCGCGGCGAATTTGGGTTCGAGAGCGTTGATCGCCTCGACGCGGTTCTTGAACGGACGCAGTTTGCGCTCGTTGGACGAACCGAAGAGTCGTTGCGCGATGCCGCTGAAACCCAGCATATAAACCTCGTAATACGGTCGGATAAAGCAGGTCGGCTTTCCGGCGGACCTGCCGCGGCGGAGAGATAAGAACGCGCCACCCCCTTGTCAAATCAGGCGATTCCGGTCACATGCGCGCCCGATTGCGGCCGCAGAAGGAACCTCGATGGCGAAGGGCAAGGCTCCCGTGAAGTCGGCCAAGGCCGGCCATGCCGTTTCACCCTTGGCGCCAAAGTCTTTTCCGTCCCTTCCGCCCCTCGCAGGCGTCCGTCTGGCCACGGGGGCCGCTGGCGTCCGCTACAAGGACCGTACGGACGTCCTGATGGCTGTACTGGCTCCCGGAACGCAGGCAGCGGGGGTCTTTACCAAGTCGAAGACCGCGTCCGCCCCGGTGGACTGGTGCAAGGCCCAGCTCGCCTCCGGGCAGGCCAGGGCGCTGGTCGTTAACAGCGGCAACGCGAACGCCTTCACGGGCAAGGCTGGTTATGAGGGGGCCAGGCAGGTCGCTGAATCCGCCGCCGCCAATGTGGGCTGCAAGCCCAGCGAGGTCTTCCTCGCCTCTACCGGCGTCATCGGAGAGCCGCTGCCGGCGTCGAAGATCACAAGGATACTCGGGACCCTGGTAGGCGAAGGCGCGGCGGATGGCTGGCGGTCGGCGGCCGAAGCCATCATGACGACCGACACCTACCCGAAGATGGCAACTGCCTCTGCCCTGATCGACGGCAAGAAGGTGACCATCAACGGCATCGCCAAGGGTTCGGGCATGATCGCGCCTGACATGGCGACGATGCTGTCCTTCGTGTTCACCGATGCCAATCTGCCTTCGGCGGTTTTGCAGGAGCTTCTGACATCTGGCGTTAAAGGCTCGTTCAACGCCATCACGGTCGACAGCGATACGTCCACGAGCGACACCTTGCTTCTGTTTGCTACTGGCAAGGGCGCCAAGCACGCGCCAGTGGCCAAGGCGAACGACAAACGTCTCAACGAATTCCGCACCAGACTAAACGCGCTGCTGCTTGATCTGGCGCTCCAGGTCGTGCGCGACGGCGAGGGTGCCCAGAAGCTGATCCGCATCGACGTGACCGGCGCGCAGTCTGCGGACTCCGCGAAGATCATTGCGCTGTCGATTGCGAACTCGCCTCTGGTCAAGACGGCTATCGCCGGCGCCGATGCGAACTGGGGCCGGATCGTCATGGCGGTCGGCAAGGCTGGCGAGCCAGCGGATCGCGACAAGCTCAAAATATCGTTCGGCGGCCAGATTGTTGCGGAGAAAGGCGAGCGCGCTGCGAAGTACAACGAAGCCGCCGCGACAAAAGCAGTGACAGGCCGAGACGTCGTGATCGCCGTTGACCTCGGCATCGGAAAGGGCGAGGCGCGTGTTTGGACCTGCGACCTGACCCACGGATATATTGATATCAACGGCTCATACCGGAGCTAGCAGGATGTTCGATCTCACACGCCGCGCGACGCTTGCAGGCGCAGCGGCGTTCGTGCCGCTTGCCGCTGTGCACGCAGCCTCGCAGCCGCCTTTCGCGGATATCGAAAGACGCTCCGGTGGAACCCTGCGCGTGGCGGCGCTCGACACCGGAAGCGGCCGGCGCATCGGCTATCGCCAGGACGAACGGGCGCTGATGTGCAGCACGTTCAAGTTCATGCTTGTCGCCAGAGTTCTTTGGCTGGTTGACAGTCACAAGGAGCGGCTTGATCGGCTGGTCAAATATGCCAGCGCGGACTTGCTTGATTGGGCGCCGATCACACGTGCTCATGTGTTGGACGGGGCAATGGCTGTCGGCGACCTTTGCGCTGCAGCGATCGAGCACAGCGACAACACGGCGGCCAATCTTCTGCTTGGTGTCGTCGGCGGACCGCCGATGGTCACCGCGTATGCGCGAACGCTGGGTGACGATCTGACGTTCTTCAACCGCACGGAGCCCACGCTCAACGTGCCGGACGGCACCAGGGACACGACGATGCCGTCGGCGATGGTGGGTAACCTGCAGAAGATATTGCTCGGCGATGCGCTGTCCCCCGCTTCGCGCGCGCAAATGACCGAATGGATGATCCACAACACCACGGGCGATGCATTGCTGCGTGCCGGCTTGCCTGCGAGCTGGCAGATCGGCGACAAGACAGGACGAGGCGAGCAGGGCGCCACCAACGATATCGCGATTGCCTGGCCGCCGGGACGTTCCCCGGTGCTCGTCTGCGTCTACACTATCGGCGGCAAGGGCGGCGATGAGGATCGCAGCGCCGTCGTTGCCGAAGTCGGCCGTGTGGTTGCTTCAGCTTTCAGCTGAGCGCAGGCGCGATCGCAAGACCAGCGGCCAGAGATACCAGAACGAGATCAGCAGGATGAATGCGCCCGCAGCGGTCGCTATCGCAACGTTCTGGTCCTGCAGGATGCGGTCTATCGCGACATAGACGTCACCGGACATGCCGACCGCCAGAGGAAAGAGTGCTGCGGTGACGAGGTTCGAACCGATGCGATAAAGTGACTCTGTATCGTCGCCGTCGAATACAATCCTGTGAACCGCTGCTGGCGCCACAAGCAACACCAGCGAAACGGCGATAGCGACGAGCGACACGGCGTGCACAATCCGCGATGACTCGGGAAGCAGGCCGAATGCCTTGGTCATGATCACGGCAAGCTGGAACCCGAGAAGAGCCTGCGCGCCCGGCAGGGCTATCCGCGCCTCGGTCAGCAGCTGATGCACACGGATCAGGATGCCAGTGTCGTGGTAGCCGACCTTTTCCACGCGCGGAGCCTTTCCGAGTACCCAGTAGCGATAGGCGAACTCCGCAATATACCACGCCATCATCGCCAGCACGAAGATCGCGGCGCCGACAATGAGCCCCAGCGACGGACCATATCCCACGGTGAATACGAGATAGACGTCGAGCCCAAGGCTGACGGCAAAAGGCAGCAGCGCAAATTCGATGTAGCGTGTGACCACCGTGCGGATTCTGCCCGTGATCTGCCCGCGCTCGACAAAGCGGTGCTGCGAGGCGGGCGCGAGCAGGAGCGCGATGGACACCACCACCAGAAGCATCGCCGCGGCGTCTACCCGGCGCATGGTCAGCGTGAAGCTGCCGAACAGATCCTGAAAGACCGTCTGGAACTGAAAACCAAACAGGATCTGGGTCGCCAGCATCAGCAGGCGGCTTTCGTCCAGCGCGGTCTGGAATTTCTGCTCTACTTCGGACTGAAACATTGTCCCGATTTGAAATGGTCTCGCCGCGCGGGTGGATTGCGCTAAAGTTCCCCCAATTGTTAAGCCAACCTTAAGCGGAGCACCATCATCGTGGCGAACGGGGCGGACAGGCTTGTTATCGTGGTGGCCTGTGCGTTGATCGATGCGGATGGGCGCGTGCTGATCGCGCAGCGTTCATCTGGGAAGGCTATGGCGGGGCTATGGGAATTTCCTGGCGGCAAGATCGAGACCGGCGAGAGGCCGGAGGAAGCGCTGATACGGGAGCTGCACGAGGAGCTGGCGATAACAGTGCGCGAGCCCTGTCTGGCGCCCTTCACCTTCGCGTCTCACACCTATCCGGACTTCCAGTTGCTGATGCCACTCTATCTGTGTCGGCGCTGGGAAGGCACGCCGACGCAGCGGGTGCACAGCGCGCTCAGATGGGTCAGGCCACGCGACCTGTCGCAATATCCGATGCCGCCCGCCGATTTGCCGCTCATTCCGATGCTTCGCGATCTAATCTGAAGGCATATCTGCGCGACGAGCGCGGAACAACCGCGATCGAGTACGCGCTGATTGCCGGCATCATCACAGTTGCGATTGTGGCGTCTGTCTCGACAATCGGTCCGTCACTATCAGCGATCTTCAACAGCATCATTCCGTACCTCACAGCCGGAGCCTGATGGCTCACTGACCGGGCTTCTCGCCGGTCGGCACTTCGGTTGTGCCCAGCGCGTCGGCAAGGCGCACCGTGGCACTCGCCGGTTTGAGTGGCTTTTGCTGACTTTCGTGCGGCGCCCAGCCCGTCAGATAAACGATATCGAACGTCGCACGCAGCTTGCCGTCAGGATCGGCGAAATGTCGCGCATAGGACTCCGCTGTTGCTGCCAGCATGACGCGGGACATCGGCTTGCGGCTGCGTTCGAATAACGCGTTCGTCTCACCCATTGCGCGCAGGTCGTTGACCAGCGTCGAGAATGCGCCATAGCGGATCACCGTGCGCTCGATATCAGCAACCGGCAACGCGAAGCCGGCACGTTGTAGAAGTCCGCCAAGATCGCGAACATCGCCGAACGGCGCGACGCGCGGACTGACGCCATGGTTGATCGCCAGCTCAGCCGCAGAAAGCGACTGGCGCAGCTCCGTCAGCGTCTCGCCACCGAATAAGGCTGCGATGAAGAGGCCGTCAGGACGCAAGAGGCGGCGCGCTTGCGCCAGAACACCGGGCAGGTCGTTTACGGCATGCAAGGATAAGACACTGAGTACCAGATCGAACGACATGTCATGAAGCGGCAGTCCTTCGGTGGCGCCCAAAGTCGCGTACGACCAGTACCGCGCATTCGCCTCCAGGATCTGCATCGCGGTATCAAGCGTGTCGATGACATAACCATCAATGAACTGCCGGTTGATGGCAGATAAACGATCGGCGATTCCCGTTGTCGCTTCCTGAATCAGCGGGCCGTTATCGCTGAACCTGCTCGCGCGTTCGCGATGCAGGCTCAGTGCTCTGCGATCAAAAATGCGGGGCGGCCCCTGGTTCATCACGCTAGAGTAGAGCGATGATAAGTGGATTGGAAACCGCGATCAGGCGCGGAGCGTCGGCAATGCTCGATGCGCTCTACCCACCGCTATGCCTGTCCTGCCGCAAGCAGGTCGCGACGCCGGATGCGTTTTGCCTGACCTGCTGGGAGGCAATTGAATTCCTCGAAGGCCCGATGTGCGATTGCTGCGGCGTGATCTTCGAATTCGCAATCGAGCCGGGTGCGCGCTGCGCCGGCTGTCTCGCCAAGCCCCCGGCGTTTGACCGGGCGCGTGCCGTTCTGCGCTACGACGACACGAGCAAGACGCCGATCCTGGCGCTGAAACATGCCGATCGACTGCACCTGGTTCCGGCGTTCGTCCGCTGGCTCGGCCGCAGTGGACGGATGCTGCTTGAGGAGGCGGATCTCATCGTGCCGGTGCCGTTGCATCGCGGGCGATTGTGGACGCGGCGGTACAACCAGTCGGCGGAGCTGGTGCGCGGTTTGTCGCGGCTGACGGGCAAGCCGGCGAAGTTCCTGGCCCTCGTGCGCCGCCGTGCCACGCCAAGCCAGGGCGCCATGCCGTCGGCCAAAGCGAGACGGCGCAACATGACCGGCGCCTTTGTCGTGCCTACCGGCCACAAATCGGCCATCGCGGGGCGAAATATTCTGCTGGTCGATGACGTGTTGACCACCGGGGCAACTGTGGAAGCCTGCGCTCGTGCCCTGAAAAGGGCCGGTGCGGCAAAAGTTTCGGTGCTGGCGCTGGCGCGCGTTGTCCGACCCCTTGTCGGAGGTATTATATAACCGTCGTGGAAGTCTGCTCCGAGTCGCCGATGCCCAAGATCAAGATCTACACCACACCGATCTGCCCCTACTGCGTGCGCGCCAAGGCGCTGCTCAAGAAGAAGGGCGCGCAGTTTGATGAAGTCGACGTCTTCATGGATTCTGACGCCCGCAAGGAGATGGAAGCCAAGTCCAACGGCGCCCGCACCGTGCCGCAGATCTTCATCGGCGAGACCTATGTCGGTGGTTGCGATGATCTCTACGCGCTGGAAAGCAAGGGCGCCCTCGATCCGCTGCTGAAGGCGGCATGACGGCGTTCAAGGCCGCCTGCGTCCAGCTGCGCTCGTCCGACGATGTCGCCGAGAACATCCGCACAACCTCAGACCTGATCCGCGAGGCGAAGGGCAAGGGCGCGCAATTCATCGCCACGCCCGAGAACACAACGCTGATGGCGCCCGATGGCGGCGCCAAACTCGCGCAGAGTTATGACGAAGCGCACGATCCCGCGTTGCCGGCGTTTTCGGCGCTTGCGGAAGAGCTCGGCATCTGGCTGCTGGTCGGGTCACTCGCGATCAAGGTCAGCGAGACGAAGACGGCCAACCGTTCGTTCCTGATCAATCCCAAGGGACGCATCACGGCGCGCTACAGCAAGATCCATCTCTTCGACGTCGATCTGCCGTCGGGCGAGAAATATCGTGAGTCCAATACGGTTGCCGGCGGCAATGAAGCTGTTCTGGCTGAAACGCCTTGGGGCAAGGTGGGCCTGACCATCTGCTATGACGTGCGCTTCCCGCAGCTATATCGCGCGCTGGCGCAAAAGGGCGCGTTTCTGCTGACCGTGCCATCGGCCTTCACCGAGACGACGGGCAAGGCGCACTGGCACACGCTCCTTCGCGCCCGTGCCATCGAAAACGGCGCGTTTGTCGTGGCGCCGGCGCAGGGCGGCACCCATGCCAACGGCCGCCAGACCTATGGCCACTCCCTGATAATCGGCCCCTGGGGCGAGATTCTTGGCGAAGCGGGGACCGATCCCGGCGTCATTGTCGCGGAAATTGATCCTGCTGCTGTCACCGCTGCGCGTGGCCGTGTGCCAAACTTGCAGCATGACCGGCCGTTCAAAGGCCCCTGACCAACGACGCGCCGCGATGGGTGTCAGCACCCATTCGGGCTGGGCAGCCTTTGTTGTGCTCGCCGGTAGCCCGAGCGCACCGGACATCATCGAACGTGGTCGCATGATGCTTTGCGATGCGAGCATCGCCGGCTCCAAGCAGCCTTTCCATCACGCCGAACCGATGAAGTTTGCTGACGCGGAGAAGTTCATCGCGTTATGCAAGGCATCGACGGCGAGACTGGCGGGCAAAGCAGTCGCCGCACT
>DASZCC010000198.1:0-2094 GCA_035943485.1 Rhizomicrobium sp. | reverse complement strand
CCGACGTCTTCATCTGCCCCCGCCTTGTGCCGCCCGGACGTTGCCGCTATTGCCGGATCACGCCGGCAAGCATGGTACGGTCACGAGCAGGATTGCCAGCTTATTTCCACCACAGTCTGCCGGATTATCGAATGGACTTTTCCATACCGTTGATGCTGTCGACGTTCGCCGTCGTCTTCATAGCAGAACTCCCCGACAAGACGGCGCTGGCCGCTCTGCTTCTCTCGACCAAGTATCGCGCACGCGATGTCATCATCGGCGCCGGGCTGGCTTTCGTGGTTCAGACCATCGTTGCTGTTGCAGCGGGTAGCGTGCTGACGCTACTTCCGGTCAAACCGATCCAGATCGCATCGGGTCTCGGCTTCCTCGTCTTCGCTGTCCTGGCGCTTCGCCGCAAGGAAGACGAAAAAGTGCCGACCGAGGATCCCGCCGCGCCGGGCAAATCAAAGCGTCCGATATGGCTCGTCGCGTTCCTGGTGATCTTCGCCGCAGAATGGGGCGATCTCACCCAGCTGGCGACAGCGGCGCTGGTCGCGCGCAACCATCATCCCTTCTCGATCGGCATTGGCGCAATCCTGGCGCTCTGGGCTGTGACCGTGATCGCCGCCGTCTCGGGTGCGCAGATCGGCCGCTACATCAAGCCGAAGATTCTCAATCTCGCCAGTGCCGTGGTGTTCGCGGCAATCGGCTTGATTATCATCTACATGGCGGTCGTCTGATGGAACGGAGGCGGAACTATTCTCCGCGCGGTTGCTTACCAGAACGAGCAAAGAGCTCAGACCCGCTAAAGGAGATGGGCCATGGAAATGATCCTGATTGTCGTTTTGCTGGTGCTGCTGCTTGGCGGCGGTGGTTATTGGGGACGCGGCCGCGGCTACTGGTAGCCAGTTCGCCGGGCACGCAAACGCCCATAAAATCAGCATTACCCGCTTTGGGACCGGTAATCAGCGTGCTGAGAGTGGCGCAATCGCCACGATCGACGCTTTACCGGCCCAATGGCGACTTTCCGTCACGTGTCGCTAACCTGTGAGTGTCCCAGAATGGCCGCAGATTCGCGGATCCATTCGCAGGATGACCATTCTCACCGTTCGGCACCTGACTCGCTATCGCTACGCGAAGAACGTTTCCTTCGGCGAGCATCGCATGATGTTCCGGCCGCGAGAGAGTTTCGACCAGCACGTGCTTGAGTCCGTGCTGACGATCACACCGCGCCCGATCGATATTCGCTATGTCCACGACGTGTTCGGCAACTCCATTGGCATTGCGCGCTTCAAGACCCGCGCCAAGGAGCTGGTGTTCGAGAGCATCAACCGGCTTGAACATCACCCGGAAGCCTCGCTCGATCATCCGGAAGCGCATCGCGGCGAGCGCAACGCATTCCCCTTTGTGTACGACGCGGTCGACGAACCTGACCTGCTGCCGTCGCGCGAGCGCATCTATCCCGATCCCGGCCGCGAACTGGAGCAATGGTCGCGACGCTTCCTGTCGGGCCTGACGATGCTGGACGCGCCGCATGTTCTGGCGGCGATGACGCTGGCAATCCATGACGAGCACAAATACCAGACGCGCCTCAGCGGTCCGCCGCAGACGCCTGTGGAAACACTGCGCTGCGGCAGCGGCACCTGTCGCGATTTCGCGGTTCTGATGATGGAAGCCTGCCGCACACTTGGTCTCGCGGCGCGTTTCGTGTCGGGATACCTCTATGCCCCGCAGCGCGACGGAACACCGGCGCGTCAGGGCGGCGGGAACACCCATGCCTGGGTGCGCGTTTTCCTTCCAAGCGGTGGATGGGCTGAGTTCGACCCGACCAATGGTCTGGTGGGCAATCGGGATCTCATTCGCGTAGCTGTCGTTCGCGATCCAGCGCAAGCCGTGCCGCTGAGCGGCACATGGGATGGAGAACCGTCCGACTATCTCGGCATGGACGTCGAAGTTGACGTTACTGCCGAAGAGCCGGGCGATCAGGGTGGCAAGCGCGTGGTGCGCATGCGGTAGTTTCTATTTGGGCGAGGTACTTGGTTGCTGATCCGTGCCGGTTACGACATCGCCTATGAATGCACCGCCGAAACACCGCTGCTGCTGATGCTCCATGTG
>DASZCC010000197.1:0-9012 GCA_035943485.1 Rhizomicrobium sp. | reverse complement strand
CTTGGCCGCGATCAGTCCGGCCCAGTCAAAGCCGACGAAGATCGTGCGGTTGAAATAGTCGGCGCGCTTCAGGACTGCGGCGGCCGCTGTCGCTAGTTCGACCGGATCGGCACTCTGCGTGCGATCGAAGAATGAAGATTTGAGCTCCACCTGCAGCGTGAACGGCTTCTTCGCCTTTCCGGTTACCTCGAGCACCTCTGCAAGCGTTGGAATCCGTTCGCCATCGACGGGCATGCAATGCGGAAACTCGCCGGCATACTTGCTCGCAGGATTGATCCGGCCGACGTCGTAGCGTTTCAGCTCGGCGAGCGTGAGGTCCTTGATGAAGGGCGTCGGCTTCTCGATCCACTTGCCGTCAAGACGGCAAAGCTCCGGCTTGAGGCGGAAGTCGTGGAACACCACGACCTCCCCTTCCTTCGACAGCTGCACATCCAGCTCCGCGCCGTCGCAGCCGCGCGCGACCGCGTCGGCAAACGCGGCCAGCGTGTTCTCAGGATAGAGCGCAGCCCCGCCCTTATGGGCGAAGTTCATCGTCGGCATCGTCTCTCCGCGTTCGGGATCATCCAGCCATCATCCTAGGCGATGGCGCCGGCCACAATCCACGAAGAATTGAGTCAGTCGGGACGGCGGTTCTTGCCAATGAAGCCGAACATGTGACCGGCCACGTTGCGCATTTGAATCTCCTCGGAGCCTTCGGTGATGCGATAGCGGCGATGGTGACGATAGATGTGCTCGAACTGCTTGTGGCGCGAATAGCCCCAGCCGCCATGCACCTGCATCGCCCAATCGGCGGCATCGCAGACCAGGCGGTTGCCGCGGTAGTTGCACATCGACACCTTGTCCGACAGATACAGCTGGATCTCCGGACCCGTCATGCGATCCATCTCCCAGGCGGTGTGATAGATCAGCCAGCGGATCATCTCGGCTTCGGTGTTCAACTCCACCAGCGGCCACTGGATCGCTTGATTGCGCGACAGCGGCTTGCCGAACGGCTTGCGTGTGTTGGCGTAGTCTATGCTTTCATTGATGCAGTACTGCGCTGCGCCAACGCCCGACGCCGCCTGACGAATGCGGTTCTCGTGCACGAAGTGGCGCGCCAGCACGAGACCATTATCGACCGGTCCGAACACCGCGCTGTCGGGTACCCACACATCCTTGAACGACACGCGCGCGTGGTCGGTCGGCATGTTGAAGGTCCACATGTACTCTTCGATCTTCACGCCGGGGTCGCTCATCGGCACGATGATGCAGGTCAGACCCCGCGCATCGCCGTCATTGCCCGACGTGCGGCAGAACACCATGTCATGCGTCGCGACGTGCACGCCGGTGTTCCACATCTTCTCACCATTGATACGCCAGCCATTGCCGTCCTTGACCGCGCGCGTCTCCATCCACGTCGCATCCGAGCCGTGCTTGGGTTCGGTAAGACCGAAGGCAAGACGCGCCGTGCCGTTCAGCATGCCGGGCAGGATCGTCTTCTTCTGCTCGTCGGTGCCGAAGTCGCGCATCATCAGGACCTGCGGGAAATTGCCGACGACCGAGCTTTCGTTCTGCAGGTCGTTGTGCAGTCCCAGTCCCTTGGCGGCGAGGTGTTCGCGAATGATCGCCATGGCGAGGTTGCCGATGTTCTTGCCGCCGAACTCTTCCGGCAACGCAAGACGCAGGAAGCCGGCCTTGTCAGCGCGCACGCGCATCTCGCGCAGCAGCGCTTCCCATTCCTTGCGCGGCAGGCCGCCATGTTCGAAATCGGTACGGGCCCATTCGCGGCGATGATCGAAGAACCGCTCGTTGTCGTCTTGCGCCTGCAACGGCACGATCTCGCGTTCGATGAACGCATCAATGTCAGCGAGCAAGGTCTTGATGTGTTGCGGTATTGTGAAATCCACGCGCGTCTCTCCCGATATGATTTTACGCAGTGTAGGACCTGACGGCGGGTAAGGCGCAACAGCAGGAACCTGCATTTTTGCAAGCGCGAACGTGACGTTCGCGCCACGCATATGGGGAATGCGCCGCGTCACTGTTCTGTATGTTGACAACCCCAGGGACCCGGCGTACCCACGACAAGCGTTCGCGGCATGGGGCCGGAGAACGATTCGAGCGAGACTGATGCACAGTACGATCTTGAAAGTTAAAAGTGCCGCGCCCTTCGCCCTTCCGGGCGGGGAAACCGCTGCATCTGCTCGAGAGGAGAGCGCGCTCTAGGTTTGCCTGGACTTGCGCATGTTGAACCCTCCGAGCCCGGCTCTGGAGGGTTTTTTGTTGCCTGCTGCCACCCTTAGGTCGGGTTCGGACATAAAATAAGAAAAGTCCGTACCATGTCTGAACTTACTGAGATTGATCTGGAAAATGCCGGCGAACTGGTGACCGGCCACGGCGCCGCTGCGTGGCGCGCCGAGGCCTATCAGCTGATGATCCTGGCGCTGCCGCTGATCTTCACGCAGCTCGCGCAGATGGCGATCGGCATCACCGACACCATCATGCTGGGCCGCTATTCGATCGCCGCACTCGACGGCGCGGTGCTGGGGAACACGATGTTCTTCTTCTGCTGGCTGCTGGGCTCCGGCCCGACAGCGGCAGTGTCGCCGATGATCGCGCAGATCCTGGGCGCCGATCCCAACAACCGCGACGATGTCCGCACTGTCGCGCGCATGGGATTCTGGGCGATGGCGATGGTCTCGCTGCCGCTGATGGCGTTCCTGTGGTCGACCAAGCCGCTGCTTCTGGTGCTCGGTCAATCGGAACAACTGGCCGACGCGGCAAGCCGCTTCGTCGTGCCGCTGTCCTTCGGCCTGCCCTTCAGTTTGGGGTTCCAGGTGCTGCGGAACTACTCCACGGCGCTGTCGAAACCGAATGCATCGCTGATCGTCGTCGTGCTGGGCGTGGTGTTCAATGCCACGCTCGACTATGCGCTGATCTTCGGCCATTTCGGCTTCCCGCGTCTTGGCCTGATGGGTTCGGGCACAGCGAGTGCGACGTCATTCGTCTTCACCTTCAGCATGATGGTGCTGGTCGTGTGGCTGACGCCGAAGCTGCATCACTATCGCATCTTCGCGGACCTGAAGGCGGCGAGCTGGCCCGTGTTGCGGGAGATCTATGTGCTCGGCTTGCCGATCGGCCTGACCATGCTGTTCGAGGCGACCTTGTTCTTCTCCTCGAACTTCATCATGGGTCACTTCGGTCCCATCACGCTGGCGGCGCATGCCGTGTCGCTCAACATTCCGTCGGTCACCTTCATGGTGCCGCTGGGTGTCGCGATGGCGGCGACAGTGCGTGTCGGTCTGGCGGCAGGCGCGAACGATCCCGAGGCGGTGCGCCGCGCGGGATGGGTCGCGATCCTGGGCGCTGGACTCTTCATGTCGATCTGCGCCGTGGTCCTGGCACTGTGGCCGCTGCAGATCGCGTCGCTGATCCTGCCGCCGACGCCAGCGAACATGCCGGCGCTGCTGCTAGCGGCGACCTTTCTGCACGTCGCGGCCGCCTTCCAGGTATTCGACGGAATCCAGGTCGCAGCTGCCTTGTCGCTGCGGGGACTGAAGGATGCCCGTGCGCCGATGTGGATCGCGGCGGCAAGCTACTGGCTGGCCGGTTTCCCAACCTGCATCATTCTGGGGTTCGGCCTGAACATGCAGGGTTTCGGCATCTGGATCGGTCTGGCGTTCGGCTTGTTCGTGGCAGCAGCCCTGCTGGTGGCCCGCTTTTGGTATCTGTCCCGGGACCAGGTCCCGGGCAGAGCCTCTTGGGGATGGGGCTGGACAGGAGTATCGTAGTCGCATTGACGGACGGGATTCGACCATGCGTTTGAGGGGGATCGGCTTCGGACTTGCTGCGCTTCTGGCGACGGCTGCTCCTGCGCTCGCGGGTACGTCATTGCCCGAGAACCCGGTCACCACCGGTTCGGGCAATGACGTCGTGCCGACAGTCAGCCGGGGCCATGACTTCGCAATCATGTGTGACGACATCGCGAACCCGAATTCGGACGTGCGCGTCCTGATGTCGGTTGCCGATGCCGGCAATGTGCCGACCGATCACTCGTCCATCATGGCGACCAACCAGCGCGTCTCACGTCATGCCGTGAGCGTGCAGGTGCCCGACATGCCGGAGTTTGCGAACCACACGGTCAACGTGCGGGTCTTCGTGACGAACGGCAAAGGCACCAAGCAGTGCGACGCCGGCCGCGTCCGCATCGGCTAGATAAACGGCAACACCGCCAGCACACCGAGCGCACCCGCCGCAATCCAGATCGCGACGCGCACATGGCGTGTGCGCGCGACCTGCTCGTGCGCGATCAGCATCACCGACTCCGGGTGCAGCCGCACGCCGCCATCGGCGAGCATCGTTGAGATGATCTCCGCATTCTTCAGCAGCTGCGGCAGGTTCTGCGCCACGCGGCCAAGCGCCGTCACGCCTTCCGCCGCCTCGCGCAAGCGCCCTTCGGGGCCCATGCGTTCGATCATCCACTTCTCGACGACCGGGCGGCTTGCCTGCCAGATGTCGAAATCGGGATCGAGCGCGCGCGCCACGCCCTCCACGACCACCATCGTCTTCTGAAGCAGCGCGAGCTGGGGCTGTGCCGGCATGTCGAAGCGACGCGTGGTATCGAACAGCTGCTGAAGCAGCCGCGCCATCGAGACCTCTTTCGCCGGGCGCCCAAAGATCGGTTCGCCGATCGCGCGCAGCGCCTGTGCGAAGGTCTCCACCGGATGATGCGGCGGCACGAAGTTCACGTCGTAGTGGATCTGGGCCACGCGCACATAATCGCGTGCGAGGAAACCGGCCAGCGTCCCCGCCATGAAGCGACGCATCGTGTCGTCGATGCGGCCCATGATACCGAAATCGACCGCGACCAGACGGCCCTGCGCGTCAACGAACAAATTTCCAGGATGCATGTCGGCGTGGAAGAAGCCGTCGCGCAGTGCCTGTGTCAGGAAACTGCGGACAACGAGATTGGCGATGTGCTTGGGATCGAAGCCGGCCGCGATCAGCGCCTCGCGGTCGCGGACCGGGATGCCCTCGATCCATTCACTCGTCAGCACCTGATCCGACGTGCGGTTCCAGTCTATGTGCGGCACGCGGAATTCGGCGTCTCCGCGCGTGCTCTCCTCAAGCTCCGACGCGGCAGCCGCCTCCATGCGAAGGTCCAGCTCAAGTGCCACCGAGTCTGCAAGACCGGCGACCATCGCCTTGGGACGCAGACGTCGCGCGTCGGGCAAGAACTTCTCGGCCAGATGGGCCGCGAGCGCAAAAGCGGAGAGGTCCCGGCCGAAGTCTTTGACGATGTTGGGGCGCAGCACCTTGACCGCGACACGCACCGGCAACTCATCGGCCGTGCGGCCTTCATGCACCTGTGCGATCGAGGCGGCCGCGACCGCCTCGGACAGCGCGCTGTATAGAGTGTCGACGGGACGCCCGAGCGACGACGCGATCACCGCCCGCGCCTGCTCCGTCGGAAACGGCGGCAGACGGTCCTGCAGGGACTCCAGAGCACTCGCTACATCGGCGCCGACAATATCCGGCCGGGTTGCCAGCACCTGACCAAGCTTGATGTACGCCGGTCCGAGCGTTTCGAGCGCACGTGCCAGGCGCACACCGGGCGTCGCGCCGTCCTTGGGATGCCGGCTGCCCAGCAAGCGCCGCGCAATGCGCGCCTGTGTCGGCAGCAACGCTTCGTACTCGGCGGGGAACAACGCGTCGTTGCGCGCCAGCACGCGGGCGGCGTGCCACAGACGCCGATAGTCCGCGAAGCGACCGAACATCAGATCTTCCACGCGGAGTGCATCGCCGCGACACCGCCAGTGAGGTTGCGCACCTTCACGCGCGCGAGCCCGGCCTTCTCGATCATCTTCGCGAAGCGGGCCTGCGGCGGGAAACGCCGGATGCTCTCGGCGAGATAGCGATAGGCTTCCGCATCGCCGGCCACCATCTGACCGAGACGCGGCAGCACGTTCATCGAATACGCGTCATAAAGTGTATCGAGGCCTGGCACCTCGACACGCGAGAATTCCAGGCACAGGAAGCGTCCGCCCGGCTTCAGTACACGCTTCGCTTCGGTCAGCGCGCGGTCGATGTGAGTCACATTGCGGATGCCGAATGCGATTGTATAGGCGTCCATGCTGCCATCCGGGATCGGCAGCGCTTCAGCGTCGCCGGTGATCCAGGTGATGGCCTTCTCGCCCTTGGCCTGCGCCCGGCGCACGCCCTCGCCCACCATGTCGGCATTGATATCGCAGACCGTGATCGCCGCCTCACCGCCGCGGGCGCGCGCCAGATCGGCGATGCGGAAGGCGATGTCACCCGTGCCGCCGGCGACGTCGAGCACGTTCCAGCCCGGGCGAGGATTGAGCCATTCGACGAACGCATCCTTCCACAGGCGATGCACGCCGGCGGACATGAGATCGTTCATCAGGTCGTAGCGTCCCGCCACCGAGGAAAACACCTCGCGCACGAGGCCTTCCTTTTCGGCCTCCGGCACATCGCGAAACCCGAAGCTGGCGGTCGTGTCAGCAGTCATGGGACGGAGAATAGCCTGCCGGGAATCCGTGGGCTACGGTCGCGCCCTGCGACTCTTAATAAGTGGCTCATGCCTGAATTACCCGAAGTAGAGACTGTGCGGCTGGGCCTTTTACCCGTAATGGAGGGCCATCGCTTTACCCATGTGGAAACGCGGCGCGGCGACCTGCGGGTGCCTTTTCCGAACGACTTTGCCGGGCGGCTGACGGGTCGGCGCGTCATGCGGCTGTGGCGGCGGGCGAAGTACATCCTGGGCGACCTGGATGATGGCGAGACGCTGGTCATCCATCTGGGCATGTCCGGCCGCATGACGGTGTTTGCGCCCGGCGCAGCGGCGAAGAAGCTCGGCAACTACGTACACGACATCGCGACCGCGGGACTGGAGAGGCACGATCACGTCGTAATGGACACTGACGCACCGGCGCGGATCATCTTCAACGATCATCGCCGCTTCGGTCTGATGCTGCTGGTGGAGTCTGCGGCGCTCGACGAGCACAAGCTGTTCAAGGGCCTGGGCGTCGAGCCGTTGTCGGATGCCTTTAACACGGCCTATCTGCGCGCGGCGCTGAAGGGCAAGAAGACGCCGGTGAAATCCGCCCTGCTCGATCAGCGCGTCATCGCCGGACTGGGCAACATCTATGTCAGCGAGGCGTTGTTCCGCGCTGGCATTTCACCCAAGCGGCTTGCGATGAAGGTCAGCGCCGAACAGGCCGC
The DNA here is from genome assembly GCA_035943485.1 of Rhizomicrobium sp. Taxonomy (GTDB): domain Bacteria; phylum Pseudomonadota; class Alphaproteobacteria; order Micropepsales; family Micropepsaceae; genus Rhizomicrobium. Next base: position 1,791 of record DASZCC010000197.1, on the reverse strand, counting down.
GCGCCTGGCGCCCGCGATCAAGGCGGTGCTGCGCGCGTCGATCAAGGCAGGGGGATCATCCCTGCGCGATCACAAGAAACCGGATGGCGAACTCGGCATGTTCCAGCACAATTTCCTCGTCTACGGGCGCGAGGGAGAGCCGTGCCCGGGCAAGGGCTGCAAGGGAACGATCAAACGGATCGTGCAGGCGGGCCGTTCGACGTTCTGGTGTCCCCGCTGTCAGAAGTGAAGTGGGTGAGTAGTGAGTAGTAGGTGGTGTTTGCCACTCACCACTCACCACTCACCACTCACTTCCCATCCGGCAACGGCTTCCCCGTCTCCAGATACGACTTCATGCTCGAGAGGATCTTCGGCCAGCCGCCCGACACCGCCACGATGAACTTGGAGTCGTCGCGATCGATCGAGTGGGTGATCGTCAGCTTGGTCATCTCGCCCTGTGGTTCAATGTCCATCACACAGCGCGACCAGCCCTCATCCTTCAGCTCCGGCCTGAATTCGTTGCGCCACTTGAGCACGATGCGTTTCGGCCGGTCGGCTTCGATCACTTCGCCCTGATCGGCGACGCGGCCGTCTGAAAGCATCATCTTCCACGCAGAGCCCGGCTTCCAGTCGGTGTCCTGATACGTGCCGCCCCAGTAGATCTTCTGGAATTCCGGCTTGGTCAGTGCGTCCCAAACCTTGTCCGGGGTGCTGCGGATATAGCTGACGTAGATGTAACTGCTCTTGCTCATTTGCTGTCCTTCTCCAGGTTGCGCTTCAGGTCCGCGAGCGCGCCAAGACGGCCGCGTTCAAATTTGCCGATCCAGCGATCGGCGATCTCGTTGATCGGCACCGGGTTGATGAAGTGGAGCTTCTCGCGCCCTTCCCGCTTCACAGCGACAAGGTTCGCGTCTTCAAGCAAAAGCAGATGCTTGGTCACGGCCTGACGTGACATATCCAAGCCCTCACACAGTTCACCCAATGTCTGTCCATTCTTGTTGTGCAGCCGGTCGAGCAACTGACGGCGACTTCGATCCGCGAGTGCCCGAAAAACTGCATCCATGCCCATCGTGCTAATATGCAACCATTTAGTTGCATGTCAAGAGGCGTGATGCGACGCGATGACGTTGGTCACATGACACATGGCTAACTGCGATTTAACGCTTCGCCCGCGCTTTGCAGCGATCGATTTACCGGCCTTTGAGAACGGATATGCAGGATTGCGCCCGTTCACAGCGGCTGAGCGCTCCCGCGTCGTGTTCGTTGAGTATCGGTTTGGGGACCGATCGCAGACAGGTGCTGGGTATGAGTGTCGCCCGAGTCGAATTCGCCGATCAGCTTGCGCCGACGCTCTTCAAGAGCGGCCAGGTCGCGCTTGGCCCGCTGCTGCCGCAAGACGCCGGGTTCATGTTCGTCTGGATGAATGACATCGAGGCGACCAGCCAGGACGTGCCCTATCGTCCGATGGACGGCACCGCGATGTCGAACTGGCTCGCGACGATCACCGGCGATCCAACGCGTGTGCTGTTCGCGATCCGCATCGCAGGAAAGTCCGAAGCTGCGGGCTTCCTCCTGCTCAGCGGCATCAACAGCACGAACCGCTCCTGCGAACTCGGCGTCCGCATCGGCCGCGAAAGCGATCGCAATCACGGGATCGGCAAGGCCGCCGTGGCCTTGGGACTCGCATACGCCTGGGATCATCTCAATCTGGTGCGGGTGCATCTGCGCGTGATGGCCAGCAATGACCGCGCCATCCGCGCCTACAAGGCCGCGGGCTTCGCGACGGAGGGCCTGCACAAGCGCGCGGCCTTT
>DASZCC010000196.1:0-13612 GCA_035943485.1 Rhizomicrobium sp. | reverse complement strand
GGCCACGTCGTGATCTTCGAGACGCGCGAAACACCGACGAAGGGCCGCGAGCTGACCTTCCTCCAGCAGCTGTTCAACGCAACACCCGGCGTGCCCCTGGGCAATGGTGGTGCCGGCGGATCCAACACGCCAAATCCCGGTGGCGGCAATGGCGGCCCTGGCGGCGGTGGCGGACCGCCGCCCTAGCTCTGTCATTTCGGACAAAGAAAAAAGCGCGGAAGTTGCCTTCCGCGCTTTTTCATTTTCGGTGCGATCTGATCAGAACGCGTGCGCGAGCGTCGCCAGAAGCAACAGCGCCACGATGTTCGTGATCTTGATCATCGGGTTCACGGCCGGACCTGCGGTGTCCTTGTAGGGATCACCGACTGTGTCGCCGGTCACCGCCGCCTTGTGCGCGTCGGAGCCCTTGCCGCCGAAGTGGCCGTCCTCGATGTATTTCTTGGCGTTGTCCCATGCACCGCCGCCCGAGGTCATCGAGATGGCGACGAACAGGCCCGTGACGATCACGCCCAGGAGCATCGCGCCCAGTGCGTTGAACGCCTCGGTCTTGCCGGCGATGAACACGACGATCACGAACAGCACGATCGGCGAGAACACCGGAAGCATCGACGGGATCACCATCTCGCGGATGGCGGCACGTGTCAGCAGGTCGACGGCACGGGCATAGTTCGGCTTCTGGGTGCCCTGCATGATGCCGGGCATTTCCTTGAACTGCCTGCGCACCTCTTCGACGACGGCGCCCGCTGCGCGACCCACGGCCGTCATGGCCATGCCGCCGAACAGGTAAGGCAGCAGTCCGCCGATGAAGAGACCCACGACGACCCACGGATCAGCCAGGCTGAACACTGGCTCGACGATGCCCTTGAAGAAGGACGTGTCGGACGCCGTCGTGATGAAGTGGTGCAAGTCTTCGGTGTAGGCGGCGAACAGCACCAGCGCGCCGAGGCCCGCTGAACCGATCGCATAGCCCTTGGTCACGGCCTTCGTCGTGTTGCCCACCGCGTCGAGCGCGTCGGTCGTCTTGCGGACGTCGCCTTCAAGACCAGCCATTTCGGCAATGCCGCCGGCATTGTCGGTGACCGGACCGAACGCGTCGAGCGCCACGATCATGCCCGCGAGCGAAAGCATGGTCGACACCGCGATGGCGATGCCGAACAGGCCCGCCAGCGTGTAGGTGACGACGATACCGGCGCAGATCACGAGCGCGGGAAGTGCCGTGGACTCCATCGAGACCGCGAGGCCCTGGATCACGTTGGTGCCATGGCCGGTCACGGAGGACGCGGCGATGACCTTCACGGGGCGGAAGTTCGTGCCCGTGTAGTACTCGGTGATCCAGATCAGCAGGCCGGTGATGACGAGGCCCGCCACGCCGCACTCGAACAGGCTGAGGCCCGTGAAAGTGTGGGTGCCGATCGTCATCTCGGTGTGCAGGCCGATGAGGTAGTTGATCAGCGGATAGAGACCGATCAGCGACAGAACGCCGGTGGCGATGACGCCCTTGTAGAGCGCGCCCATGATGTTCCCCGACGCGCCGAGGCGGACGAAGAAGGTGCCGATGATCGAGGTTACGATGCACATGCCGGAGATCGCCAGCGGGAGCAGCATCAGCTGGTCACGCAGGTGGCCGGTGAAGTAGATCGAGGCCAGAACCATGGTGGCAACGGTCGTCACTGCGAAGGTCTCGAACAGGTCGGCTGCCATGCCGGCGCAGTCGCCGACATTGTCACCGACGTTGTCGGCGATCGTGGCCGGGTTGCGCGGGTCATCTTCGGGAATACCGGCTTCAACCTTGCCGACCATGTCGCCGCCGACGTCCGCACCCTTGGTGAAGATGCCGCCGCCGAGACGGGCGAAGATCGAGATCAGTGACGCGCCGAAGCCGAGGCCGACCAGCGAGTCCACGATGATGCGGCCCTGGGCAGCGTTGTCCGGATCGAGATGCAGGCCGTCGCGCAGAAACGCGTAGTAGCCGGCGACGCCGAGGAGGCCGAGGCCGACGACGAGCATGCCGGTAACGGCGCCCGAGCGGAACGCGACGGACAGACCCTGTGCCAGACCATGGCGCGAGGCTTCCGCGGTACGGACGTTGGCGCGGACCGAGACGTTCATGCCGACATAACCGGCCGCGCCCGAGAGCACCGCACCGATGACGTAGCCGACGCCGACCTGCCAGCCGAGGAAGAAGGCGGCGAGCAGGAAGATGATGACGCCCGCGATCGCGATCGTCGTGTACTGGCGGTTCAGGTAAGCGGCGGCGCCTTCCTGGATGGCGGCCGCGATTTCCTGCATGCGCGCATTGCCGGCGCTCATGCTCAGCACGGACCGGATGGTGTACGCGCCATAGAGGAGTGCCAGAACGCCCGCCACTAGGACGAGTGTCATGTCTAAACTCATGGTAGATCCCTCAAGGTTCTTATTGTTGACCCGGATGACCCAATTGGACGGGGGTCACCCGTCCCCATGGCCGGCGGAAGGACCTACCGCTTCAAGGGCGGGGCACATATGCCAAAAGCGACCTTCCGACGCAACGCGCAAGGTTTGTCGCAGGGCTAGCTGGGGGGAACCGGGGCCTTGTCGCTGCGCAGGGGCGACACCTGGACCTGGATGATCTCCACGCCGACCACCTTGCCGCCACCCATGATGCGCTGGGCGTCGGAGAGCAAACGGGCGCTCAGGGCAGCGTTGTCCACGGTGGGCGGATTGCCCTTCTGGGCGAGGCCTGCGCCGTTCACGTCCCGCACAAAAGCGTCCTGGATGTAGGCAATCCGGCCCCGGATATCCAAGGCAGCCATCGGGGTCGACGCCACGACCTTGGACGAGATGTAGGCGTAGCCCGAAAGCTGGCCGTCCGTGGTCATCGGCGCCATCAGATAGGGCATCTCGACATGGGTTCCGGGCGTGCCGGATGCACCGGTCGTGTCCTCGGCCAGCGCGGGACTGGCGAGCAGCAGGATCAGAGTGGCGGATGCGATTCGCATGGGTCGCAGGATGATCCCGGATGGTTAAGGGGCTGTTTACGGGTTCGCGCCGTCGCCCTTCGAGGGCCGCTGCGCGGCCACCTCAGGGTGACGCTTTTGAGACTCGTGGAACTACCCTCTCGTCACGCTGAGGTACAAGCGCAGCGAGCCTCGAAGCACGCACGACATCAGAAGTGCTGCCAGCCCTTTTTCTTGAGCGCGATCGGCCGGCCGCTTGCATCGAGCAGCGCGACGCCCCTCCCCTTCATCACCCAGCCGATCTCGGTCACTGGCACACGCGCGGCCTTCGCTGCGGCAAGAACTTTCGCGCGTCGCGAACGCGGCGCGGTGAAAGCGATCTCGTAGTCATCGCCTGACGTCGCAGCACGGACAGGATCATTGCCGATGAACGCGCGATAGGCTTTCGACAATGGCAAGGCGCGCGCGTCGAGCACGATGTGAACGCCGGATGTGTCCGCGATGTGTCCGAGATCGGCAACGAGCCCGTCCGACACGTCGAGCGCCGCGCTGGCAACACCACGCAGCTTTTGACCCAATGCCACGCGTGGCTCCGGCACGCGATAGCGTGCGATCAGCTTCGGCTGTTTCTTTCTCGCCTTCAGGGCGGCAAGTCCGGCGCCGCTGTCTCCCAGCGTGCCCGACACGAACACGAGATCGCCCACACGCGCCCGATTGCGCAGGATCGCCTTGCCGCGCGGCGCCCGCCCGAACATCGCGACGGTGATACCAAGCGGTCCTGGCGTCGAGGATATGTCTCCGCCCAGCAGCGTCAGCCCGAACGTCTTCTGATCCGCTCGGAGCCCCTTGGCAAACCTACCCAGCCAGGACTCACTTGTGTTTCGCGGCAGCGTCAGGGTGAGCAGATATCCGAACGGCCGCGCGCCCTTCGCCGCGAGGTCCGACAGGTTCACGCGCAGCGCCTTTTTGGCGATTGTGTCAGGCGGATCGTTCGGGAAGAAATCGACCCCGGCGATGATCGTGTCGGTGGTGAGAACGATCTCACCCAGAATCGCAACATCGTCCTTCAAGCCCATTGCAGCCTTGGACGTTGCGAGCGGCGCGAAGAGATCGGCGATGATGTCGAATTCGGAGGGCATGGAAGTCGGATCCTGCGTCACACCCAAATTGTCATCCCGGAAGGCTCGCGCAGCGAGACTATCCGGGACCCATTCCAACGCATCGAGATGGGTCCCGGCTCTCGCTACGCTCGGCCGGGATCACAATCCACCTAAAACTGCAACTCATCATCTGGCGGGGTCTCGCCGAACTCGGCAGCACGCTTGCGGTGTGCCAGACGATCCAGCGCCGCGTTGATGAAATTCGGCTCGTCGCCGCCGAAGAAAGCGTGGCTGATCTCGACATATTCATCGATCACGACCTTGGCCGGCACGTCCTTGCGCGCGATGAGTTCAAAGGCGCCGGCGCGCAGCGTGGCGCGCAAGATGGAGTCCACGCGCTCCAGCCGCCAGTCAGAGGCCAGGCACTTGGAGATCGACTTGTCGATTTCCACCTGATGCTTCGGGACGCCATGAACAATCGCACTGAAGAATTCCGCATCCGGTTCGCCGGCCGCGACTGTCTCTGCTTCCTGGCCAAAGCGGTGGTCGACGAATTCCTCCGCCACCTCATCTGCTTCGCCGCCGGTCAGCTCCATCTGGTAGAGCGCCTGCACCGCCGCGAGCCGTGCGGCCCGCCGGGCGACATGTGCGGTCATCGGTGGCCGCCGAGACGCGATCGCAGGTTGACTAGCGCCAGGCAGGCGCGCGCCGCATCGCCGCCCTTGTCGCCGATGTCGGCCGAAGCGCGCTCCAGCGCCTGGCCCTCATCCTCGACCGTCAGGATGCCGTTGCCGATGCATAGTCCGTGGTTAATGCCCAGATCCGTCAGGCCCCGTGCGGATTCATTCGACACGATTTCGAAATGATAGGTCTCGCCGCGGATCACGCAGCCGAGCGCGACATAGCCGTCGAAACCCTGTCCGCCATGCTCGCCTGCCCGGGCGGCCATTGCGATAGCAGCCGGAATCTCGAGCGCGCCCGGCACCGCAAGGCGCTCGAAATGCGCGCCCGCCTTGTCCAGCACCGCAGTGGCGCCATCGAGCAGCGCGTCGGCGATGTGCGAATAGAAGCGCGCTTCGACGATCAGGATGTTCGGCTTGTCGATCATTCTTTCACTTCCTTCGTCGAGCCGCGTATCGCATGCGTTCCGACAATATTGAGATCATAGCCTTCGAGTGCGACGATTTTCTTCTCCGGCGTGTCGGTCAGCAGGATCATGTCCTTGACGCCGAGGTCGAGCAGTATCTGCGCGCCGACGCCATACTCCTTCACACGCCGGCGGTCGATATCCTCCGCCACGCGCCGCGTCAGCACGTCGGTGACGAAGGTCGGGCGCGTCGTGCGCAGCAGCACGACTATGCCGCGGCCTTCCTTGGCGATGATGCGCATGGATTCGCCGAGCACGTCACGCTCATACGGCTTCCAGTCCAGCATATCGGAGAAGATGTTGATCGCGTGCATGCGGACCAGCACCGGCTCGGGCGTTGTGATGTCGCCCTTCACCAGCGCGATATGCTCGGCATATTCCAGCTGATTGACGTAGACATACATCTTCCACGCGCCGCCATTGTGGCTCTCGAAATTGGTCTCGACGGTGCGCTTTACGAAGTGATCGTATTTGCGGCGATAGGCGATGAGGTCGGCGATCGTGCCGATCTTCAGGCCGTGCAGCTGGGCGAACGGCACGAGGTCGGGCATCCTCGCCATCGTGCCGTCGTCGTTCATGATCTCGCAGATCACGCCGGCAGGATTGAGCCCGGCCAGGCGCGCGATATCGACCGCAGCCTCGGTATGGCCCGCGCGCACAAGCGCGCCGCCATGGCGTGCGACAAGCGGGAACACGTGCCCAGGCGAAGTGATGTCGGTCGGCCCCTTGGTCGAATCGATTGCGACCGAGATGGTGTGGGCGCGGTCATGCGCCGAAATGCCGGTCGAGATGCCTTCTTTCGCTTCAATCGAGACGGTGAAGGCAGTCTGGTTCGGAGTGCCGTTGACCTGCGTCATCATCGGAATGTTGAGCTCGGCGGCGCGCTCCTGCGTCAGCGCGAGGCAGATGAGGCCACGGCCGTTCTTGGCCATGAAGTTCACGGCGGCCGGCGTGCACATCTGCGCCGGGATCACGAGGTCGCCTTCGTTCTCGCGGTCGTCAGCATCCATCAGGATGAACATGCGTCCGTTGCGCGCGTCCTCGATGACGTCTTCGATCTTGGAGATGTAGTCGTGATAGACGTTGACGGTCATTTGCTCACCAGCCTGGCGACATAGCGCGCCATCAGATCGACTTCGAGGTTCACCTTCACGCCGGGCTTGGCGCGTCCGAAGGTTGTCACCTTCTGCGTGTGCGGAATGATGTTCACGCCGAAGCGCGAGCCGTCGACCTCATTCACAGTCAGCGACACGCCGTCGAGCGCGATGGAGCCCTTGGACGCGATAAAACGCGCCAGCGCCACCGGCGCCTCGAACAGGAAGCGGACGGACTCGCCTTCCGGCGTCACCCGCTTGATCTCGGCGATGCCGTCGATGTGGCCGGTGACGATATGGCCGCCGAACTCGTCGCCCACCCGCATTGGCCGTTCTAGGTTGACCGGATCGCCGACCTTCCACTCGCCGATCGTGGTCTTGGACAACGTCTCGCCGGACGCCGTAAAGGCGAACCAGTTGTCCTTTCCGGTGCCCTTGTCGACGACTGTCATGCAGGCGCCGGAGCAGGCGATCGACGCGCCCATCCCGACATTGGTGAGATCAAGATTGGTCGCGATGACGATATGGGTGTCGCCACGCTTCTCGATGTGCCGGACCTTGCCGACGTCGGTTACGATTCCAGTGAACATGATGGTGTTTTAGGCCCTGGCGGCGAAGCTTTCCAGCACGTCAGACCCCAGCTTTCTTATGGATATGCGGGTGAACTTCGGGGCCTCATCCAATGCGAGCGCCGCCAGCGCGTCGACGGCGCCATGGCCCGCGGCGCCGAGCACCACGGGTGCGGTGAAAATCTCCAGGCGATCCGCGAGGCCGCGGTCGAGGAACGCAGCCGCGACCGTCGCACCGCCCTCCACCAACAGTCGCGTAACCCCTCGCTCCGCCAGTTGCGTCAGCAATGCCGCGATGTCGGGCCTGCCACGCGCATCGCGCGCGACCCGAACGATCTCGACACCGGACTCGCGCAGCTTTTCGCCGCCGTCCGGTGATGTGGTGAAGACGAGCGTCGGCGTCTCGCGCGCGGTCTGCACGAGCTTCGATTTCGGTTTCAGCTTGAGACGCGTGTCGAGCACGACGCGTATCGGCGAGTACGTCTCGAGACCTGGCAGCCGCACGGTGAGTTCGGGATCGTCGGCCAGCGCGGTGTTGATACCGACGAGGATTGCGTCGTTCTGCGCGCGCAGCAGATGACCGTAGCGGCGCGACTCCTCGCTGGTGATCCATTTGCTCTCGCCGGACGCTGATGCCGTCTTGCCATCCAGACTCTGCGCGATCTTGACCGTCACCAGAGGCCGGTTGTCGACGACACGCTTGAAAAAGCCCGCAAGGCTCTCGCGCGCTTCGTCGGCAAGTACGCCGACAGTGACATCGATGCCGGCGTCCTTGAGCTTCGCGATGCCCTGCCCGTTCGTGCGGGGATCCGGATCGACACAGGCGACCACGACACGCGAAACACCGGCCGCGATGAGCGCGTCGGCGCAGGGTCCACCGGTTCCGCCGACGTGCGCACAGGGCTCGAGCGTTACGTAGGCTGTAGCGCCACGTGCCTTCTTACCGGCCGCAGCGAGTGCGGCCGCTTCGGCATGCGGCCGCCCGCTCTCATCCGTACGTGCGCGTGCGATCACCCGGCCATCCGCCGCAACGATCACGCATCCCACAGACGGCACACGCCCGGTACGTCCGGTACCGCGCCGGGCAAGCGTGAGCGCATGGCGCATGTGCTGAACATCGTCGATCATCGGCGCCAGATTACGCTGGTGGACCTCGCCCGCGATAGCGGGAGAACGAGCCTTATCAGTCGTCCTTGTCGCCGCCTTCGAGTTCGCCGATCAGCATCTCGAAGTCCTTGGTCTCGCGGAAGTTCTTGTAGACCGAGGCGAAGCGGACATAGGCGACCTTATCCAGGCTCGACAGCGCCTGCATGATGAGCTCGCCGATCACCGGTGACGGGATCTCGTTCTCGCCCATGCTCTCCAGACGCCGCACGATGCCTGTGATGGTCCGGTCAATGCGCTCGCGCTCCACCGGGCGCTTGCGCAGGGCGTGATTCATCGAACGCTCCAGCTTCTCGCGCTCAAACGGTTCGCGCCGGCCGTTCTTCTTGACGACCACCAGCTCGCGCAGCTGAACGCGCTCGAAAGTCGTGAAGCGGCCGCCGCATTCCGGGCAGTGCCGCCGGCGGCGGATGGCAGAATTGTCCTCGCTCGGACGGCTGTCCTTCACCTGGGTGTCGTCATGGGCGCAGAACGGGCAACGCATGCGGTGAGCTTTCTATGGATAGATCGGGAAACGATGACAGAGATCGCGGGCGCGGGCGGCCACGTTGGCCTCGACGGCGGCGTCACCCTCCTCACCCTTTGCAGCAACAGCATCAATGACTTCGACGATGAGGTTGCCAATCTCCTTGAACTCGGCAACGCCGAATCCGCGCGTCGTTCCGGCCGGCGAACCCAGCCGCACGCCTGACGTGATCGCCGGCTTCTCGGTGTCGAAGGGCACGCCGTTCTTGTTGGTCGTGATGCCGGCGCGGTCGAGCGCCTTCTCCGTCGCCCTCCCCGTCACCTTCTTGGGCCGCAGGTCGACCAGCATCAGGTGTGTGTCGGTGCCGCCGGAGATGATGTCCAAGCCATGGACCTTCAGCGTCTCGGCCAGCGCCTTGGCGTTGTCGACCACGGATTGGGCGTAGAGCTTGAACTCGGGCCGTAGGGCTTCGCCGAACGCCACCGCCTTGGCGGCGATGACATGCATCAGCGGACCGCCCTGCAGACCCGGGAAGACCGCCGAGTTGATCTTCTTGCCGAGGTCGGCGTCGTTCGAAAGAATCATGCCGCCCCGTGGACCGCGAAGCGTCTTGTGCGTCGTCGTCGTGACCACGTGGGCATGATCGAGCGGATTGGGATGGACACCGCCCGCCACCAGGCCTGCGAAGTGCGCCATGTCCACCATCAGGAATGCCCCGACGGAGTCTGCGATGGCGCGGAAGCGCTTGAAGTCGATGATGCGCGGATAGGCCGAGCCACCGGCGATGATGACTTTGGGCTTGTGTGCCCTCGCCAGCGCCTCAACCTCGTCCATGTCGATGCGATGGTCCTGGCGGCGCACGGTGTAAGGCACCGGCTTGAACCACTTGCCCGACTGGTTGGCTGGCGAGCCGTGCGTCAGGTGACCGCCGGCCGCGAGATCGAGGCCCATGAATGTGTCGCCGGGCTGCATGAGCGAGAAGAACACCGCCTGGTTCGCATTGGCGCCGGAATGCGGCTGCACGTTCGCGAAGGAGCAGTTGAACAATTTCTTCGCTCGGTCGATCGCCAGCTCTTCGGCGATGTCGACAAATTCGCACCCGCCATAGTAGCGGCGGCCTGGGTAGCCCTCGGCATACTTGTTGGTCAGCACCGAGCCCTGTGCTTCGAGCACGGCGCGGCTTACGATGTTCTCCGAGGCGATCAGTTCGATCTTGTCACGCTGGCGTGTCAGCTCCTCGCCGATCGCGCGCGCGATCTCCGGGTCACGGTCGCTTAAGGATTGCGTGAAAAAACCGGACGTCGCTCTATCCGCCGTGCCTGCCACAGCCACCATGCCTACCCTCGATCACGAATTGCCGGGCGTGTAAGCCCGCTCTGGCGGATACCCCTAGCGCTTTACAAAATCTAGCGCCAGACCGTTGCGCAAGCGCCACCTGTGCGCAACTTCCCGACGAGTTGCCCCATAGCGGGTCAGCCTGCCCGCATCGTGACAATCGCCTTGATTTCAAGAGGATACCAAGTAATACCGGTGCCCGATTTGTGCTTGCCCTTTGCTCAATAGAGGTTGCGTTCAATAAGTAATTCCGACGGAACGCCTGGCGCGTCCGACGAGCTGCTTAGGATCGCCGGCGAGATTGTCGCCGCCTATGTCAGCAAGACTTCCGTGCCTGTGGGCGAGCTGCCGGACATTATTCGCAGCGTCCACGCGACCCTCGGCGGACTGTCCGGCGTCGCCGGCGCAGACGCCGCGGCGACCGGGCAGAAGCCGGCGGTGCCGATCAACAAGTCGATAACGCCCGATCATCTGATCTGCCTGGAAGACGGCAAGAAGCTGAAGATGCTCAAGCGCTATCTGCGGACACGCTATCGCCTGTCGCCGGAGCAGTACCGCGCGAAATGGCGCCTGCCGCCGGATTATCCGATGGTCGCGTCGAATTACGCGGCGCGCCGTTCGGAGTTCGCGAAGAAGTTCGGCCTGGGCCGCGCGACACCGAAGAAGTCGAGACGGCGGTAATTTTTCCTCCTCCGTTCACGGGGGAGGTGGATCGGCGCGCAGCGACGAGACGGAGGGGGACGCGGCGCGACAGCGACGCGTTCTTTGGTGTCAGGTCCAAGCGTCGCCCCCTCCACCGCAAGTGCGGTCCCCTCCCCCGTAAACGGGGGAGGAAAAATAGCTATGTCGCCTTCTTCTCCATCACATACTTCAACTTGCGGATCGCTGCGTCCGACAGCGTGTGCCGTGGCGCGCCGGCCGGCCCCATGATGGACGCCTCGGTGCCGGTGACGGGATCGATTGCCGTCGCCTTTACGAAATTCCCCTGGATAATGAACTCGACATAGACCTCGCGGCCGGCCGCCATCAGGCGGCGCGCGCCAGCCGGTGGGCTGTCCACACCTGGTCGAGCGCGTGCACGAGCTCGTGCATCATCTCCTCGGTGTGCATCGGCGATGGCGTGAAGCGCAGACGCTCCTTGCCGCGCGGCACGGTGGGATAGTTGATCGGCTGCACATAGATCGCGTGCTCGCTGAGCAGCGCATCCGACACCGATTTGCAGAGCACCGCATCGCCGACGAAGACCGGCACGATATGGCTGGGCGAGTCCATGACTGGCAGGCCAGCGTCGGTCAGAAGCTGTTTCAGCTTCGTGGAGTTCGCGTGCAGCGCCTTGCGCTCGACTTCGCTGACCTTCAGATGGCGCACGCTGGCCAGCACACCGGCCGCAATGGCGGGCGCCAGCGATGTCGTGAAGATGAACCCCGGCGCAAATGAGCGGATGCAGTCGACGATCTCATTGGAGGCCGCGATATAGCCGCCCATCACGCCGAACGCCTTGGCCATTGTGCCTTCGATGATATCGACGCGTTCCATCGCGCCGTCACGTGCAGCCACACCGGCGCCGCGTGGCCCGTAGAGGCCCACCCCATGCACTTCATCAAGGTAGGTCAGCGCGCCATACTTCTTCGCGAGGTCACACATCGCAGCGATGGGGCCGAAGTCGCCGTCCATCGAATAGACGGATTCGAATGCAATCAGCTTGGGCACATTGGGATCGGCCGCGCGCAGCAGTTCCTCAAGATGGCCGAGATCGTTGTGCCGGAAGAGATGTTTCTCAGTACCGCCATGCTTGATGCCTTCGATCATCGAGGCGTGGTTCAGCGCATCAGAGAAGACGACAAGACCGGGAAGCACCTTTGCCAGCGTCGCCAGCGTGGCGTCGTTCGAGACGAAGCCTGATGTGAAAAGAAGTGCGGCTTCCTTGCCATGCAGGTCGGCGAGCTCCTGCTCTAGCTCGACATGGTAATGCGTGGTGCCGGAAATATTGCGCGTGCCGCCGGATCCAGCGCCGGTCGCGTCGATCGCCTCATGCATGGCCTTGAGCACAACGGGATGCTGGCCCATGCAGAGATAGTCGTTGCTGCACCAGACGGTGACGGGACGCTTCTGGCTCTCGGAGTGGAACTGGGCGCGGGGATAACCACCGCGCTGGCGCACGATATCGGTGAAGACGCGATAACGGCCCTCGCGACGGAGGCCGGCCAGCGCCTCGCGAAAATGGGTCAGGTACGGAAAGCCCATGTTTCCAATCCCTCGCGCCGGACACGCTTAGCGTCCTGCCAGCGCCTCGTTGCGGTGGCCAACAATACCCCATCTGATTGCCTGCAATCCATGCGATTTGTCACAGGATTGGGCGCAAAAAGACGGGCCGGAGGGAATTCCGGCCCGTCAGGGCTGCCGCTCGCCAGCAGCAGGGACGCAAGGAGGAACGTCCCTATTCCGTCAGAGCCGGAAGCGAACCTGATCGATCCAGAAGCGCTCGAGACGCTTCAGCGCCACGTTCACGCCGTCGAGATCGTTCGTGCTCACATTGCCGACCGCGTCGAGCGACGCGAGGTGGCGGCCGAACAGTTCGCGCAGCATGTCGCGCACCGCTTCGCCCTTGCGCGTGAGGCGCACGAGGACTGAACGGCGATCGGCTTCCGAACGTTCGTGATGGATGTAGCCGGACTCGACCAGCTTCTTGAGATTGTAGGAGACGTTCGAGCCCAGATAATGGCCGCGCGTGCGCAGCTCGCCCGCTGTCAGTTCCTGGTCGCCCACATTGAACAGGAGCAGCGCCTGGACCGAGTTGATCTCGCGCTCGTCGCGACGATCCAGTTCGTCCTTGATCACATCAAGCAGTTGGCGATGCAGCCGCTCAACGAGATTGAGAGTCTCGAGATAGAACTTGGCGTCCACACGTACGCCTTCTTGAACCGCGGTTTGCGGCTTCGCATATGCTGTCATCTTTCCCCTCCGCGTTTGCGCGGAGCCCACCTGTTGTTATGCGTCCAACACTAGGCAGGATTTCTTAAAAGGCTGTAAAAAGTAACCGTTCCACAGGCTGTCCCTTATTGACGCGACAGCTCGCGCGCGATGATGACGCGCATGATTTCGTTCGTGCCTTCAAGGATTTGGTGCACCCGCAGATCGCGGACATGTCGCTCTGAAGGGAAATCCTTCAGATATCCGTAACCACCATGCAATTGCAGCGCATCGTTGGCGACCTTGGAACCGATATCGGTCGCAAAGCGCTTGGCCATGGCGCACAGCATGGTGGCACGTGGCTCGCGGCGGTCGAGCGCATCAGCCGCGCTGCGGATCATCAGTCGTGCCGCCTCGACCTCGGTCGCCATGTCGGCGAGTTTGAACTGGCTGGCCTGGAAGTCCGATATCGCCCGCCCGAACTGCTTGCGGTCTTTGGTGTAGGTGAGCGCCTCGTCGAGCGCGGCCTGCGCCGTGCCGACCGAACAGGCCCCGATATTGATGCGCCCGCCGTCGAGCCCCATCATCGCGATCCGAAAGCCTTCGCCCTCTGCGCCGATCCGGTTGGCAATGGGGACCCGGCAATCCTCGAAGATCACCTGGGCGGTGGGCTGGCTGTTCCAGCCCATCTTCTTCTCCGGCTTGCCGAAGGAGAGTCCAGGCATGCCCTTCTCGACCACCAGACAGGAGATGCCTTTGGGGCCGTCCTCGCCGGTGCGCACCATGCAAACATAGACATCGGAGACGCCGGCGCCAGAGATGAAGGCCTTGCTGCCGTTCAGCACATAGTGGTCGCCGTCCTTGACCGCCTTGGTCTTCAGACTAGCGGCA
>DASZCC010000195.1:0-3158 GCA_035943485.1 Rhizomicrobium sp. | reverse complement strand
TGCGAGCTCGGGGATTTCGTGGTCGTGGGCGGACAGGCCGGCATCGCCGATCATGCCAGAATCACAAGCGGTGTTCGTATCGCGGCACGAGCGGCGCTGGCGCCCGGTCAGGCGATCGACAAGCCCGGCGACTACGGCGGCATGCCCGCCAAGCCTGCGCGCGAATGGTTTCGCGAGATGCATACATTGACCAACATCGCCAAAAAATCGAAGCGTGATACCGATGGCTGATGGCCCCACACTGGATGTAGAGCAGATCAAGAAACTCCTGCCGCATCGCGCGCCATTCCTTTTCCTGGAACGGCTGTCCGACATCGTGCCCAGCGAAAGCGCGGTAGGACACAAGGCTGTATCGTTCAACGAACCGCATTTCGCGGGTCACTTCCCCGGTTATGCGGTGATGCCAGGCGTGCTCATCGTCGAAGCGATGGCACAGGCCGCCGGCGCATTGGTGGTCTATTCGATGGGTCTGGTCGAGACGCCGAACGTGTTTTTCATGGGCATCGACAAGGCACGCTTCCGCAAGCCTGTGGTGCCCGGCGACATGCTGCGCATTCCGGTCAAGGCGCTCCAGCACCGCGGCCCGGTGTGGAAGTTTGAAGGCAAGGCCTATGTCGGCGACGCGCTCTGCGCCGAGGCCGAGTTCAGCGCGATGATCCGCATCGGCGAAGGCTGAGCATGGGCATCCATGCCACCGCGATCGTCGAGGATGGCGCCGTCATCGGCGACGCCGTGGATATCGGTCCGTTCTGCCTCGTAGGGCCGCATGTCAGACTGGGCGACGGCGTCCGGCTTCGCTCGCATGTCGTCATCACCGGCAACACCACGATCGGCGCACGTACGGACATCTATGCCCAGGCTGTGCTCGGCGGCGACGGCCAGATCCGCAAGAACGATTTCGAAGGCACCCTCACGATCGGCAGCGATTGCGTCATCCGCGAAGGCGTGACGATGAACGGCGGCAGCCGGAAGGGCGGCGGGATCACTTCCGTCGGCAACAATGGCTACTTCATGTCGCTCAGCCATGTCGGCCATGACTGCCGCGTGGCCGACGACGTGACCTTCGCCAATTGCGCGACGCTCGCAGGCCATGTCGAGATCGGGCAGGGCGTGATCTTCGGCGGCCTTTCAGCCGTGCAGCAGTTCGGCCGCGTCGGCAAGGGCGCGATGATCGGCGGTATCGCCGGCGTCAACCGCGACGTGATCCCCTATGGCATGGCGTTCGGCGATCATGTGGAGCTTGCCGGCCTCAACCTCATCGGCCTCAAGCGCCGCGGTCTCTCGCGCAACGAGATCCATGCAATCCGGGGCGCGTTCCGCATGATCTTCCTTGAGAGCCGCGGACATCTCGACGACCGCGCGCGCCGCGCGAAGGAGAAGTGGCCGGACAACGTTCAGGTCGGCGAGATTGCGGACTTCATCCTGGCGGACCACAAGCAGCCGATCTGTCTCGCGCGCCGCCGCGGCTCCGACGAACAATGAGCACGCTCGGTATCATCGCAGGCGGCGGCGAGCTGCCGCGCGCCATTGCCGAAAGCGCGCGCAAGGATGGCCGCAGCGTCTTCGTGCTGGCGATCAACGGCTCGACAGACGCGTGGGCGTCGGACCATCCGCATGAATGGGTCGGTCTGGGGGAAACCGGCAAGGCGATGAAGGCGCTCAAGACCGCAGGCTGCGCAGACGTGCTGCTGGCCGGGCGGATCGAGCGCCCGAAATTCACCGAGCTGAAAATCGACGCCAAGGGACTGCTCGCCTTGCCGCGCGTGTTGTCGGCAGCGGTCAAGGGCGACGACGCCTTGCTGCGCGCCATGGTCGATCTGTTCGAGCGCGAGGGTTTCCACGTCATCGGCGCAGCAGAGGCGGCGCCGGGTCTGATCGCAACGGCGGGACTCCTCGGTAAGCTCGCGCCCAATGCCGAGAACGAAAGCGACATCACATTGGGGTTCGAGATCGTGCGCGCGCTGGGGGCGCTCGATGTTGGGCAAGCCGCGGTGGTGTGCGCCGGACTGCCGCTCGCGGTCGAGGCCGCCGAAGGCACTGACGCGATGATCGCGCGCATCAACACGCTGCCGGAACACTTCCGCGGCACCCCGGCCAAGCGCCGCGGCGTGCTGGTCAAGGCACCCAAGCCGATCCAGGACGGCAAAACCGATCTGCCCGTCATCGGCGTGCAGACCGTCGAGAATGCGGCGGCGGCAGGGCTTAGCGGCATCGCGCTGGAAGTCGGTGGCGCGCTGATTGTCGGACGCGAGGCGGTCGCCGGCGCGGCTGACAGGCTGGGACTGTTCGTCATCGGCGTGCCGCGGTGAGCAGCGTTCCCGCCAAGCCGCTGTCGCTGATGCTTGTCTGCGGCGAGCCTTCCGGCGACCAACTCGGCGGGCAGTTGATGGCGGCGTTGAAAGTCGTCGCCGGTGACAGCGCCGCGTTCAGCGGCGTCGGAGGCCGCGCGATGGCGGCACAGGGCCTGAAGACGCTGTTCCCGCTGGACGACACAGCGGTGATGGGCCTGCGCGAAGTCGTGCCCAAGATACCTGTCATTCTCCGTCGCGTCCGCGAGGCATCGGATTTCGCGGAAGCGACACGACCCGATGCTGTCGTGCTGATCGACAGTCCGGATTTCACCCATCGTATCGCGCGCCGGCTGAAACGGCGTGACCCGTCGATCCGGACGATCGACTACGTCGCGCCGCAGGTCTGGGCCTCGCGTCAGTACCGCGCCCGGGACATGAAACGGAATTTCGATCTGGTGCTGGCGCTGCTGCCGTTCGAGCCGCCGTTCTTCGAGAAGTACGGACTGAAGACGATCTTCGTCGGCCATCCCGTGATCGAGCGGGCGAAGTTCATGACCGGCGGCCCGGAGTTGCGCGCCCGGCTCGGAATCGCTGCGGACGCACCGCTGCTGTGTGTGCTGCCGGGCAGTCGGACGAGCGAGATCCGTTTTATCCTGCCGGCCTTCAAGACGGCCGTGGCCGAGATTGCACGCCGCGTGCCCGGTCTAGTCACCATCATGCCGACCGTGCCACATGTCGCGACGAAGGTGCGCGAAGCCGCGACCGACTGGCCTGCGCCTGTGCATGTCGTCGAGAACGAGGCGGACAAGTTCGCGGCGTTCAAGGCCGCGAACGCAGCGCTTGCGGCATCGGGCACGGTGACAACGG
>DASZCC010000194.1:0-12906 GCA_035943485.1 Rhizomicrobium sp. | reverse complement strand
CTTCGACTGCTACATGCGCGCTGCCGCCCAGGGTCACGAGCGTGCGATGAACCTTGTCGCGCGCTGCTACGAGGAAGGCTGGGGCGTAGACCGGGACGAGCAGGCGGCGCGCGACTGGTATCGCCGGTCCGCCGAGGGTGGCTACTTCCGTGGCGCCTACAATTACGCGACGCTGCTGGCGGCCGACGGCGACGTGTCCGATGCGGTGTCCTGGTTCTGCTGTGCGCTGGGCACTGCGCCGGCCGCGACGCGCGAGAACATCGTCACCGCCCTCACCCGCCATCGGCTTGCGCCGGTGCGGGCGCTGATAGCGGCCTAGAGTAGCGCGAGAAGATCGCGCGGACGCCCGGCCACGACGGACTCGTGAGCGAGCAAGGCGCGCTTCAGGGGTAATCCGCCACCAAACCCAACCAGCGCACCATCAGCGCCGATCACGCGATGGCATGGCACGATCAGCGGGATCGGATTGCCGTTGCACGCGACACCGACGGCACGCGCTGCATCGGGCTGGCCGAGCTTCTTGGCTATGTAGCCGTAGGAGACGGTCTCGCCGAACGGAATCTCCGTCATCGCCTGCCACACACCACGCTCGAATTCCGAGCCGCGATCGGTGTGTGTGACGAGGTCGAAGTCCTTCAACTCGCCCGCACTGTACGCCTCGACCTGCCGGCGAACTTCCGCGATGGCGCTGTCGTCCTCGATGCCGCGCGGCTTGCGATCCGTGTGCAGCCAGAAGCGCACGACGCGGCCTTGCTCATCGACCGCTGCCGCGAAAGTCGAGAAGCGCGTCGGGATCAGTCCCCAGCGGTATGATGTGTCTGTCATGGGAGCAGGGTGACTCCACAAGCTGCCGGACTCCACCCGTTTCTTGTGCCGACGTCCGGAAATGGCCAGTGCGGCAAAAGAAAAAGGCCGCTGTTTCCAGCGGCCCTTTCCGTTTCTGTTCGATCGAAGCCTATTCGGCCGCGACAGGTCCCTCGATGAGAGCGACAGGCTCGTTGGCCTCCTGCTCTTCCTGGATGGCCTTGTCGCGCTCGGTCGCCACGTGGCGGAGACGCGCAATGGCGCCGCCAGTGCCGGCCGGGATGAGACGTCCGACGATGACGTTCTCCTTGAGGCCTTCGAGCGTATCGACCTTGCCGTTGACGGCCGCGTCGGTGAGGACGCGGGTCGTCTCCTGGAACGAAGCGGCCGAGAACACCGAACGCGTCTGCAGCGACGCCTTGGTGATGCCCAGAAGAACCGGACGGGCATCGGCAAGCTTGTTGCCGTTGTCCGTGGCCTTCTGGTTGGCCTCGTCGAGCTCGAGCTGGTCGACCTGTTCGCCGGCCAGCAGCGTCGTCTCGCCGCCGTCGATCACTTCAAGCTTCTGCATCATCTGACGGCAGATGACTTCGATATGCTTGTCGTTGATCTTCACGCCCTGGAGCCGGTAGACGTCCTGGATTTCCTTCACCAGGTAAGTCGCAAGCTCTTCCATGCCCTTGATGCGCAGGATGTCATGCGGCGACGGATTGCCTTCGACGATATAGTCGCCCTTCTCCACATAATCGCCTTCGCGGACCGAGATGTGCTTGCCCTTCGGGATCAGGTACTCCACCGGATCGAGCTTGTCGTTCTTCGGCTTCACGATGACGCGACGCTTGTTCTTGTAGTCCTTGCCGAATTCGACGAACCCGTCGGCTTCCGCGAGCACCGCGGCTTCCTTGGGCTTGCGTGCCTCGAACAGCTCCGCCACGCGCGGCAGGCCGCCCGTGATGTCGCGTGTCTTGGCGCCTTCGGTCGGAATACGAGCCAGAACGTCGCCCGCCTTCACTTCCGAACCATCTTCAACCGAGAGAATGGCATCGACCGAGAGCGTGTAACGCGCATCACCGCCACCCGGGACCTGAAGCGGCTTGCCCTTCTTGTCGAGCAGCACGATCGTCGGACGCAGCTCCTGCGCCTTCGAACCGGTGCCGACGCGGCTGTCGATGACAACCTTGGAGGACACGCCCGTCTTCTCGTCCGCCACATCACGCAGCGAGACGCCGTAGATCAGGTCTTCATACTTCACGGTGCCGTCGACATCGGTCAGCACGGGCAGCGTGTTCGGGTTCCACTCGGCGAGACGATCGCCGCGCTTCACCGTCGAGCCGTCGTCGACCTTCAGGCGCGCGCCGTAGACCACACGGTAGGAGGCACGCTCCTGACCCTTGGGGTCCATGATGACGGCCTGCATGTTGCGGCCCATCGCGATGAGTTCTCCGTCGGAGTTCTTCACGATGTTGCGGTTCACGATCTTGATCTTGCCGTCATAGGACGCCTCAATCTTCGACGAACCCGCAACCTGCGCCGCGCCGCCGATATGGAACGTGCGCATGGTGAGCTGCGTGCCCGGCTCGCCGATCGACTGCGCCGCGATGACGCCAACCGCTTCGCCGATATTGACCGGCGTGCCGCGGGCGAGGTCACGGCCATAGCACTTGCCGCAAACGCCGTCCTTGAGCTCGCAGGTCAGGACCGAACGGACGCGCACCTTCTGGATGTGCGACGCCTCGATCTTGTCAGCCGCGTCTTCGCCGACTTCCTTGCCGCGCTTGACGATGACTTCGCCCGTCTCCGGGTGCTTCACGTCTTCGGCGGCAGTACGGCCAAGAATGCGCTCGGCCAGCGAGGAGACGACGGTACCGCCGTCGATCTCGGCCTGGACGTAGACGCCGCGCTTGGTGCCGCAGTCTTCCGACGTGATGATGCAGTCGTTCGCCACGTCGACCAGGCGGCGGGTGAGATAACCC
This sequence comes from Rhizomicrobium sp., assembly GCA_035943485.1. Lineage (GTDB taxonomy): Bacteria > Pseudomonadota > Alphaproteobacteria > Micropepsales > Micropepsaceae > Rhizomicrobium. The sequence continues at coordinate 10,129 of DASZCC010000194.1, read as the reverse complement.
GAGTTCGCCGTCTTGAGCGCGGTGTCGGCCAGACCCTTGCGGGCGCCGTGGGTCGAGTTGAAGTACTCGAGCACGGTGAGGCCTTCCTTGAAGTTCGACAGGATCGGCGTCTCGATGATCGAGCCGTCCGGACGCGCCATAAGGCCGCGCATACCGGCAAGCTGCTTCATCTGCTGCGGCGAACCGCGAGCACCGGAGTGGCTCATCATATAGATGGAGTTCATCTCCTCGACGCGGCCCGTCTCGGGGTCGATCTTCGGCTCGGAGATTTCCTTCATCATTTCGGCGGCGACCTGGTCGGTGCACTTGGACCATGTGTCGACGACGAGGTTGTACTTCTCCTTGTCGGTCGTCAGGCCGTCCAGGTACTGCTGCTCGTACTCACGCACGCGATGGCGCGTTTCGTCGATCAGCTTGGTCTTGGCCAGCGGCACGACCATGTCGTCCTTGCCGAACGAGATGCCGGCCTTGCAGGCTTCGCGGAAGCCCAGGCCCATCACCGCATCGGCGAACAGCACGGTCTCCTTCTGGCCGCAATGACGATAGACCTCGTCGATGATGTGAGACACTTCCTGCTTGCGCAGAAGGCGGTTCACCAGCTCGAACGGGATCTTCGGATTGCGGGGCAGAAGCTCGGCAATCATCATGCGGCCTGGCGTGGACTCCACGCGCCGCGTGATCGGATTGCCTTCGGCATCGACCGTCTTGTAACGCGCCTTGATCTTGGCATGCAGCGTGACGACGTTGGCGAAGAGCGCGTGCTCGATCTCGCCGATGTCGTTGAACACCATGCCCTCGCCCGGCTCCTTCGCACGCTCCTGGCTGAGGTAATAGAGACCAAGAACGATGTCCTGCGTCGGCACGATGATTGGCTTGCCGTTCGCGGGGCTGAGGATGTTGTTCGTCGACATCATCAGCACGCGCGCTTCCAGCTGCGCTTCAAGCGACAGTGGCACGTGCACGGCCATCTGGTCGCCGTCGAAGTCCGCGTTGAAGGCGGTGCAGACCAGCGGATGCAGCTGGATTGCCTTGCCTTCGATCAGCACGGGCTCGAACGCCTGGATGCCGAGACGATGCAGCGTCGGGGCGCGGTTCAGCAGCACCGGATGCTCGCGGATCACCTCTTCCAGGATGTCCCAGACCTCGGGCTTCTCCTTCTCGACCAGCTTCTTGGACTGCTTGACCGTCTGGCTGAAGCCCTTGGCCTCAAGCCGCGCATAGATGAACGGCTTGAACAGCTCGAGCGCCATCTTCTTCGGCAGGCCGCACTGATGCAGCTTGAGCTCCGGACCGACCACGATGACCGAACGGCCCGAGTAGTCGACGCGCTTGCCGAGCAGGTTCTGGCGGAAACGGCCCTGCTTGCCTTTCAGCATGTCGGCGATCGACTTCAGCGGACGCTTGTTGGCGCCCGTGATGACGCGGCCGCGGCGGCCGTTGTCAAACAATGCGTCGACGGACTCCTGCAGCATGCGCTTTTCGTTGCGCACGATGATGTCCGGCGCCTTGAGCTCGATCAGGCGCTTCAGGCGGTTGTTGCGGTTGATGACGCGGCGATAGAGATCGTTCAGGTCCGATGTCGCGAAACGGCCACCATCCAGCGGCACGAGCGGACGCAGATCCGGCGGGATCACCGGAACGACGGTCAGGATCATCCACTCCGGACGATTGCCGGACTCGAGGAACGCCTCGACGACCTTCAGCCGCTTGACGAGCTTCTTCTGCTTCTCGCCGCCATTGCTGCCGGAGATGTCAGTGCGCAGCTGATCGCGCAGGCGCTCGAGATCGATCGCCATGAGCAGCTTGCGGATGGCTTCGGCGCCGATCTCGGCGGTGAAGCTGTCGTTCGAGTATTCGTCCTGCGCCTTGTAGAACTCATCCTCGGTCAGGAGCTGACGCTCTTTGAGCGGCGTCAGGCCCGGCTCGATGACGATGTAGTTCTCGAAGTACAGAACGCGTTCCAGATCCTTCAGCGTCATGTCGAGCATCAGGCCGATGCGCGACGGGAGCGACTTAAGGAACCAGATATGCGCGACAGGCGACGCCAGCTCGATATGCGCCATGCGATCGCGGCGCACTTTCTGTACCGTGACTTCGACGCCGCACTTCTCGCAGACGATGCCCTTGTACTTCATGCGCTTGTACTTGCCGCACAGGCACTCGTAGTCCTTCACGGGTCCGAAGATGCGGGCGCAGAACAGACCATCGCGTTCCGGCTTGAACGTCCGGTAGTTGATGGTCTCGGGCTTCTTCACCTCGCCGTGGCTCCAGCGCAGGATCTGGTCCGGAGACGCCAGCGAGATTTTGATCCGATCGAAAGCCGGAATCTCCTTGGCGCCGCCAAAGACGTTCATCAGCTCGTGATTGGCCCGCACCGCGTCGCGGCGATGCGACTTTGCTTCAGTTTCAAACTCAGCCATTGAGCAGCTCCACATTCAGAGACAGCGACCGCATCTCTTTGACGAGGACGTTGAACGATTCCGGAATACCGGCCTCGAACGTGTCTTCGCCACGTACAATCGCTTCGTACACTTTGGTTCGTCCCGCCACGTCGTCCGACTTCACAGTCAGGATTTCCTGCAGCGTATAGGCGGCGCCGTAAGCCTCGAGCGCCCAGACCTCCATCTCGCCGAAACGCTGGCCGCCGAACTGGGCCTTGCCGCCCAGAGGCTGCTGCGTGACGAGCGAGTAAGGACCGATCGAACGCGCGTGGATCTTGTCGTCCACCAGATGGTTCAGCTTCAGCATGTAGATGTAGCCGACGGTGACGGCACGCTTGAACGACTCGCCGGTGCGGCCGTCGAACAGCGTGACCTGGCCGGAGTCCGTGAGACCGGCCTGGCGCAGCATGTCGACGATGTCCTTCTCCTTCGCGCCGTCGAACACAGGCGTGGAGATCGGGATGCCGAAGCGCAGGTTCTCGCCGAGTTCGGCAAGCGCCGGCTCGTCGAGTTCCTTCAGCCGCTCGTCGTCGCCATAGAACGACTTGAGCTGCTTGCGGAGCGGCTCGTACTTGCCGTCGCGCTTCACCTTGTCGAGGGTCTCGCCGATCATCCGGCCAAGGCCCGAACAGGCCCAACCCAGATGGGTCTCGAGGATCTGACCGACGTTCATGCGCGAAGGCACGCCCAGGGGATTGAGCACGACGTCAACCGCCGTGCCGTCTTCCAGATGCGGCATGTCCTCGATCGGAACGATGCGGCTTATCACGCCCTTGTTGCCATGACGGCCGGCCATCTTGTCGCCCGGCTGAAGCTTGCGCTTCACGGCCACGAAGACCTTGACCATCTTCATCACGCCCGGCGCGAGCTCGTCGCCACGACGCAGCTTCTCCACCTTGTCGGCGAAGCGCTTGTCGAGACGGGCCTTGCTCTCGTCGTACTGCTTCTTGATGGCCTCGATCTCGCTCATCGCCTTTTCGTTGCGAAGGGCGATCTGCCACCACTGATGCTTCACGATCGAGCTGAGCACCTGCTCGGTGATCTTCGTGTCCGGCGTCATGCCCTTAGGGCCATGCGCCGCCGTCTTGTTCAACAGCAGCTCATGCAGGCGCGCGAAGATGTTGCGCTCGAGGATCGCGAGTTCGTCGTCGCGGTCTTCGGCCAGACGCTCTTCCTCGGCCTTCTCGATCGCCATGGCGCGCTGATCCTTGTCGACGCCGTGACGGTTGAAGACGCGCACTTCGACAACCGTGCCCTGCACGCCCGGGGGGACGCGCAGCGAGGTGTCGCGGACATCGGCAGCCTTCTCGCCGAAGATGGCGCGCAGCAGCTTCTCTTCCGGGGTCATCGGCGTTTCGCCCTTCGGCGTCACCTTGCCAACCAGAATGTCGCCCGCCACGACCTCGGCACCGATATAGGTGATGCCGGCTTCGTCGAGGTTCTTGAGGTTTTCCTCGCCGACATTCGGGATGTCGCGCGTGATTTCCTCAGGCCCGAGCTTGGTGTCGCGCGCCATCGTCTCGAATTCCTCGATATGGATCGAGGTGAAGACGTCGTCGCGCACGATGCGCTCGGAGATGAGGATGGAGTCCTCGAAGTTGTAGCCATTCCACGGCATGAACGCGACGAGCGCGTTCTTGCCGAGCGCCAGCTCGCCCATCTGCGTCGAGGGACCATCAGCGATGATGTCGCCCTTCTGCAGCAGGTCACCCACCTTCACCAGCGGCTTCTGCGTGATGCAGGTCGAGGCGTTGGAGCGCTGGAACTTGCGCAGGCGATAGATGTCGATGCCCGGCTTGGTGGGATCGGCTTCTTCCGTTGCACGGATGACGATACGGGTCGCGTCCACCTGGTCCACGACGCCGGTGCGGCGCGCGGCGATGGCCGAGCCGGAGTCACGTGCCACGACTTCTTCCATGCCGGTGCCGACGAGCGGCGCTTCCGGACGGAGAAGCGGCACGGCCTGGCGCTGCATGTTCGAGCCCATGAGCGCGCGGTTGGCATCGTCGTTCTCAAGGAACGGCACGAGCGCCGCGGCGACGGACACGAGCTGCTTGGGCGAAACGTCGATGAACTCCACCTGGTCAGGCGTCGTCATCACGAAGTTTCCACCCTTGCGGCAGGAGACCAGTTCGTCGTTCAGGCGATTACGGCTGTCGATCGTCGCGTTGGCCTGGGCAATCGTGTACTTCGCCTCTTCCATCGCCGACAGATAGACAACCTCATCTGTGACATGCTTGCCCGACACGCGGCGATACGGGCTCTCGATGAAGCCGTACTTGTTGATCCGCGCGTAAGTCGCCAGCGAGTTGATCAGTCCGATATTCGGACCTTCCGGCGTCTCGATCGGGCAGATGCGGCCGTAATGCGTCGGGTGCACGTCGCGCACTTCGAAGCCGGCACGCTCACGCGTCAGACCACCCGGTCCAAGCGCCGACATGCGGCGCTTGTGGGTGAGTTCCGACAGCGGGTTCTGCTGGTCCATGAACTGGCTGAGCTGTGACGAGCCGAAGAACTCGCGCACCGCGGCGGCCACCGGTTTGGCGTTGATCAGGTCATGCGGCATGACCGTGTCGATATCGACAGCGGACATGCGTTCCTTGATCGCGCGCTCCATGCGCAGCAGGCCGACGCGGAACTGGTTCTCCATGAGCTCGCCGACCGAACGCACGCGGCGATTGCCGAGATTGTCGATGTCGTCGATTTCGCCACGGCCGTCGCGCAGTTCCGCGAGGGCCTTGAGGATCGCCAGGATGTCTTCTTTGCGCAGCGTGCGATAGGTGTCAGGCGCATCGAGGCCGAGGCGCATGTTCATCTTCACGCGGCCGACGGCCGACAGGTCATAGCGCTCGGCGTCGAAGAACAACTGGCCGAACAGCGACTCCGCCGTATCAAGCGTCGGCGGCTCGCCGGGACGCATGACGCGGTAGATGTCGATGAGTGCCTGCTCGCGGCTGTGGGTCTTGTCCACCGCCATCGTGTTGCGGATGTACGAACCGGTCGTGATGCCGTCGACGTTGATAACGTCGATCTCGTGGAAGCCGGCATCGGCCAGCGTCTTGAGATTGGCGGCGGTCAGTTCATCGCCGGCTTCGACGAAGATCTCGCCCGTCTCCGGGTTGACCATGTCGAGCGCGGAGTAGCGGCCCAGCAGCTCCTCTTCCGACATCGCGACCTGCTTGACACCGTCTTCCTGCCACTTGCGCAGCAGGCGTGCGGTGATCTTCGCGCCGGCTTCCACCAGCACTTCACCCGTCTTGGCGTTCTTCCAGTCGGCGTTCACCTTGGCATTGCGCATCCAGCCAGTATCGACCGGGGTGTGCCAGGTACCGTCCTTGTGATGCTTGAAGGCGATCTTCGTATAGAAGTAGTCGAGGATTTCTTCCTGCGTCAGGCCGAGCGCATAGAGAAGCGTCGTCGCCGGCAGCTTGCGGCGGCGGTCGATGCGGACATGCACGATGTCCTTGGCGTCGAATTCGAAGTCGAGCCACGAGCCGCGATAGGGGATGACGCGGGCGGCGAACAGCAGCTTGCCCGACGAATGGGTCTTGCCCTTGTCATGGTCGAAGAAGACGCCCGGCGAGCGGTGCATCTGGGAGACGATCACGCGCTCCGTGCCGTTGACGATGAACGTGCCGTTCTCGGTCATGAACGGAACGTCGCCCATATAGACGTCCTGTTCCTTGATGTCCTTGACCGACTTGGCGCCTGTCTCCTGGTCCACATCGAACACGATGAGGCGCAGCGTCACCTTGAGAGGCGCGGCATACGTCATGGAGCGCTGCTGGCACTCCTCGACGTCGTATTTCGGCTCCTCGAAGTGGTAGTCGACATATTCGAGGAGAGAGGACTCGGAGAAGTCCTTGATCGGGAACACGTGGCGGAACACGGTTTCCAGACCCTCATCCAGACGGCCGGCCTCCAATTTCTCGACCTGCAGGAACTGGTCGTACGAGGTCTTCTGGACCTCGATGAGGTTGGGCATCTCCGCGACCTCGGCGATCTTGCCGAAGTACTTGCGAAGCTTTTTGCGTCCGGTGAAGGAGAGGGTCATTCTTTAGCGTCCTTTTGGGGCCTAATGGGCCCCTTGGTGGCTGAAAAATTGCAAAACCAATGACGAATACCGCCAAACCCCTTCCACGACGTCGAATCGCGGAAGGGGGGCGGGTTGAACGAAATATGTACGCGGGGTGGGTTCTTCAACCCTCCTCGCCTCCTTCTCTACTTCAGCTCGACTTTCGCGCCGGCGTCCTCGAGCTGCTTCTTGATCTTGGCCGCTTCGTCCTTGTTCACATCGACCTTCACTTCCTTCGGGGCGCCTTCGACGAGGTCTTTGGCTTCCTTCAGGCCGAGCCCGGTGATCGCACGGACTTCCTTGATCACGTTGATCTTCTTGTCGCCGGCTTCCGTCAGAACGACCGTGAATTCGGTCTTCTCGGCGGCCGGAGCAGCAGCGGCACCACCAGCGCCCGCAGCGGCGGCAACCGCCACCGGAGCGGCGGCGGAAACGCCCCACTTTTCTTCCAGAAGCTTCGCCAGGTCGGCAGCTTCCAGAACGGTCAGGCTCGACAGGTCTTCAACGAGTTGTTCGATCTTCGACATTTCTTCAGTTCCTTAGGTTTCGAGTTTGAATGTTGATGCTTGGTTGCAATCCGACTACGCCGCTTCCTTCGTGGAATACGCGCCGATGACGCGGGCCAACTGACCTGCGGGTGCCTGAACAACGCCGGCGATCTTCGTCGCCGGAGCCAGGATCAGGCCCACAAGTTTGCCCCTCAGCTCGTCGAGCGACGGCAGGGTTGCCAGGGCTTTCACGCCCGCGGCATCCAGCGCCGTCGTTCCGACCGAACCGCCCAGGATCACGAGTTTCTCGTTGTCCTTGGCGTAAGCCACCGCCACCTTCGAAGCCGCGACCGGGTCCTTGCTGAAAGCAATACCGGTCGGACCTTTGAAGAGGTGGGAGATGCCTTCCACGGCCGTTCCCTGGAGTGCGCGAACGGCAAGACGGTTCTTCGCCACCTTGAACGACGCTCCGGCCGCACGCATGCGGTTACGGAGGTCGGCCATCTGGGCGACCGTCATGCCGGTGTAGTGGGCGACAACCAGGGAACCGGAATCCGCGAAGACGCCTTTCAGCTCTTCGACGACTTCCGCCTTCTCTGCTTTGTCCACTTTGCTCTCCTAACTTCAACCGGTACCCGAGACGATCCGGATACCAGCCCTGTGACACGCAATTCCTGTCCCAGGGTTCAAACCCGAATGCGAAAGCTCGCGCCTTCGAATATCGGTTCTTCCCTGTCTGCACCGGAAATTTTAAGCGCCTAGGCACTCCGGTGGTCTCGGACAGTTCCGGCGATCGTCCGCCGGAATTCAGCAAACTCTCTCTACGCTTCGCCGCCCACGCCGACGGAAGCGAGCGCGATCTTCACGCCCGGACCCATCGTCGAAGAGAGCGAAACCTTCTTCATGTAGACGCCTTTGGCGCCCTGCGGCTTGGCCTTGTTCACGCTGTCGACGAACGACTTCACGTTCTGGACGATCGCGTCTTCGGTGAAACTCGCCTTGCCGACGCCGGCCTGAACGATGCCCGCCTTCTCGACGCGGAATTCAACCGCGCCGCCCTTGGCGTCCTTGATCGCATTGGTCACGTCCATCGTCACCGTACCGACCTTGGGGTTCGGCATCAGGTTGCGCGGGCCGAGCACCTTACCGAGGCGACCGACGATACCCATCATGTCGGGCGTCGCGATGCAGCGGTCGAAGTCGATCTTGCCGGCCGTGATTTCGGCGGCGAGATCTTCCGCACCGACGATGTCGGCGCCGGCCTTCTTGGCTTCCTCGGCCTTCGGACCTTTCGCGAACACCGCGACGCGGAGCTTGCGGCCCGTGCCGTTCGGTAGCGAGGAGACGCCGCGGACCATCTGGTCGGCGTGACGCGGATCGACGCCGAGATTGATCGACAGCTCGATCGTCTCGTCGAACTTGGAGGTGGCGCGCGACTTCACAAGCTTCACAGCTTCTTCGATCGTGTAGACCTTCGTCGGGTCCACGCCTTCGTGGTTCTTCTTGTTGCGCTTTGAAAGAGCCATGTTCGTTACGCCTTCACTTCAATGCCCATCGAGCGGGCAGAGCCCTCGATGAGGCGCATCGCGTTCTCGACGTCGTTGGCGTTCAGGTCCTTCATCTTGGCTTCGGCGATCTGGCGCACCTGCGCCTTCGTGACCGAGCCGGCGACGTTCAGACCGGGCGTCTTCGAACCCGAGGCAAGCTTCGCGGCCTTCTTCAGGAAGTAGGATGCCGGCGGCGTCTTCATCTCGAAGGTGAAGGACTTGTCCGAGAACACGGTGATGCTCACCGGGATCGGCATGCCCTTTTCCATGTCCTGCGTCTTGGCGTTGAAGCCCTTGCAGAATTCCATGATGTTCAGGCCGCGCTGACCCAGCGCGGGGCCGATCGGCGGCGACGGATTCGCCGCGCCCGCCGGCACCTGAAGTTTGATGTAACCCGTAATCTTCTTTGCCACTCTTCGTCCGCCTCCTTAGCGGTTTGCGGTGCAAGCGGACCTGGCTGGCCCTCCCGCGGTTAACTCAGACCTTCTCGACCTGAGTGAATTCCAACTCGACTGGTGTCGCGCGACCGAAGATGGACACGGCGACCTTCACGCGGCTGCGATCCTCGTCGACCTCTTCCACCGTGCCGGTGAACGACGTGAACGGACCGTCGGCCACACGCACCTGCTCGCCGACTTCGAAGCTGATCGTCGACTTCGGATGCTCGGCACCCTCGGTGACCTGGTTGAGGATGCGGTCGACCTCGGCCTGGCGGAGCGCCATCGGCTTGTTGTTCTGGCCCAGGAAGCCCGTCACCTTCGCGACGTTCTTCACAAGGTGGTAGCACTCGTCCGTCAGCTTGGCGTACAGCAGGACATAGCCCGGCAGGAACTTGCGCTCGGCATTGACCTTCTGGCCGCGGCGGATCTCGATCACGTCCTCGGTCGGCACGACCACGTCCGCGATCTCGTCCTCGAGGCCCTGCAGCTTGGCCTGACGCTTGATCTCCTCGGCCACCTTCTTCTCGAAATTCGAGTAGGTGTGGACGATGTACCAACGGGCGTCCGGATTGACTGTCTTTGTACCAGCTTCACTCATCGCACTAACCTGTCGCACCGATCAAAAGCCTCTCGCCATACGCGAGCGTCGCATCCACGCCAAAGAAGAAGACCATCGTCACGCCGACCATGATGAAGACCATGATCGTCGTCAGATAGGTTTCCTTCCAGCTCGGCCACGTGACCTTGGACGTCTCGCGCCGAACCTCGGTGAAGAACTGCAGCGGTCCGCCACGACGGCGCGGCGCCACGGGCAGATCCTTGCCCGCATCGATCGTCGCCTTCTTGGTCGCATCAGCCATCTGGTTCTTCGTCTTCTTCTTAGTCGTTACTTCGTCGTGCATTCTGGCAGGAGTGGAGGGACTCGAACCCACGGCCTACGGTTTTGGAGACCGCCGCTCTACCAACTGAGCTACACTCCTAAGAACTCCTGCTTCCCTACTTAATGATCTTGGCGACGACGCCGGAACCGACGGTACGGCCGCCTTCGCGGATGGCGAAGCGCAGCTTCTCTTCCATCGCGATCGGCACGATCAGATCGACCTCGATCGACACGTTGTCGCCCGGCATCACCATCTCG
>DASZCC010000193.1:0-10121 GCA_035943485.1 Rhizomicrobium sp. | reverse complement strand
GGCACGGCTCGCGGGATCCAGTGAGAGCAGTTTGGCACGGACCAGAACCTGGCCGTCATCGAGACGTGGCACATCCGCTTCCTGGATTTCGAAATTCTCCGGTCCTACCTGCGCGGTGGGTTTGCTGGCATAGATCCACTGCTTGTTTCTGGCCATCGTCTCGCTCCCCGGTTTCTCGTTACTGCTGTTTATATCACGGCGCCGGCGTCGGGTCGGTCAAATGTCAGCGCACCAATGAAAACGGCGCCCGAAGGCGCCGCGTCCATTCCGATCCCGGACTATTCAAGCCAGGACAGGCAGTTGTCTCTTGCGGTTCGCAAGGCGAACAGCGGAGCCAAGTCCGAACAAGCCAACCAGAAGCATCGCCCAAGTGGCGGGCTCCGGCACGCCGGCCACTGTCCAGACGGCGATCACGGCTGCGTCGTACTGGTACTCGACGACCTCATCGCCGTTGTAGAACCAATCCTGGAAGCCGACGAACTTGGCATTGGCGCCGCCCGGATGGAGCGCAAGAGCGGCCATCACTTCGGCGGTTGTCGGAGGCGCCAAACCCATCGCGCCTAGCGCCGGATCCTCCTCGTTAGCGAAATCGAACGTCGCGTAACCGCCAGACTTCGGTACCCAATCAAGGAAGCCGCTGGGTCCCGGCGTGCCTAGAACAATCGGCGTGCCGACAATAAAGGCGTTCGCCGCGTTGTCCGTCGTTAGACCCAGCTGCAGGGGTGTGCCGTTCGATATGCCGAGATCCGCGACGTCGCCAAACACACTCGTCGTGCAGTGACCTGCGGCGCCGTCGGCCGGGTTGCAGAACAGCGTCGTTTGCGTGAACGGATCAACGCTGAAGTCGGCCAAGACGACGCGGTCCTGGTCGGAAGGCGGCGATGACTCAGACAAACCTTCGGAGGTATCCTGCAGCGCGTAGGTGCGCGACCATATGTACATCGCCATGACATGGGAGCCTGCGGGCTCTGTGATTGTCTGATTGCCATTCAGAATGACTGAGGGTCCGTCGGTTGAGATCGCGCGCGATTTGGCAACGGCACCGGTGATCGAAAGGGCAAGAGCAGCAGTCGCTGCCAGGGTGATCTTGTAAAGACGCTGCATTGAATCTCCCCGCAATAGACGCCGACAACATACTCCAACGGCGTAAGCTGTAAGTCTATCCTGATCGCATTGGCGGATTGCGACACGCTTGTCCCGTGACGCCAGTTAACCCTGTTCAACGCTGTAAACCTCGCTATAGCCTTGGGCTGTTGTTTTTCAGTGTGAGCACGCGAAAGGAATTCCCGTGAAGTATCGCAAACTCGGCGCCAGCGATCTTGAGGTCTCAGAAATTTCGCTGGGATCCTGGCTCACCTATGGCGTTGGCGTGGAGAAGGACAGCGCGATTGCTTGTGTGAACCGCGCGTTCGAACTGGGCATCAATTTCATCGACACGGCGAACGTCTACGGCCGCGGCGCTGCTGAGACGGTACTTGGCGAAGCGCTCGCCGGGCGGAACCGCTCCTCTTACGTGCTGGCAACCAAGGTGTTCGCCGATATGGGTGGCGGGAACCAAGGCCTGTCGCGAGCGCAAATTGAAAAGCAGCTCGATGACTCGCTGAAGCGTCTGCGCACCGATTTCGTCGATCTCTATCAGTGCCACAGGTACGATGTGAACACGCCGCTCGAAGAGACGATGGAGGCACTCACCCGCGCCGTGAAAAGCGGCAAGGTTCGCTGGCTCGGATTCTCCGAATGGTCGCCGCAGCAGATCGAGGACTCGATCGCGATGGGCGGTGTCGAGCATTTCGTCTCGAGCCAGCCGCAATACTCGCTGCTTTACCGCCGGCCCGAGAAGAAGGTCATCCCGATCAGCGCGGCCAACGGCATTTTACAAATCGTCTGGTCGCCGCTCGCGCAAGGCGTACTCACCGGCAAGTACGATCCCAACTCTCCTCCGCCTTCGGGCACGCGCGCCACGTCCGACCAGATGAAGGGCGCGATCGCACGCTGGATGGAGAAGCCTGTGCTGGAAGCGGTGCAGAAGCTCAAGCCGCTGGCGAAGGACGCGGGACTGACGCTCGGACAGTTCGCGCTCGCCTGGGTATTGCGCGAGCCGAATGTAGCGTCGGCGATCGTGGGGGCGAGCAGGCCGTCGCAGCTTGACGAGAACGCCGGTGCTAGCGGCGCTAAAGTGGATCCGGCGCTGTTCGCGAAGGCGGAGGAGCTGGTGGCGGGGGCGTTACAGACTCAAAGCTGATCCAAGCTTTCGTCATCGCCGGGCTTGTCCCGGCGACCCATACGCTTTGTGATGAAGTTGCGCGTATGGGTGGCCGGGACAAGCCCGGCCATGACGACGTGGTTTTGATAGGGCAAGAAAGCGCGGAAAACTGCCCTTCCGCTAGGGAATAGTTGCGTTGCCCTGCGTACCGCGATTTGCTGCGCGCCAGATTCAGGGAGAGATGCATGTCATCAGCAGCAGCGCCGGTGAAACCTGCGCCGACGACAAAGGGCGCGGTTCCGTTCCTCAAAATCCCAAAAGACGGCGAACCCTACCTCGCGGGCTCGAAGTGCTCGAAATGCGGTGAGGTCGCTGTCGGCACGCGCGAGACATGCGGCAAGTGCGGCGCACGCACCGGTCTCCAGTCGATCAAGCTCGGCACGACGGGCAAGCTCTACAATTTCACGGTGGTGCACCGGAATTTTCCCGGCGTGCCGGTGCCATTCATCTCTGCGATTGTGGATGTCGATGGCGGCGGAACGCTGAAAGGCAATCTGCTCGGTGTGGAGCCGGTGCCGGAGAAGATAAAATTCGACATGCCGGTGAACATCGTGATCAAGCCGGTGCCGCAAAAAGACAAGGACGGCAATTCGTACCTTGCCTATTTCTTTGAACCCAGGACGTAAGGGAGAACGCCATGAGCAACGACGTCTATGTCGTAGGAACCGACATGATCAAGTTCGGGCGCTTCCCCGAACGCAGCGTACCCGAGCTCGGCGCGCAGGCCGCGCTGATGGCGCTCGACGATTGCGGGCTGACCATTCACGACATGCAGGCGCTCTATAGCGGCAACCTGTTCGAGGCGAGCGCCGGCGTCGGCCAGCGCATCCTGCGCGAGATCGGGCAGACCGGTATCCCGGTGGTCAATACCGCCAACGCGTGCGCGACGGGCGCGACGGCCTTCCGCGAAGGCTGGATGGCGATCAAGGCCGGCGTCTACGACATCGTGCTGTGCGTCGGCAGCGAACAGATGGGCTCTGGCCTGCTCGGTGGCGGCGGTGGCAGCAAGGGCATCTCGACCGAAGGCCTACTCGGCTCCGGCACGATGCCGTCGGTGTTCGCCCATGTCGGTCTCGAGCATACGCGCCAGTACGGCACGACGTTCGAACAATTCGCGAAAGTGTCGGTGAAGAACCACCATCATTCCACGCTCAATCCGAAGGCGATGTACCAGAAGGAAACGCCGCTCGAGGAAGTGATGGGCGCGGAGATGATCTCCTATCCCAACACAAAGCTGATGTGCTCGGTGAACGTCGACGGTTCAGCCGCGGCGGTGCTGTGCAGCGAGAAGAAGGCCAAGGAGCTTGGCCTGATGGGACGCGCCGTGAAGGTGCGTGCGTCCGCACTGACGTCCGATCCCTACACCTCACGCAACATCGCGATGATGGACTTCAACGCCGTCACACGCCTTGCAGCGAAGAACGCTTACGAGATGGCGGGGCTTGGGCCGGACGAGGTTGATCTGGTCGAACTGCACGACTGCTTCGCGACGGCCGAGCTCGTTCATTACGAGAACCTCGGCCTGTGCAAGGACGGCGAGGCCGGCCGGCTGATCGACTCGGGCGCGACGAGCCTTGGTGGCCGCGTGCCGGTCAACGTGTCTGGCGGCCTGCTGTCGAAGGGTCATCCGCTCGGTGCCACCGGTATCGCCAATATCTACGAGGTCACGACCCATCTGCGCGGCGAGGCGGGCAACCGCCAGGTCGACGGGGCGCGCATCGGTCTGACCCACGTGGTCGGGGCGGGCAGCGCCTGCGCAATCCACATTCTCGAAAAGGCCTAACACCTGATAGCATAGAGGGGACGTTGCGGCGCGGCAGAGCTGGTCTCTGCCGCGTTTTGCATAAAGGGGGGACGATGAGGGGGATTCTGCTCGCGCTCGCTGTGGCGTGCGCGCCCGGCGTGGTGCACGCCGAAGACTGTTCGCTGAAACAGATGGCTTCGCTGGACATGCTCGGCACATCCGACAAGGACATCATTGTGCAAGTGATGGTCGACGGCACCCCCCGCAACTTCCTCGTCGACACGGGTGGGGTCTACAGCGAAATCAACGAATCGATCGTGAAGGAACTCGGCTTGCGCGAGCAGCCAGTCGCGGGCGAGCTTTATACGGCATCCGGTGCCGTTCTGAGAAACGGCGTGACGGTGCCCTCAGTGATGCTCGGGCAGAATGAAGCCAAGGGTATCCGTCTTATCGTGCGTCCCGACCGGAACGACAGCATCGATGGCGTTCTGTCGCCCGACCTTCTGCAAGTCTTCGATGTCGACATCGATTTTGCGGCCCGAAAACTAAATCTGTTTTCACCTGAGCATTGCGAAGGCAAGGTCGTTTACTGGGCGCATGCATACTCGGAGGCGTCGTTCAAATTGACCGACGGATATCACATCACGTTCGATGCAGGCCTGGACGATCATGAGATGTCGGCAATCCTGGACACTGGTTCGACCATGACATGGCTTGCCGCATATAACGCAAGCCGGCTTTTCTCGGTTGATGCCTCGTCTCCCGATGTCGAAAAGACTGACATCTCGCTCGGTGGCGAACCGGTGATCAGACGGCGGTTCCAGTCACTCGCCGTGTCGGGGGTGAAGGTTCTGAATCCTATGATCTACATTCGACCGGACGTGGACGAGAAGGCGTTCTATCGCGAGCATTCCACAAAAGATGTGCGCGATCCGATTTACGGCTACTCGCTTGATTCGACCCCGCTGATCTTCGGCATGAACATCATCAGCAAGCTGCACGTCTATATCGCCTACAAGGAGCACAAGCTTTACGTGACTGACGCGGGTGCGCATTAGCGGACGCATACCAGCATTGCGCGGACTTTGCGGCGCGGCGGGGCTAGTCTCCGTCGCGTTTTGCTTTGGGGGCGATTCATGAAACGGCTGCTGCTTGGCCTGATTGCGCTTTTCGCTGCTGTCGGACCAGTCGCTGCGGTGCCCGAGAGGACGGTGGTGGTGGTCCTGTTCGACGGGTTCTCGCCGGCCGAACTCGACGCCGGGAAGCCGACGCCTAACTTCGACCGCCTGAGGCGTGAGGGCGCCTGGTCGCGCCATCTGGTGCCGGCGTTCCCGACGGTCTCACTCATCAATCACACGACGTTTGAGACGGGTTGCTGGCCGGAGCATCACGGCATCATGTCCAACATCTTCGTCGATCCGAAGAAGGGACGCTTCGGCGCACCGGGGATGGACGCGGGCGACTCTGTGTGGCGCACGGGATGCGAGACGATCTGGGAGGCAGCCGAGCGTCAGGGCGTGCGCAGCGCGGCGTTCAACTTCGTCGGCCGCTGGTCGAGCAAGACCGGCTATCGCGAGACCTATTACAATCCGGAAGTAAACTGGAAGAAGCACGAAAGCGATGACACGATCATCGATCGGGCGCTCAAGCTTCTTAAGGACAATGGTCCGAACCATGCACGGCTGATCGCGCTGTACTTCTCGATCCCGGACAGCGTGGCGCATGAACATGGCGTGGCAGGTGCGGAGACGCAGGATGCCGTGCGCCGTACAGATGCGATCACGGGTCGTCTCATGACCGCGATCAAGGCGTTGCCACCTGGGCGGGAGGGGACGCTGGTCATCGGCACCGACCATGGCATGATGGATGTCGGGCCGATCATCAATCTCGGTCGCATGATGGCGGAGAACGACGTCCACGCTGATCAGGCGACGGATGGCGCGAGTTCCTTCATCTATGTCGACAAGGGCGAGAGCGTCGATCGTGTCGCGAAGGCGTTCGAGCGCTATCCCGATCTTCTGAAGGTCTATCGCAAGGGCCACTATCCGGCGTTCGCCCATCTAGGCGACGGGCCGCGCACCGGCGATCTGCTGCTGCTGACGCATCCGCCTTACTGGATGGCGGGGACGGAGCTCTATCCCTCATGGGCCAAGTGGCTGGGCATCAACTGGTTCTGGCCGCTGGCGTTCGTGCCGCCGACGGTTCAGCTCAAGGCGACGCACGGCTATGATCCCAATATCGTGGAGATGCACGGCATCTTCTTCGCCTGGGGCGCGGGCGTCACGCCGGGCGAGATCAAGCGGCTCGGTCAGATCGATGTGCATCCGACGGTGATGAAGCTGCTGGGTCTTCAGCCGGGACGACCGGTTGATGGCCACGCTGTCGCAGCGGTCAGCGCGCCTTAGGTTCTCTGTACATCCACGGGAAGAGGGCGCCCACAGGTATGGCCCAAAGCGTGCCGGCGAGGGCGTAGTAGAGAAATGCAGCCCACCAGCTCGCATGCGGCAGGAGATGCGCGGCCACGCCGATGGCGAGGATCGCGTAGATCGGCACCCAGAGCAGAATGAGGACCGTGCCGATCAGCTTCTTGATGCGTGGTGTCATGCGATGACGCGTTCGATCCAGGTCTTGAGGTTGGCGACGACCTCGTCGCGGTTGGTCTCGTTCAGCATCTCATGCCGGCCACCGGAATAGAAATCCGTCGTGATGTCGCTGATGCCGGCCTCGCGATAGCGTTCGACCAATGGCAGAAGGCGCGTGAGCTTGGCGTTGATGGGGTCCTCGTCGCCGGCGAATATGTAGAACGGCAGGTTCTTGCGGATATGGGCGAGGGCCTTGGGATCGAGCGCTTTCGCGGCGGCGCTGAACATCGAGGCGCGCGCCTCGTCGTTCACCGTGAAGCCGCAGAGCGGGTCGGCGATATAGGCGTCAACTTCCTTGTCATCGCGCGACAGCCAGTCGAATGGCGTGCGCGGTTTCGCCATGCGTTCGCCGATCGCCGACAGACCACCGCGCGGCGCCTGCAGCAGATCGAGCGCCGCGGAACCCGAGAGCACGAAGCCGTCGATCAGGCTGCTGTGATCCACGACATAGATCTGCGCCGCGAACGAGCCCATCGAGTGGCCCATCAGGATCAGCTTCTTGCCCGGCTGATCGTCGCGGATGCGGCGGCTCAAGATCGCCATGTCGTCCACCAGCGCCTCGAAGCCGCCCGGGAAGGCGCCAAGGGCGTCCTTGCTGGGCGCGGTGCGGCCATGGCCGCGATGGTCGTTGGCGTAAATCGCGATGCCGGCATCGAGCAGCGGCTGAAGCGGCGCGCGATAGCGCAGCGCGTGCTCGCCCATGCCGTGGGAGATCTGGAGGACGCCGCGCACCGGGCCGGCGGGTATCCAGCGGTAGGTGAAAATCGGCGCGCCATCGGCGCCCGCGAAGGTGAAGCTGTCGTCGGCCATGGTTTCCATCCCCGTTTTGCCGAGGATGCGTTGGCCGGGCGCCCGCGACAAGATGGCGGAACGACCCGGCGCAGACAGCGCCGTATGGAGTGCGCATGACCGACGCGATCCCTTCCTTCTGGCGCAGCCGCAAGGCCGTGGGCCTGTGGCTGCTGGCGATTGCAGCGATCATCCTGGCGATGGTCACGGTCGGCGGCCTGACGCGCATCACCGGTTCGGGCTTATCGATCACGGAATGGGATCCGATCATGGGCGCGATCCCGCCGCTGACGGATCAGGCGTGGCAGGAGGCGTTCGCCAAGTACCAGCGCATCCCGCAATACATCCACGAGAACCGGGGCATGAGCCTCGATGCCTTCAAAGGCATCTTCTGGTGGGAGTGGGCGCATCGCCTGCTCGGACGTTTGCTCGGCGTGCTGTTCTTCGTGCCGTTCGTGTGGTTCGCCTGGGTGGGCGCGATCCGGCGCAGCGAGTGGCCGCGCATGCTCGTGCTGTTCGCGCTCGGCGGACTGCAGGGTTTCGTCGGCTGGTGG
This sequence comes from Rhizomicrobium sp., assembly GCA_035943485.1. Lineage (GTDB taxonomy): Bacteria > Pseudomonadota > Alphaproteobacteria > Micropepsales > Micropepsaceae > Rhizomicrobium. The sequence continues at coordinate 2,129 of DASZCC010000193.1, read as the reverse complement.
ATGGTGGAGAGCGGCCTCGAGACACGCGTGAGCGTTTCGCAGTACAGGCTGGCGATACATCTGGGAATTGCGCTGCTGCTGCTCGTCGCGATCGTATGGGCAGCTCTTGAGTACCTGCGGGGCAGAGGGAGCGGGTCGTTGGCATCGAGCTCAGTTCTTCACCACCCCCTCACCCCGACCCTCTCCCCCGGAGGGGGAGAGGGAGCAGCGCTTCTAGTTGCTGTCCTCATCTACTTTCAGATGCTGCTCGGCGCGCTTGTCGCAGGTCTGCATGCCGGCCTCATCTACAACACCTGGCCGTCAATGGATGGCCGCTTCATGCCCGAGGACGCGTTCGTGCAGCGGCCGTGGTGGATCAATTTCTTCGAGAATGCGGGCACGGCGCAGTTCGATCACCGCATCGGAGCGTATATCGTCGCGTTGAGTGTCTTCGCGCTGTGGTGGCGTGAGCGCAGCCGCAAGCTGACAGGATTCGCCCGTCGCAGCTCAAACGCGCTGCTGCACCTCACGCTGTTCCAGATCGTGCTCGGCATCGTGACCCTGATGCTGCAGGCGCCGGAAGCGCTCGCGGCGGCGCATCAGCTCACCGCGGCGCTGCTGCTCTGCACCGCGGTGTGGCATGCCTTCGAGATGCGGAGCTACAGCGCGAACGCCTGATCCAGGTCGGCGATGATGTCCTCGACGCTCTCGATACCGATCGACAAGCGCATCACGTCACCGCCGGCGCCGGCCTTCACGCGTTCGTCGTCGTTGAGCTGGCGATGCGTCGTAGAGGCCGGATGGATGATCAGGCTGCGCGTGTCGCCGACATTGGCGAGGTGGCTGATCAGCTTCACGCCGTTGACGATCTTCACGCCGGCGTCATAGCCGCCCTTGAGGCCGAAGGTGAACACCGAACCGGCGCCCTTGGGACAATAGGTACGGTGCAGGCCATAGCTCGGATTGTCCTCCAGCCCCGCATAGTTCACCCACGCGACCTTCGGGTTCTTCTGCAGCCATTGCGCCACGGCAAGCGCGTTGTCGCAATGCTTCTGCACGCGAAGCGGCAGCGTCTCCGTGCCGGTCAGCACCAGGAAGGCATTCATCGGCGACAGCGCGGGCCCGAGATCGCGCAGGCCCAGCACCCGGCAGGCGATGGCATAGGCCATGTCGCCGAACGTCTCCCACAGTTTCATGCCGTGATAGGACGGGCAGGGCTCCGACAAGGTCGGGAATTTGCCGCTGCCCCAGTCGAACTTGCCGGAATCCACAATGATGCCGCACATAGAATTGCCGTGGCCGCCGAGGAATTTCGTCGCCGAGTGCAGCACGATGTCCGCGCCCCATTCGATCGGACGGATGAGATAAGGCGACGCCAGCGTGTTGTCGACGATCAGCGGCACACCGGCCGCATGCGCGGTGCCGGCGATCGCCTCGATGTCGCTGATGATGCCGCCAGGATTGGCGATGCTCTCGATGAACACCGCGCGGGTGCGATCGTTGATCACAGACTTGAAGCTCTCCGGATCGCGCGTGTCGGCCCAGTTCACATGCCATCCGAACTTCGCGAAGCCCTGGCTGAACTGGTTGATCGAACCGCCATAGAGCTGGCGCGCCGCCACGATGTTGTCGCCGGGGCTCATCAGCGTGTGCAGCGCGATGAGCTGCGCCGCATGGCCTGAGCCGACGGCCAGCGCCGCGCGGCCGCCTTCCAGCGCCGCGACGCGTTCTTCCAGCACTGCATTCGTCGGGTTCATGATGCGCGAATAGATGTTGCCGAAGACCTGCAGGTTGAACAGCGCCGCCGCGTGATCGGCATCCTCGAACACAAAGGCCGTCGTCTGATAGATCGGCGTCGCGCGCGCGCCCGTGGCCGGGTCAGGCTGCGCGCCGGCGTGGACGGCAAGCGTGTTGAAACCATAGTCGCTCATGGGCGCTCTCCATTGTACAGGCGGTCAGTATGCAATGCGCGCAGCCGACCGAACAGGGACGTCAGCGCCATCCTGCCCTGCAGAATTGACAGATTTATCGTGTAGTCAGACGCGCTTGAGATTGCCGCCCTTGCCGAACAGCAGCGGCTTGCGGTTGTCGATCACCTTGCGGTTCACGCCCATCCAGCCGATCTCGCCGGAGAACCGGCCATGCTCGAT
>DASZCC010000192.1:0-5517 GCA_035943485.1 Rhizomicrobium sp. | reverse complement strand
CGTCGACATGGTGCCGAAGAAGCCGGTGCCGTGCATCTGCGGACAGGCAGGCAGATAGCGCGTGTTCATGTCGCCGGCGGCTTTCACGAACGCCACTATTTCCTGCACCGATTCCGGCATGCGGCCGGTCGCCAGCACCATGCGCGCAAGCAGCGTAGTCGCGAGCTCGCCCTGTGCGTACATCACGCCCTTCGGCATACCGGTCGTGCCGCCGGTGTAGACGATCACCTGATCATGCGGCGAGCGTTCGAACCCGAGCTTGGAGCCGTCTCCGGAGGTGGCGAGCTTCTCATATTGCACGGCGAACGCCGCGACATCGGTCGTGTCGTTGACCTCGACGAACACCTTCACCTTGTCGAGCTGGTTGTGGATCTGGGCGACGTTGTCGCGGAACTCGCGGGCGTAGACGACGACGGTCGCATCCGAGTTGTCGACGATGTAGCGGACCTCTTCCGGCTTGTAGCGGTAGTTGACGTTCACATGCGTCAGGCGCCCCAGGAAACATGCGCCTGTCAGCTCGCCATACTCGATGCCGTTGCGCAGGTAGAACGCCACCTTGTCGCCGGGCTTGGCGCCGCGGGCGTGCAGGTTGCGCGCGATGTTGTTCATCCGCGCCGTCGCTTCGCCCCAGTTGATCACACGGCTGCCATGCACGAAGGCCGGCGAGCCCGGTGGCACGATATCGGACACGGCATCGACGATGTCGCCGAAACTGAAAGTCATGGTAATGGGTCTCCGCGCAACGGGGTGATATCAAAAAACTTGTCATCCCCGGCCGAGCGACAGCGAGGGGAAGGGGATCCACGACCGGGCGCGGAATCCAGTCGTGGATCCCCTTCCCTCGCATCGCTGCGCGATGCTCGCCGTGGATGACAGCAAGTCTTCAATGCGTTCTCTCGACCGCCTTGATGCGGCTGACCGAGATGTTGTCCGCCCAGTGCGAATGCTCGCGGCGGCGGAAATGATCGGGACGGTCCTTCAGGTGACGGGTCGACAGCCACAGGCGCTTGAGATGGCGCTTGTAGCCGTTGGCGATGTCGTCCTGATATTCCTGGCGGCCGTGCAGCACATGGTAGTTGTTGATGAACTGCATCTCGCCGGGTGCTAGGTCCATGTAGACGTTGTTGCGCGGGTCGCGTGCCATGTCGCTGATCGTCTGCAGCGCCTCGCGTTGCGTGTCCGTCAGGCGCGGCGCTTCCGCATGCTTCTGCGAGGCCAGCACATATTGCGGGATGAAGCGGCAGAACAGCCGGCCGTCATGCTCCGTGAAAATCGGGAACATGTAATAGGGCTTCTGGCCCTTCGCCTGTTCCTGCCGCGCATCGTAAGGCAGCGGCTGATAGAGCGCCTCGATCAGGTCGGGCCGCTTTTCGACCAGCTCGTTATAGATCGCCACCACGTTGGCAACACAGGACAGCCCACCGGTCTTCGGCTTGCGCAGGCACATCAGCCCAATGATGTCCGCGCCATCGGTGTGATAGTCGAGCGCGAGGCCGCCGATCTCGTTGCCGCGCAGTGTTGGATCGTCGAGCCGCTTGCCCTGATCTGTCACGTCGCCCATCACATGGCCGAAGTGGTTCTGCGGCCACGGATCGCCGAGATGGATACCGATGCCCCAATAGAGCATCGTCAGATCGTCGTCGGAGTAGCGCGACGTATCCAGCGTCCGGATGCGCACGAAGCCGCGCGGACCGTCAATCAGATCGGCAGCGATGCCCTCGATCTTCTGCTTCAGGCCATCGAGCGGAAACTGCGCCAGCCCGATGTCGAGCAGATTGTCGGAATGCGCCTTCGCCGCCGTCAGCGCGTGATCGAGCTCGCGCTTGTCGGCATCCGTCAGCTCGACGGTCCAGGCGCGTTCGTCCTGCACATCGTCATGATGCCAGGCGACATGGGTTTCGAGCGGGCGGATCTGCATGGCGCTAACCCTGCGGCCCGCGGATCAGCTTGCCGGGCAGCGCGCCCGTTGCCTTGCCGTTACGATAGATCACCTCGCCCGAGACGATCGTCGCGTCATAGCCTTTTGCGCCCTGCAGCAGGCGCTTGCCGCCCGCCGGAAGGTCATAGGCCATCGACGGTGCTTCGACCTCGAGCTTGTCCATGTCGATGATGTTGAGGTCGCCCTTCAGCCCCACCGCGATCACGCCCCGGTCGTTGAGGCCGACGGCGCGCGCCGTGTCCATCGTCTGGCGCTTCACGAGATAACCGACGTCGAACATGCCGTGACCACGATCGCGGCCCCAATGCGTCAGCAGATAGGTGGCGAAGCTGGCGTCCGAGATGATGCCGACATGCGCGCCGCCATCGCCCAGACCCATCACGCAATCCTTGTGCGCGATCATCTCGCCGCAATGGTCGAGGTTGTATTCGGCATAGTTGGCGAAGGGCGAGAACAGGAACGCCCTGCCCTCGTTCTCCAGCAGAAGGTCGTAGGCAATTTCGGACGCCGTGCGGTTCGAGCGCTCCGCCATCGCGGCGATGGACGTTTCCTTCGGCGGCTCGTAGTTCGGTGGATCGCCGAGCGGGAACATGCGGTCAAACGCCATGATGCCGCGCGCCAGCGGATGACCCTTCTGCCGCTCGACGCTCTCTTCCAGAATTTTCGCGCGGAAGGCGGGATCGCGCATCGCGGCCACCTTCTCGGCGAGCGGCTTGTCCTTGATCGCCTGATAGGCGGCATGGGTGATGAACGGATTGATCGTGCCCTGCAGGCCCAGCAGCACGCCGATCGGGCGCGGTGCGACCTGTGCCTTGATCGGCAGGCCTTCCGCGGAAGACTTCTCGATCAGTGTGAGAATTTTGCGCCAGCCATGCGCCGAGTTGTGGCCCTGCGCCAGTGACAGCGTGAGCGGACGGCCGGACGCCTCGACCAGGCGGCGCACCATGCCGAACTCCTGTTCGAGATCGGGCCAGTCGGAGATCATCTCGATCACGCCCGAGCCCGCATCCTTCAAGCCCATCGCGATGCCGTGGAGTTCTTCCTCTGTCGCGCGCAGCGACGGCGTGGGGTCGCCCTTCACCGTCTTGTGGTTCAGCGTGCGTGAGGTCGAGAAGCCCAGCGCGCCAGCACGCATCGCATCGGCGCTGATGCGGCGCATCTGTGCGATGTCATCGGCCGTCGCCGGTTCAAGGTTCGCGCCACGCTCGCCCATCACATAGACGCGCAACGCGCCATGCGGCAGCTGGGCGGCGATGTCGATGTCATGCGGCGTCTTCTCCACGGCATCGAGATATTCGCCAAAGCTTTCCCAGTTCCACTTCAGGCCTTCGTGCAGCGCGGCGCCCGGAATGTCCTCGACGCCTTCCATCAATTCGATCAGGCGTGTGTGGTCGGCCTTGCGCACCGGCGCGAAGCCGACGCCGCAATTGCCCATCACCACTGTCGTCACGCCGTGCCAGCTCGAAGGATTGAGCCGCGCATCCCACGTGGCCTGGCCGTCATAGTGCGTGTGAATGTCGACGAAGCCCGGCGTCACGAGACGGCCCTTCGCGTCGATCTCCTCAGCGCCCGTGCCTTCGAACGTGCCGACCGCCGCTATCTTGCCGCCGCTGACGGCGACATCACCGGTAAACACCGGACCGCCGCGGCCGTCTGCGACGCTGCCATTGCGAATGACGAGATCGAATTCGTGTGCCATGCGCACTCCCCGTGCCGTCTTTTGTTATTTGACGAAACGGTTTGCTTCTGGTGACAGAAAGTCAAGTTCTGTCGCCGCAAAAGCGGCGCTGGCGACGATTGCGCGTCTTGGTAGACTGGGATTCCTCGCTGTCGATTGGTGTGCGTGTGCGAAACAGTTTCCAGATCTGGCTGCGTGGCCTCTTCTCCTCGGGCGTTCTGGGAACCACCTCGGACGCGCCGCAGGACCTCGATGGCGGCATCAGGTTCGGTCCCCGGCTGGCGGCGGCGGCAATCGTACTTGCCATCGCATGGCTGCTCGCAGGTTCCATCGGCCCGATCGGCGTGCTGTTCCTGTTCCCGGCCCTCATCCTGACGGGTGCCTTCGGCGTCTGGATTGGAATCGGCTCGCTGGCAATCTGCCTCGCCGGCGTCGGCTTCATCTTCCCGGTCATCGACATCTGGACCTTCGGCACCGCAGCATTCGTGCAGGTGTGCCTGGGCCTTTTCGCCCGCTCGCTGTTCCGGGAGAGCCGGCGTTGGGGCGTCCGCTATCGCCGCCTGATCGCCACGCTATCGGAGGCGATCATCGTGTCCGATGGCGATGGCCGCATCGAGGGACAGCAGCCCGATCTGTCCAAACTCATCGGCATGCCCTGGCCTGATTACGCCGGGCAGCGCTGGCTAGAGGCTGTCCATCCTGACGATCGCAAGCTGCTGTTGCCGGCCGACCGCCATTTCACCGGCGAGATGGCGCGCGCTGAGATTCGCCTGCGCGATCCGTCCGACGGCACGTGGCGATGGCATGTGATGCGCGCCGTGCCACTGCTCGACGAGGACGGCAAGGTGGAGGAATGGGTTTCGCTGCTGAGCGACATCCACGAACGCCGCATGACGGACGATCAGCGCGATATGATGATCGGTGAGGCGCGCCACCGCCTGAAGAACCTGATCACCGTCATCGACTCGATGGCCAACAGCTCCCGCCCGCGTCCGCCCGATCCGGCGGTGAACGCGTTCCTCAAGAAGTTCCTCGGCCGCCTGCATGCGTTGAGCGCCGCCGGCGACCTCGCGCTGGCCGGCAACTACACCGTGCTCGACATGAACTCGCTTGCCGCCGCGACGCTGGCACCATTTGGTGAGATCGGATCGTCGCGCATCAAGTTCGCGGGCCCCAAACTCACTCTGTCGGAAGGTACCGGCGGCGCGCTCGCGCTGGGCATCCATGAGCTTGTGACAAATGCCATCAAGTACGGCGCGCTGTCGGTGCCCGATGGAACAGTCACGTTCACCTGGGAAATCGAGGAAGCAAGCGACGACGACAATCGCGTGGTGATGGACTGGGTCGAGCGCGGCGGACCCGTGCCGAAGCCGCCGGAGCGTGACGGCTTCGGCGCGCGGGTGATCAAGTTCAGCGCGTCACGCGAGCGCGGCGGCAAAGTGGAAACGCATTATGATCCGGAAGGTTTTGCCTGCCGGATCAGTTTCCTGCGTTCCAGGGTGGCCATAGCGGCCGCCTAGCCCAGCCGGCTGATCGCCTGCAGCACCTGGTCGGGCTTCTCCAGATTGACCGCATGGCCCGCCTCGGCAACCGAGACAAGCTCCGAACCCGCGATCGCCTTCTTGAAAGCGTGCGCGTAGGCGGACGGAATCATCTTGTCGCTGTCGCCCCACACCAGCACCGTCTTCGCCTCGATGCGATAGAGGCGCTGCGCCAGACCGCGTTCCGGAATCGGGAACAGGATCTTGCCCGCCATGCCGAGCTGGCGCGCGTTGGTGACGAGATAGTTCTGCAGGAACTTCGGATCGTCCATCTTCAGACCCGCCGTCATCATTGCGGTGCCCGCCTCCACGTCGTGGAACAGCAGCTTGGGCATCTCGTAGGGCAGCGTCGCGAACAG
>DASZCC010000191.1:0-1672 GCA_035943485.1 Rhizomicrobium sp. | reverse complement strand
GCCGTGATACGCCGCGCGAGGGCGCTATTCGGCGACATCGAGATCGAGGTACGCAATCAGGCGCGCGTGCACATCTGGTATCAGGAGAAATTCGGCACGCCCTACCCGCCGCTCGGCAAAGCTACCGATGGCATCGATCGTTTCCTGATGCCTTGCGCGATGGTTGGCCTCAACGCCGCGCGCGATCTTTATGCCCCCAGAGGCATCGGGGATATCGCAAATTTGACCGTGCGTCCCAACCACATGCCGAATTTTCATCCCGAGCGATATGGCGAGAAGGCGTCGCGCTGGCGCGAAGTCTGGCCGGAGATTACGATACTTCCTCCCATCTGAGAAACAGCATGATCGTCATTAAGGGCAAGCCGCGTGACCTGGGTGATGGATTTCATGTGAGCCGCCTGCTGCCCGCCATCGAACAGCGCTTTGTCGGACCGTTCGTCTTCTTCGATTATTTCGGCCCGGTGGAATTCCCGCCCGGGCGCGGCATCGACGTGAGGCCGCATCCGCATATCGGCCTGGCCACCGTCACCTATCTGTTCGAAGGCTCCCAAATGCATCGCGACACGCTCGGCACGGTACAGGAGATTCAGCCCGGCGACGTGAACTGGATGACAGCAGGCCGCGGCATCGCGCATTCCGAGCGCACCGGGCCGGAGGTACGCGCACGCGGGCATCGGTTACATGGCATCCAGAGCTGGGTCGGACTGCCGGTGAAGGATGAAGAGATCGCACCGTCGTTCCAGCATGCGGCTTCAGCCGCGCTCCCGTCGAAAACAGAAGACGGCGTCGCGCTCAAGATTATCACCGGCGCGGCATTCGGCCTGACCTCACCTGTGCAGGTCTTCTCCGGCATTTTCTATGTTGATGCGCAGATTGACGACGGGGCGTCGCTGGTGATGACCGACGAGCACGAACAGCGCGCCATCTTTGTGATCGGCGGTGACGCCGAAGTGAATGGCGAGAGCCACGGCGACGGCACCATGATGATCCTCGCGCCAAACGAAAAAGCGACCATTCGCGGCATCGGCAATACCCGTGTCATGCTGCTGGGCGGAGCACCGCTCGATGGCGAGCGGCACCTGTGGTGGAATTTCGTCGCCAGCGATCACGCGCAGATTGAGCGCGCCAAGGATGATTGGAAGTCCGGACGCTTCGGCACCATCCCCGGCGACGACAAGGAATTCATCCCCCTCCCTTAAGCGACTAGGAGTAGCGTCATGAAATACAATCAGCTCGGCAACACCGGCCTGTTCGTCTCCGAGATCTGCCTCGGCACGATGACCTTCGCCAGCAACAACAACACCGGCATCTGGGCCGCGATCGGTGCCCTCGACCAGAAGGCATCGACGGAAGTCGTCGGCCGCTCGCTCGAAGCCGGCGTGAACTTCATCGACACCGCCGACGTCTATTCGGCCGGCCAGTCCGAAAAGATCACGGGACAGGCGATCAAGGATCTTGGCATCAAGCGGTCGAGCGTGATCATTGCGACCAAGTTCTATGGCCGCACGGGTCCCGGACCGAACGACATGGGTGGCAGCCGCGGCCACATCATGGACGCGGTGGCGCGCAGCCTTGATCGTCTTGGTACGGATCATATCGACCTCTACCAGATGCATGGCACCGACGTCGTGACGCCGGTGGAGGAGACGATGCGCGCGCTCGACGATCTCAC
>DASZCC010000190.1:0-2541 GCA_035943485.1 Rhizomicrobium sp. | reverse complement strand
GCTGCACTACGAGGACAGCTTCTACCAGAAGCGCGAGGGCATGCTCGGCGACGAGCAGTACGCTTCCATCCGCAACCAGATGAAGGACAGCGCGAAGGCGCCGGGCTTCCGCGCTGCATGGGCGCAAGTGCGCGAGAATTTCCCGGCGCAGTTCCGCGCGTTCGCGGATGGGATATTCAGATCGGAGGCTGTGTGATGACGACCCGCATCGCGCGCTGCTGCTGCGGCGCCTGCACGATCGAAGTGAAAGGCGAGCCGCTGCTCAATGCGATCTGCCATTGCTCAAGCTGCAAGCAGCGAACGGGCACGGCGTTCGGCTGGTCGGCCTATTTCGCCGATACCGACGTCGTGGCGACGGCGGGCAAGACGAACGTCTACGCCAAGGATGGTCCGGCCGGATACCGGCGGCACTTCTGCGCGAATTGCGGCACGACGCTGTGGTGGAAGTCCTTCGGCTTCATGCCCGACGACACCGGTATTGCTGGCGGCTGTTTCGCGGGCGATGCCCTGCCGCAGCCCAACATTTCCGCGACGGATGGCGGGCGCTGCGCCTGGGTCGACCTGCCGGAGACCGTGTTTAAAGTCCCGTGAGCGACTCTATTCGTTCTTGTTATGTTCTTTGTCCTTGGGTATGCTTAGCGCAACCATGGAGGGGAGCATGATGATCGGTTACGTGACCATCGGCGCCAGGGACAGCGAGGAGTCCGGCCGATTTTACGACGCGGTGTTTGGCGCGATCGGCAATGAGCGTAAATTCGCCGATGGCGGCTGGATCGGCTACGGGCCGCGCGGGTCGGACAATCATTGCGTCTATATCTGCACGCCTTTCGACAAGAAGGCGGCGAGCTTCGGCAATGGCACGATGATCGCCTTCAAGGCGCCATCGCTGGATCAGGTCCAGGCCGCGCATGCCGCTGGTCTGGCCAATGGCGGAACGTGCGAAGGCAAGCCCGGCTATCGTCCGCCGGAGAAGCAGACCTGGTTCGGTGCCTATCTGCGCGATCCGGTCGGCAACAAGATCGCGATCTACCACGCGCCATGAAACCGAAGATCGGACTGGTGACGCTCGGCGTGAGCGACCTGCCGCGCGCGCTCGCCTTCTATCGCGACGGACTCGGCTGGCCGACGCACAATCACAAGCCGGACGACGACGTCGTGTTCTTCGCGCTCGAGGGGACGTGGCTGTCGCTCTATCCGCGCGACAAGCTGGCGGAGGATGCCGAGGTGTCGCCCGAGGGCCGCGGCTTCTCCGGCGTGACGCTGGCGCATAACGAACCGTCGAAGGAGGGCGTCGACCGCGCCTACGCCGAGGCGATCGCCGCCGGCGCGCGGGCGGTGAAGACACCGCGCGAGGTGTTCTGGGGCGGCTACTCCGGCTACTTCGCCGACCCGGACGGGCATCTCTGGGAGGTCGCGTTCAACCCATTTACGGACCTGACGTGACGGGTTAGCGATAGTTTTTGTCAGAATATCGGGGAAGCGTCGCGGTTTTGGCCAGGAGAAGGAAGCACTCGACCAAACCCTGTCATGGCCCGCCGGAGTGCGGGCCACCCAGTTGGCGCGCCGCGGTCGCGAAAGTTTAGCGCCGAATAATTCTTCGATCGCCGGTCTCGCCTCACCTGGGTGGCCCGCACTCCGGCGGGCCATGACATGTTGATAAACGCGTGGGCATTCCCTCTTGAACCGAGTCTCTGCCGGCACCATCTGAGCTATGTCCCCATAGGTGCATCCAAGCCGTCCGTGAAAATCACGGACGGCTTTTTTGTGCCCGTTTCTCAGGAAAGAGATCGGTACCATGAACGCGCGAGCACCGCCTTCGCACGCCTGACAGTGCGGTCTGAAGTATTTTCTCGCACCCTTCGTAAGCCGTTTGTCCCCCGGCAAAACGAAACCGCGTCCCGATGCTCGCCCGGATTCCGTCCGGCGCGCTGAAAACGGATGCGTTCGCGACGCACGCATGGACTCCGTTTGAAATGGCCTCAAGAATCGAGCCCTCAACTTTCATCGTCATGGCCGGGCTTGTCCCCGCCACCCATACGCACAACTGCACCACGGAGCGTATGGGTCGCCGGGACAAGCCCGGCGATGACGGAATTGGGGTGCTACGCGCGAACTCTACTCACCGTCCTCGATGATCTTCGTCGCGGCCTTGATCTCGTTTTCGGAGAAGGCGCCCTCGGCACGCTGGGTCTGTTGCGCGGCCACCTTTTGCATCCGCTCCTTGAGGTCGGGGCGCTTGCGCATCAGGCCTTCGAAATCACGCGCCGACAGCGCGAGCAGGCGGGTCGACGCCACCGCGACGATCGTCGCCTCGCGCATCGTCTCGTGCAGCAGGGCGAGTTCGCCGAAGTATTCGCCGGCGCCGAAGCGCAGCTTCTGGGTCGGCAGCTGGGCCTCGATCTCGCCGGCCACCACGAAGTACATCGCCGCCGCGCGCTCGCCGGGCACCGAGATGAGATCGCCGGCATTCAGCGCCTGGGCGCGGAGCATGGCCATCAGCTCGCTCACGGTCTGGGCGTCGAAGCCCTGGAAGATCGGCAC
>DASZCC010000189.1:0-17511 GCA_035943485.1 Rhizomicrobium sp. | reverse complement strand
TCCGCAATGGGAGCCGCCGGTCGATGTTCTTGAGACGCCGCTGGAGGTTCTGATCTTCGTTGCGCTTCCGGGAGTGAATCCGGATCGCGTAGAAACCCGGATAGAGGGCGGCGCCCTTGTCCTGTCTGGCGTGCGACAACTGCCCCGCGAATTGCGAACCGCTGTGATCCATCGCCTCGAACTTCCTCAGGGCCGCTTCTTCCGCCGCATCGGTCTGCCAGCAGGACGTTACAGCAGCGTCCACAGCACATCTGTTGATGGTTGTTTGATCGTGGCCCTGAAGAAGGCTGAGGCCAACCATGGCTGAGATCGAGGCGCGAGCAAGCGACGCGCGCGACCAGACTGGATCAAAGCCGGTGCCATCGGACGCGATTATCGTTGTGCCCGTGCGCGACTTCGTACTCTTTCCCGGCGTCGTGCTGCCGGTCACGGTGGGACGAACACGCTCGGTGGCAGCGGCGCAGCAGGCCGTCCGCGAGCAGCGCCAGATCGGCATCCTGATGCAACGCGATGCCGATACTGGCGAGCCCTCGGCACTCGAAATGCATCGGTTCGGCACCGTCGCCAATATCATGCGCTATGTCACTGCACCGGATGGAAGCACTCATCTCGTCTGTCAGGGGGATCAGCGATTCCAGATCGTGGAATTCCTTGATGGTTGGCCATTCATGGTCGCGCGCATCCTGCGCATTTCTGAACCCGAGAGCTCATCGTCCGAAATCGAGGCGCGCTTCGAGCTGCTGCGGCAGCAGGCCGTGGAATCTCTGCAATTGCTGCCGCAGGCGCCACCCGAACTGATAGCAGCCATCCAAAGCGTGAGTTCGCCGGCGGCGCTCGCCGATCTCGCCGCGGCCTACATGGATATCAAGCCCGAAGAAAAGCAGGAGATTCTCGAGACCGTCGAGATCAGCGCGCGGATGGAGAAAGTCTCGCGCCTTCTGGCCCACCGCATCGAGGTATTGCGTCTGTCACAGGAAATCGGCCGGCAGACCAAGACAGCGCTCGACGCGCGACAGCGCGAGGTTCTGCTGCGGGAACAGATGGCCGCGATCCAGCGCCAGCTCGGCGAAGGTGACGACCAGGGCAAGGCTGCAGAAATCGCGGATCTGACAGCGGCAATTGCCAAGGCCCAGATGCCGAAAGAGGTCGATGATCAAGCGCGCAAGGAGCTGAAACGGCTGGAGCGCATGCCGGAAGCCGCTGGCGAATACGGCATGATACGCACTTATCTGGACTGGCTCATCGACCTGCCTTGGGCCATTCCGGATGAAGCGCCGATCGACGTGGCCCAGGCGCGTCGCATTCTGGACGAAGACCATTTCGGTCTTGAGAAAATCAAACAACGCATCGTCGAATATCTCGCAGTGCGCAAGCTTGCGCCGGAGGGCAAGGCGCCAATCCTTTGCTTCGTCGGGCCGCCGGGCGTGGGCAAGACGTCATTGGGCCAGTCAATCGCGCGCGCCATGCAACGCAAATTCGTGCGTGTCAGTCTGGGCGGCGTTCACGATGAGGCCGAGATCCGCGGTCACCGTCGGACCTATATCGGTGCACTACCTGGCAACATCATCCAGGCTATCCGCAAAGCAGGGTCGCGCAACTGCGTGATGATGCTGGACGAGATCGACAAGTTGGGGTCCGGCATCCAGGGCGATCCTGGCGCAGCCCTGCTCGAGGTTCTTGACCCGGAGCAGAACAGCACATTTCGGGATAACTATCTTGCCGTACCTTTCGATCTCAGCCGAGTCGTCTTCATAACAACCGCGAACATACTCGACACCGTTCCAGGGCCGCTTCGCGACCGCATGGAGATCATCAGCCTCCCCGGCTACACGGCGAGTGAAAAATTCGAGATCGCCAAACGCTATCTTGTCCGCCGCCAGATGGAGGCTAACGGACTCAAACCCGGACAGGCCGAGCTGGGTGATGAAGCAATCCGCGAGATCATTGAGCACTACACGCGTGAAGCAGGCGTCCGCAATCTTGAGCGACAGATCGCCAAGGTCCTTCGCCACGCCGCGGTGCGCATCGCCGAAGGTGCCAGCGGTCCTGTGCAGATCGGCAAGAACGATCTGGCGGAAACGTTAGGTGCGCCGGTATTTGAGGATGAGGTCGCGCTGCGCACCAGCACACCGGGAGTTGCGACCGGCCTTGCCTGGACACCCGTTGGCGGCGACATACTCTTCATCGAGGCCACGCGTATCCCCGGCAGCGACAAGCTCATCCTCACCGGGCAGCTTGGCGAAGTCATGCGCGAGAGCGTGCAGGCGGCGCTCAGCGTGGTGAAAAGTTCAGCTGCTGCGCTCGGCATTGATCCAGCGAAGTTCGAGAAGAGCGACATTCATGTGCATGTTCCGGCAGGCGCAACGCCCAAGGATGGGCCGAGCGCGGGCGTGGCGATGTTCATGGCCCTGACCTCGCTCATGACCGGGCGTACCGTTCGGAATGACACCGCGATGACGGGCGAGATCAGCCTGCGTGGCCTTGTGCTGCCCGTTGGCGGCATCAAAGAAAAGGTCACCGCCGCGGCACGCGCGGGAATCAAGCGGGTGATGCTCCCGGCGCGCAACAGGCGCGACTACGACGAGATTCCGCAGGAGGCCCGTGATCAGCTCGAGTTCATCTGGCTCGAAACGGTCAATGATGCGGTGATCGCCGGATTGAGCACCGACAAGCCATCCGCGCTTTCCGCCTCCTAGACAAGCAGCAGCGGCCACAGCGTTCACGCAAGCGGAGCGCATCGCTGCAATTGCGCACTTCCAAATATTCAATCGTTCAAAGGAAGAGCGCGCGATATAGACCGTACAATCCAGCGCAGGCCAGGAAGAAGACGCCTGCAACGAACAATCCATTTGTTATGAGCGAGCCTTCGCCTTGCGTGTCTTCATCTTCGGCGAAGTATTCGCGATATGCGCCGCCGGCAAGCAAGAGAAGTCCCAAGACTGCCACCGCCCAGATCATGACCGACTCCACTACGAACTTGGCCTGTCCATAATAGCGCTTTCGAGGAGCTACCCAAAGTGCTCCTGCGTCGATTGTCGCGACTCACTGGATGGCACCGATTCACTTACGCAACTGATTCTCTTTGCGATCGACGGCCTTCGGCATCGCCGACTGGCTGCCGCAACGTGAGACTTGCCCGCACGAACGATCGCACCTCCCGCGCCTTCAAGACATGTCGATAAATCGGCAATAAGCCGCAACTTGGACTTCGCAGTGATCCGATGCTAGCTGTCGAATACCCGTCGCTGCGAAGAGACAAACACCCTATCAATCTTCGAGAAAATGCCTGTAAATCAAGCACATAAATTCTGCATAGCCCCAATGATGGAGTGGACCGACACACATTGCCGTGTCCTCCACCGTCTGCTGACGCGGCGCGCCCTGCTCTACACTGAGATGGTTACGGCACAGGCTGTGATGCGCGGCGACCAGGAATATCTGCTCGGTTTTGATGCGAGCGAGCATCCGGTGGCGCTGCAGCTCGGCGGTTCGGATCCGGCCCTGCTGGCCCAAGCCGCGAAGGTCGCCGAAGGCTTTGGTTATGACGAGGTCAATCTGAATGTTGGTTGCCCGTCGGATCGTGTGCAGTCCGGGCGTTTCGGCGCTTGCCTGATGCGCGAGCCGTCGCTCGTTGCCGAGTGCGTAGCGGCGATGCGCGAGGCCGTGAGCATTCCCGTGACAGTGAAGTGCCGGTTGGGCGTGGATGATCAGGAGCCAGAAGTGTCGCTGCGCGCGATGATCTCAGCCTGCTCCGCCGTCGGCGTCGAGACATTCGCTGTGCATGCTCGCAAGGCATGGCTCGAAGGCCTGTCGCCAAAGGAAAATCGTGACGTCCCGCCGCTCGACTACGACCTCGTTTTCCGGGTGAAGCGCGAGAATCCCGCGCTTACCATCATTCTCAATGGCGGCATCGGCACGCTCGACGAGGCCCAAGCGCATCTCGCCCATGTCGACGGCGTGATGCTGGGCCGCGCGGCGTATCACACACCGGCGATACTCGCCGACGTCGATCCGCGCTTCTTTTGCGACGAGCCGCAGAGCGTGGACACCGCCGTTGCGGGCTACCTCGCCTATGTCGAACGCAAGCTTGCCGAGGGCGTGCCGCTGAACGCGATGACGAAGCACATGCTCGGCTTGTTCAACGGCCGCCCGGGGGCGCGGCTGTTTCGCCGCCATCTTAGCGAGAACGCGACGCGCCAGGGCGCGGGCATCCAGGTCCTGCGCGATGCCTTGGCGCATCTGTCCGAACAGCAGGCACAGGCAGCCTGATGACAAGTTTCTGCGATCTGCTTGCCGGCATAGCAGAAGACGACGGACGTTTTGGTGTCGTCATCTCCGATGACTGGCTCCAGGGCCGCACCGCCTATGGCGGCTTGTCCGCGGCGCTATGCGTGGAAGCCGCGAAACGCGCCGTCCCCGATCTCCCGCCGCTGAGGTCGGCCCAGTTTACGCTCATCGGACCGGCCGCAGGGCCACTGACGATGACGGCGTCAGTTCTGCGCCGCGGCAAGTCGGCCGTGTTTGTCGGCGTCGATCTCACGGGAGAAGCAGGATTGGCGGCACGCGCCATATTGAGCTTCGGTGTCGCGCGGCCATCGGCACTCAACTTCGTGACACTGCCCAAGCCGCACGTGAAGACGATCGTGGAGAGCGAACCCTTCTTTCCAGGCGATCGATCCACGATCAGCTTCCAGCAGCATTTCGAGAGCCGAATGGCCGGCGGAGCGCGTCCGTTCACGCCGGCCGCCGATCCGGAATATCTCATCTGGTTTCGCCATCGCGACCAGGAAGCCCATCACGGCATCGTGCCGCTGATCGCCCTTGCCGATGCGCCACCGCCAGCAGCCATGGTGCTGTTCCCGCAAGGCGCGCCGATCAGCACGATGACTTGGAGCATGGAAGTATTGAGCGATGCGCCGGCCACGACGGATGGCTGGTGGCTGATCCGGAGTCGCGCCGAAAATGCGCAGCAGGGCTACTCTTCACAAGCCATGACGCTGTGGAACGCGGACGGCGCACCCGTGATAGGGGCGCGCCAGAACGTTGCGATCTTCTACTAGATCACGTTGGCCGCGAGCGCGCCGATCGTCACTGCAACAGCCGCGTAAGCAGCCATGCGATTCCACGAGCGGATTGGCTTGCTGCGATCCGCCCAAGGCAGGTCGCGCATTGCGCTGGATTGCGTGCGTGAGAAATAATAATCCGAGCGGCGAAATTCCGCCCTGGCGCCTATTACGCCGGACTTTGTGGCGCCGCTGGCGACACCGATAGCAGACATGGCATGGGCCTCAATTCCAATTCAGCCCCCTCACTAAGTGGAACGTGGTGATGCAACCGGAGTTCCGCAAGTGCACTGCGGCGTCTCAGCCATCCACGCCGGAAGCCAGGAAACCCGCCGCTTCGTGGCTTCCGTCGCAGAATGGTTTGTCCTTCGAGTGGCCGCAGCGACACAGCCACGTTTCTGTAACTCGCGTGATTGTCTGTCCGCTTGCGGAGCATATCTCGAGTGCACCTTCGACATGCAGCGGTCCATTGAGCGTCGGCGTCACCTTGAGAGGCCCGTTGCGTACAGCCAGCGGCTCGGATGTCTGCACCGCAGGCTCGCCTGTCGCCTTGAACGCCGCCTTGCGATGCATCCCGTCGCAATAGGGTTTGTGGAACGATTTACCGCAACGGCACAGGGTAGCGCGGCGGCCGGAGGTGTCACCCTCGACATTCAACTCGGCATGTACGGCCAGCGGGCCGTCCTCCCAAACACGGATTGTGTTCACGCCTGGCGCGCCTTCCGCCGGCGTATCACCAACCGGCCTGTAGCGCAGTGCGCCTGAGGGACATCTGGTCGTGACGGCGACCGCCGCCTCAACACTTGCAGCGTCGGGCTTGATCCATGGCCCGTCGACATTGGGAACAAATACACTCGGAAGGTTCAGCACGCAAAAGCGCGAATGAATGCAACGTCCATCGACATTCTCGATGACGAGGTGTGCGCCAGGATATTCGTCGACCTTGGCCATGCTGCTTCCTCCAGAACAATGGAGGCAGCCTAGCGCTAAATCTTCTGGTCGTACTCGCCGACTTCGGGAAAATTCGCCAAACGCGAGTCGATCTCCGCGAACATCGCCCGCATCTTTGCTTCCGAGACCGGACTCTCAACAACCACAACGAGCGAAGGCTTGTTGGACGAGGCGCGCACCAGGCCCCATGTGCCGTCGGCCAGTGTCACGCGCACCCCATTTACCGTCACAATGCGGGCTATCGCCTGGCCCAGCATCGTGGCGCCCTTCGTCTGCAGATCGGCAAACTGCTTCGTCAGAGCCTCGACCACGGCATATTTCCTGTCGTCGGCACATTCCGGCGACATAGTCGGCGAGCCCCAGGTTTTGGGCAGGCTCTCGACCAGTGTGGACAGCTTCTTGCCACCCGCGCGATCCAGCATCTCGAGCACAGCGATCGCGGACACGATACCGTCGTCATAACCAAGTCCGATCGGCGGACGGAAGAAGAAGTGTCCGCTCTTCTCAAACCCCGCAAGTGCCCCAAGCTCCGTCGTGCGGCGCTTGATGTAGGAGTGACCTGTCTTCCAGTAATCGGTGATCGCGCCATTCGCCTTCAGCACCGGATCGGTTTCGAAGAGGCCCGTCGACTTCACGTCAACAACGAACTTCGCGTTCCTGTGCTGCGCGGAAAGATCACGCGCCACCAGTACGCCGATCTTGTCGGCAAAGATCTCGTGCCCCGCATCGTCGACCACACCACAGCGGTCCCCATCGCCATCGAAACCGAGACATAGTTCGGCCTTCTCGGCCTTCACCGCGTCGCCCATGGCGTGCAGCATGGTCAGGTCTTCAGGATTGGGATTGTATTTCGGGAAATTGTAGTCGAGTTCGGCATCCATCGGGACGACCTCGGCACCGATCCGGCGCAGCGCTTCGGGCGCGAAGGCACCTGCCGTACCATTGCCGCACGCCGCAACGACTCGAATGGGTCGCGACAGCTTGTGCCCTTTCGTCACCGCATCGAGGTAGGTCTCACGGAAACCCTCGACGCGCATATGCCGGCCGCCGTTGCGCGCCTTGGCCTCGCCACCGAGGACAATCTGCTTCAGCCGCGTCATTTCTTCGGGACCAAAAGTGAGCGGGCGCGCCGCCCCCATCTTCACGCCAGTCCAGCCGTTTTCATTGTGGCTGGCCGTCACCATCGCCACGGCAGGACAATCGAGCGCGAACTGGCCGTAGTAGGCAACAGGCGAAAGCGCGAGACCGATGTCATACACCGCGCAGCCGGCGCTCATCAGCCCGAGTGTGAGGGCCTGCTTGATGGAGAGCGAATAGGAGCGGTAGTCGTGACCAACCACGACCTTCGGCTCGATGCCGCATTCGTGAAAGAACGTGCCGAGGCCGAGCCCCAACGCCTGCACGCCGATCAGGTTCAGCTCGCGCCCGAACAGCCACCGCGCATCATACTCGCGAAAGCCATTCGGCGTGATGAGCGGCAGGTTCTCGTAGTCGTAAGTGTTCGCTTTCATGGCGCGCTATGTCGCCCGGCTATCCGGCGAACGCAACCGTTCAGGTGCCGTCGGGCTCCGGTTCATGCGGCCCGAGCGTGCCGTCCTTCTTCTCGAAACGCGCATTGAAAATATCAAACGTGTCATAGCCGCAATGCGGGCACTTGCTAAAGACATCGTCCTTTACAAAACGCGTATGCGTGTGACACCGCTCGCAGATGTAATCACCTGTGGCGCGGACGATTTCTCCGACCTTTTCGGTCATGCTGTTCACCTGGGATTGCCGGAAAGGAACGTGACGCGTGACAGCGGGTTCCGCAATCGGGCCTGTTTCTCCACCGCTAGAGTGTGATATAATTGGAATAACACAACGGAATTGTGAATTGCCGCTTGAACCTCGCACCAACTTCGCTGACGCGCTTGGTCTGCCGCGTTTCGAGAAGGGCTGGGTGTGGCTGGCTGGCGCCGGACCGGGTGATCCAGGCCTGATCACCGCGCTCGGGCTCCATGCGATTGAGCAGGCCGACGTCATCCTCCACGACGCGCTGATTAATGAGGCTCTTCTGAAGCTCGCCCGCCCCGCAGCAGAACTGATCTACGCCGGCAAACGAGCCGGCGTGAAATCCTGCCGCCAGTCCGACATCTCGCGCACGCTGGTCAGCCTCGCGAAGAAGGGCAAGCGCGTGCTGCGCCTCAAGGGCGGCGATCCCTTTGTTTTCGGCCGCGGCGGCGAAGAAGCGTTGGCTCTGGTCCGGGGCGGTATTCCGTTCCGTATTGTGCCGGGCGTGACATCGGGCATCGGTGGCCTCGCCTATGCCGGCATCCCCGTCACCCATCGCGACACCAATCACGCGGTGACGTTCATCACCGGGCATGGCGCAGATGGACAGCTGCCCAAACTCGACTGGGCGGCGCTCGCGAAGGGCTCTCCGACACTGGTGCTGTTCATGGCGCGCAAGCACGCAGGCCACATTGCCGACAGACTGATCTGTGCCGGGCGCCAAGGCGACGAGTCCGCCGCGATCGTCAGTGACGCGACATTCGACCGGCAAACTGTCACCGTGACGACGCTCGCCGGGCTTGGCGAAGCCGCGGCAGGCAGCAATGCGCCTGCGATCATCGTCATCGGCGAGAACGTGAAGCTGCGCGCCGCACTCGACTGGGTCGGCGCCATGACGGGACGCGTGCTCGACCCCTACCCACTGGGGCAAGACAAGCTGAGCGACGCGTCGTAGACTCGTCAGCATGAACTTCATCGACGCAACGGCGGGCTATGAAAAGTGGCTCGGCAAGCATCTGCCTCTGGTGAAGCGTGACATGGTGCACAAGCACGAAGTCATGCGCGAAGACTGCTTCGCGTTCCTGCGCGGCACCTACTATCGCTGGGCCCAGCTTTGGCCGGATGTGTGCCCGGGCCTTGCAAGCGCGCCGCGTCTTCTGGGCGTAGGCGACCTTCATCTGGCAAATTTCGGTACATGGCGTGACGCCGATGCAAGGCTTGTCTGGGGCATCAATGATTTCGATGAGGCCTCGCCTGTCGCCTATACCAACGATCTCGTGCGGATGGCCACCAGTGCACTGTTCGCCGGCGAAAGCGGGCAGCTGCGGCTGAGCGCCAAGCGCGCGACGCGCGAGATCCTCGACGGCTATACAAGCGGCCTAAACGACAAGAACCCCGCGCCTTTCGTTCTCGAGGAGGATAACGAAGCATTGCGTCAGATCAGGCTCGGCGACGTGCGCGATCCGGCAAAGTTCTGGAAAAAGCTTCGCACTGAAACGCGCGGGTCGGCACCATCAGCCGCGAAAGCAGTGATCTTGAGCGCTTTGCCCAGTCATATGAACGCCGTGACATTTCGCCAACGCACGGCTGGTGTGGGCAGTCTCGGAGTGCCTCGCTATGTCGGCATCGGCGAACACCAGGGGGCGCTGGTTGCGCGCGAAGCGAAGGCCCGCGCGCCGCTGGCGATCGCCTGGGCGCAGGGCCACAAGACGGAGCCTGCTCATTATGCGGCGATTATCAGGCGGTCTGTCCGCGCGCCGGACCCGTTCGTGAAGATCGACTCGCGCTGGGTCGTGCGCCGTCTGGCGCATGATTGCTCGCGAATCGAAGTTGCCGATATTGCCCGCACGTCTGACCTTTCCATCGTGCTGAACGCCATGGGCCGCGAGACCGCGAACGTGCATCGCGGGGCAAAGGCACCGGCGCCGGTCAGGAAGCATCTTGCGAAACAAAAACCCGGCTGGCTCGCCGCCGCGGCGGAACGCATGGCAGAAGCCACGTTCAAGGACTGGAAGGCATGGCGCAAACGCTAGCAAGACTAGCGTGTGTTAATCGCCAACTGCGCGGCGAAAGCACGCTTGTAAGCGGGCCGCGCTTCGCCCCGGGCGACATAGGCGGCCAGGGTCGGATACTCGTCGAGAATGCCCGATGGCCTCAACCTGAGTAGCACCGACACCATCATCAGGTCGCCTGCGCTGAACGCATCATCAAGCCAGTCGGCACTGCCAAGACGCGCCGAAAGAAACTTCAGCGGCCCGCGGATACGATCCCGGACAATCGGCAGCCGCTCATTGCTCCACGGCTTGTCGCCTTCCAGAATTTTGGCATTTTGCAGTTCAAGGATCGGCGGCTCGATCGTATTAATCGCAGCGAACATCCATGTGATCGCGCGCGCCCGTGCATTCGCATCGTCCGGCAGCAGGCCCTTACGGGTCTCCGCGATATGGAGAACAATAGAACCCGTCTCAAACAGCGCGAGATCGCCTTCTTCAAAGGTTGGAATCTGGCCAAAGGGGTGCAGCGCCAGATGTGCGGGTTCCTTCATCGCCTGAAATGTGACAAGGCGAACCTCGTAGGGCTGGCCAACTTCTTCCAGCGCCCAACGGACGCGCGTATCACGCGCCAGCCCCTTGCCGCCATCGGGCGAACGATCGAACGCAGTGATCGTAGGGGGCATTACCGTTGATCCTCATTGCGGAGGCGCGGCGGTTCGATCCCTGCAGCTTTCATCCGCGTCGGCAGCGCGGCCATTGTGGCAACCCGCTCGTCCTCGCTCATCCGGCCCCATCGCGCTATTTCAGGCAACGTTCGGCCGCAGCCGAGACAGAGGTTTGTTGGACCGTCGATGACGCAGACGCTGATACAGGGCGATGACACCATGCACACTTTATCCGCGCGTCAGCCGAACTTGTAAACGCAGATCTTGTTGCCGTCGGGATCGCGGAAATACGCGCCGTAGAATCCGCCGCCGCGGTCGCCGGGTGGACCTTCATCCGTCGCACCCGCCGCCATTGCGTCGTCATAAACGCGCTTGATTACCTCCGGCGATGGCGCGGCCAACGCGACCATGTTTCCATTGCCCGGCTGTGCGGCTTTGCCGTCGAATGGCAAGGTCACCGCGAGCATAGCGCCGCGTTCGCTGCCCCAGCACTGCATGCGCTGCCATGTGTGCGTGCGCTTGCCGCCGAGGCCCACGAGCACCTTGTCCCAGAACGCCTTCGATCGCTCGAAATCGTTCGTGCCGAGTGTGACATAGCCAATCACGATTCAGGCGCCAGTCGTGAAGATACAGATCTTGTTACCGTCAGGATCACGGAAATAGGCGCCGTAGAAAGTACCGGTGCGGATGCCCGGCGCACCTTCGTCCCTCGCGCCAGCTGACAGTGCATCGGCATGCAC
Organism: Rhizomicrobium sp.; assembly: GCA_035943485.1. Taxonomy (GTDB): domain Bacteria; phylum Pseudomonadota; class Alphaproteobacteria; order Micropepsales; family Micropepsaceae; genus Rhizomicrobium. Next base: position 6,328 of record DASZCC010000189.1, on the reverse strand, counting down.
CTTGTCCACCATCTCGCGCGACGGCGCGGTCAACGCGACCATCTCGCCATTGCCATGCGAGGCCTTGCCTTCGTCGTACGGTTTGCAGACCACAAGCGAGCCGGGCTGACCCTTCACGCCATAGCCCTGCATGCGCTCATTGGCGAAGGTCTTGCGCACGCCAAGACTGGCGAGCGCGGTTTCGTAGAACCCTTTGGATTTCTCGAAATCATTTGTGCCTATCGTTACGTAACCGAGCATGAAATGCCTCCCAAACGTCTTTTCCGAAATCTAGCAACTTTTGCTGCCGGGTGCTGAAATATCGTTGGGCGGCTGCTGGCAGCAGGCGTCGATGGGGGGAACACATGACGCTTTCGGAATTCGCCACAATCACAACGGCAATAAGCGGCATCGCCGTGACGATCTCCCTTATCTATCTCATATTACAAACACGCCAGGGCGTGCGGCACACGCGCGCTCTGATCCAGCAGGGTGCATCGGCGCGCACCACTTCGATCGTACTTGCGAACCAGATGAAGGATGCCTCGACCGTGTGGTGCTATGGAAACGGGGTAGAGCCAACGCCGGAAATGATCCGCAAGGGCCAATTTCATCTCATGTGCCAGACCTCGGTCACGGCGCTGGAGGACATCTTCCACCAGCACAAGGACGGTCTGATGCAGGAGGAAGTCTTCGCGCGCAACTGCTACGTCCACCGAAACCTTCTCTCAAATCCCGGTTACCGCGAATATTGGATCGAACAACGCGGTGATATCGCGAAGATCGCGCCGCAATTCTGCGCTTTCGTCGATAGCCTCTGCACTGGTGAGGTGACCGAGTTCAAGTTCAAGGTCTGAAACAGGGAGGAGGTTTCGCTCCTCCCTGAATCGACTTCGCCAGTCAGCGTCCCGTCGGAATTTTATTGAACGGCACATCCTTATCGACGCGGATGTCGCCCGGCAGCCCCAGCACGCGCTCGGCGATGATGTTGCGCAGGATCTCGTCCGTGCCGCCCGCGATGCGCAAGCCGGGTGACGACAGCCAGCCGCCCTGGAACAGCCCGTGCATCGGCGCTTCCGAGCCCTGCAGGATGCCCGCCTCACCTTCGAGATCCATCGCGAACGCCGACAGATCCTGCAGCTTGGACGCCACTACGATTTTGGCAATCGACGCTTCCGGGCCCGGCTGCTGGCCGCGGCTGAGCGCTGTCATGGTGCGCAACGTGGTGTAGCGCAGGCCGGCCGAGCGCACGTACCAGTCCGCGATCTTCTCACGCACGGCGGCGTTCTTGATCGCCGGACCGTCTTCCAGCTCGAGCGTGCGCGCCAGGCTCATCAGCTGCGGCACGTCGAGGCCGCCGCCTTGTCCGCCGCCGACCGCGAGGCGCTCATGCATGAGTGTGGTGAGCGCGACCTGCCAGCCCTGCCCCACTTCGCCGAGGCGCTGGCTGTCCTTCACCTTCACGTCGGTGAAGAATATCTCGTTGAAGCCGGAGCCGCCGCTTGCCTGCTTGATTGGACGGATGTCGACGCCGGGATCCTTCATGTCGATGTAGAACATCGTCAGGCCCTTGTGCTTGGGCACATTCGGGTCCGTGCGCGTCAGGATGATGCCGTAGTCCGAGAACTGCGCACCCGTCGTCCAGATCTTGGAGCCGTTGATCGTCCAGGTATCGCCGTTCTTCTCGGCCTTGGTGCGCAGATTGGCAACGTCCGATCCGCCCGCGGGTTCGGAGAACAGCTGGCACCAGATCTCGGTGCCTTCCACCGCCGGCTTCACATAGCGCTTCTTCGCGTCTTCCGAGCCATACGCCATCAGCGTTGGGATGCACATGCCTAGGCCAATCTGGAACGGGCCGCCTGTCGCAACATCGTACTTCGACTCTTCCTGATTGAAGATGATCGACTGCATCGGCGTGCCGCCGATACCGCCCATGCCCTTGGGCCAGGTGATGCGGGCGTAGCCGGCTTCAGCCTTGGTTTTCTGCCAGGCACGCGACGCCGCCATCTCGGTGGCCGCAACGTTCTCCATGTCCTCGGCGGAGATGGTGCGCTTCTCACGCTTCTTGGCGTTCTTGTCGAGCCAGCTGCGCACTTCGCTGCGGAATTTCGCCTCTTCCGGGCTGTCTTCAAAATCCATCGTTGTTCTCCCTACGCCGCCGCGTTGCTGAGTTCGAGTTCGTTGACGAGCTTGTCCTTCCACATGCGCTGGGGACCGAGCACCAGGCCCAGCTCCTTCGAGCGCTTGTAGTAGAAGTGACAATCCATCTGCCAGGTGAAGCCGATGCCGCCATGCGTCTGGATGTTCTCCTTGGACGCATAGTCGAACGCCTGCGTCGCCGACACGCGTGCCGAAGCGGCCGCGAGCGGCAACTCACGCGCGCCGGTCGACAGTGCCCAGGCGCCGTAATAGGCGTTGGAGCGCGCCAGCTCGTTGTTCACGTACATGTCGGCGAGCTTGTGCTTGATCGCCTGGAACGATGCGATCGGCCGGCCGAAGGCGTAGCGGTTCAGAGCATAGTCCTTCGCCAGCGCGAGACACACATCCGCGCCGCCGACCTGTTCGAACGCAGTAAGGATCGCAGCGCGATCGAGCACGTGGCTCATGTCGCTCCAGCCTTCCCCGGGTTTGCCAAGCGCTTCGCCGGCGGCGTTGTCGAACGTGATGTCGGCATGGCCGCGCGAGGCGTCGAGCGTATCGAGCGTGCGGCGCTTCACGCCTGTGCCCTTGAGATCGACGAGCACCAGCTGCAACCCGCGCTCACCAGGTTCATCCGAGACGCGTGCCAGCACGACCGCCTGATCGGCGATCGGTCCATCAACGACGGCGATCTTCTTGCCGTTCAGCTTGCCGCCCTTGAACGTCGTGCGGATGTTCTTCGGCAGAACGGCGCCCGGCCCTTCGCTACGCGCGAAGGTGCCGATGATCTCGCCGGCTGCAACTTTCGGCAGAAGCCGCTTCTTCTGTTCCTCGCTGCCGGCCTGCAGGATGGCCTCGGCGAAAAGATAGACTGTCGACGAGAAGGGCACGGGCGCCAGAGCGCGGCCCATCTCTTCGGCGATCACACAGAGTTCCAGATAGCCGAGCCCAAGGCCGCCGTAATTCTCGGGGATTGCTGTGCCGGTCCAGCCCATCTCCGCGATTTCTTTCCAGAGACGCGGATCATAGTGCTCGCCACCCTCGAACACAGCGCGCACGGTCTTCGTCGTACACTTGTCGGTAAGAAATTTTCGTGCCTGATCCTTGAGCATCTTCTGGTCGTCGGAAAAATCGAAATTCATCGGCTCCCTGCCTCGCCTTTTTTATCGCTCCCGCAACGATAGACACGCAAATCCGTCAAAGCGAGTCCGCAGTCTTAACCTCCTTTTAGTGCGAGTTTGTTAGCCTTACCTTGGGTAAACGCGAGTGCATCATGGCCAAGGCTCAATTCCATAAGAACCAGCGCGTCTATGTGAAGCCTGTCGGCACATGGGCGCTGATCGAGCACGTCGTCCCGCACTGGACGAAAGGTCTCGTCGAGCCGCTGCGCGTCCACTACGACGTCGGTCTCGGCCGCGAATTCACCGCCGATGAATTGCAGGCGGAAGAAGCGTCACCCGAAGAGAAGAAGAAGCTCGGCGACACCTGGCGCGTTACGCGCGCCCGCAACAAGTGGCAGCCCGCGGAAGACTGCGCGCGCCATCCCGTCCCGGGCACCTATCCGATCGTCGTCACCGGCGAGGCGGAATGGGGCGGCTGGCGCGTCCCAGGCGCCGAATATGATCTCGATCCGTTGAAGGTCGAACGCCAGGCCCGCCTGATCGCCAGCGCACCCAAGCTGGCCGATTTCGCGCAGCACCTGATCCAGTGGGCCCGCCGCTCCGGCGAAGAGATGCCCAGCGAGCTCGTCGATCTCGCCCATGAAGCGCAGGACGTGCTGTCGGCACTCGATCGCGCCGTCTAGATTTCCGCAGCGTCTGCCGGCGTCATCGCGTATGTCGCAAGGGTCGCGCGCGCGGTCTGACCGTTCGCTTCAAGCTCCATCTTCACCTTGCCCTGCGCGAGTCCCATCGCGATCGTGATCTTCACGACATAGATGCCGCCGGCGGACGCATCGACCGTCAATTCGCCTTTCTTGGTCTGTGGCCCTGCGAGACCGCCGAACGTCGCCGTCAGCATAATTGGACGTGCCGGCACGGTGATCAGCGTGAAGCGCGGCGCCTTGAGTTGCGCCACCGGACGTCCGTCGATTGCAATATTGAGACCGGCGAGTCGGGCGACAAACCCCGTGCGATAGACGTAGAGCAGCGCTTTGCCCGGCGGCGCCGTCCGGTTCAGCGCTGCATCGCGATCCACGCTGCTCGCATTGGCGATCCGGCGGTTGCCTGCAAGATTGCCGAGGATGAAGGCCGCGAACGCACCGGCGAGACAGCCCCAGAACACCGGGTTCATCGGCTCGGTTCCGGGTGTTGCCTGGTTCAGCATGCTGACAGCGAAACCAACCACGGCGGCTACGACGAAGCCGATGACCAGCGCACGAACCATCTTGGACACTTGCGATACCCCCCAACATACAATGGCGATTGAGATGCAAGCGGTTGATTCCGCTCGACGGGTTTGTCCCGCGTTCACGATCTAGCGGGCTGTCATGACAATCTTTCCCCGCCCGTCTAATACAGGGTCAGGTTCACCCCGTTCAAGGAACTTTCATGCGCACCGAAGAGCCGCGCGCCGTCCGCCTCAAGGACTATCGCGCCCCGGACTACCGCATCGCCGAAATCAATCTCGACTTCGTACTTGAGCCTCTGGCCACGCGCGTCACTGCAACGTCCAAGGTCACACGCACCGGCAGCGCCGCGCCGCTGGTGCTCGATGGCGAGGAGATGAAGCTGATCTCGGTGGCGATCGATGGACGCGCCCTGCAATCCTCCGAGTACAGCGTGAGCGACGAAGCGTTGACGCTGCACAAGCTGCCCGATGCCTTCACGCTCACAATCGTCACGGAGTTCGCACCCGAGAACAACACAGCGCTCAGCGGGCTCTATACGTCCAAGGGCATCTTCTGCACGCAATGCGAAGCGGAAGGATTCCGCCGCATCACCTATTTCCTCGACCGGCCAGACAATCTTGCTGTCTACACAACGCGCATCGAGGCCGACAAGACGAAGTATCCGGTGCTGCTGTCGAACGGCAATCCGATCCAGGAAGGCGATCTGGCGAATGGCCGCCATTTCATGACCTGGAACGATCCGTTCCCCAAGCCATCGTATCTGTTCGCGCTGGTTGCCGGCGATCTCGGCGTGCTGCGCGACAGCTTCACGACGATGTCAGGCCGAGAGGTGGCCCTCGAGATTTTTGTCGAGCATGGCAATGAACCCAAAGTCACCTATGCGATGGACTCGCTCAAGCGCGCTATGCGTTGGGACGAGGAGAAATATGGCTGCGAATACGATCTCGACATCTTCATGATTGTGGCCGTCAGCGCCTTCAACTTCGGCGCCATGGAGAACAAAGGCCTCAACATCTTCAACGACAAGCTCCTGCTGGCCTCGCCCGACACGGCGACCGACGATGATTACGCCCGCATTGAGAGCGTCGTCGCGCATGAGTATTTCCACAACTGGACCGGCGACCGCATCACCTGCCGCGACTGGTTCCAGCTCTCGCTCAAGGAAGGTCTCACCGTCTTCCGTGACCAGAGCTTCTCCGGCGACATGCGCAGCCACGGCGTCACCCGCATCAACGACGTGAAGATGTTGCGCGCGCGGCAGTTCGTCGAAGATGCCGGCCCGCTCGCCCATCCGGTGCAGCCCGAGAGCTACATCACGATCGACAACTTCTATACCGCCACGATCTACGAGAAGGGTTCCGAGGTCATCCGCATGCTGCAGACCCTTGTGGGCCCGGAAGGCTACCGCAAGGCGACCGATCTGTACTTCAAGCGCCACGATGGCCAGGCCGCGACAGTCGAGGACTGGGTAAAGTGTTTTGAGGACGCGAACGGGCGCGACCTGACGCAATTCCGCCTCTGGTATCGTCAGTCCGGCACGCCAGTGGTCGACGCGACCGGGACCTACGACGCGGCGAAGAAGACCTATGCGCTGACACTGAAGCAGAGCCTGGGGCCAACGCCCGGACAGCCGACGAAACAGCCGATGGTCGTGCCTGTGCGCCTTGGCATGCTCGGTGCCAAGGGCGCGCTGCCGCTGACACTGGAAGGCGAAAACGCCACCGGGCCCGAGGAGCGCGTGCTGGAGCTGGACGAAGCCGAGCACACCTACACTTTCGTCGGCATCGACGAGCCGCCACTCCTTTCACTTGGCCGTCACTTCTCGGCACCGGTGCACTTCCGCACGCCGCACGACCGCAA
>DASZCC010000188.1:0-2750 GCA_035943485.1 Rhizomicrobium sp. | reverse complement strand
GATCGACATGGATGGCGCCGATCATCGTGCCTATCGCGGGCTGACACAGTCCTGGTTCATGCCACCCAACCTGCGCAAGAATCTGGAAGCGCGCACCGTCGAACTCGCGCGGCGCTATGTCGACCGCATGATGGATCTCGGACCCGAATGCGACTTCGCGCGCGATATCGCGGTCTACTATCCGCTGCATGTCATTATGTCGATCCTCGGCGTGCCGGAGGGCGACGAGCCCTTGATGCTCAAGCTGACGCAGGAATTGTTCGGCGGCGGCGATCCCGACATGGTGCGTCCCGACCGCGATCCGAACACCAATGTGATCGCCGAGTTCTTCATGTACTTCAACAAGATGACCGAGCTGCGCCGCGCCGAACCGGGTGAGGACCTCGCCAGCGTGATCGCCAACGGCACGGTGAACGGCGCACCGCTCGGCCCGATCGAGACGGGCTCGTACTATGTCATCGTCGCGACGGCGGGCCACGACACGACGAGCTCGACGATTGCGGGTGGTCTGCGTGCGCTCATCGAACATCCGGACCAGCTGCAGAAGCTGCGTGACAACCCCGAGATGCTGAATACCGCCGTCGACGAGATGTTCCGCTGGGTGACGCCGGTGCAGCACTTCATGCGCACCAACATGGGCGCGCCTTATCAATTGCGCGGCAAGACGATCGAGACTGGCCAGTCGCTGCAGCTTCTCTACATCTCCGCCAACCGCGACGAGGAAGTCTGGCCCGACGCCTTCAAATTCCGCGTCGACCGCGAGAACAACCGCCACGTCGCGTTCGGCTATGGCGCGCATCTGTGTCTCGGCCAGCATTTGGCGAAGATGGAGATCCGCGCGTTCTTCAAGGAGCTGATCAGCCGGCTGGACTCGATCGAGCTGACAGGCGAGCCAAAGCGCGTGAAGGCGACGTTCGTGAGCGGGCTTAAGACGCTGCCGGTAAGGTATAGGATTCGCCCTGCATCAAACTAGGTCCGTCATGGGCGGGCTTGACCCGCCCATCCATCAAACGCGCGTAAGCGCGCGCAAATGAGTCTTGTGCACCCGCAGACGCGGATGCGATGGATGGACGGGTCAAGCCCGCCCATGACGGGGCGGTTGGGGGAAACAGAGTGTTCGTCACCACCATCGGCCTTGCCGCCGCGTTCTGCACGACCGTCGCGTTCCTGCCGCAGGTGATCCGGACGTGGCGGACACGTTCGACCGGTGATCTGTCGCTCGGCATGTTCCTCGTCTTCACGACGGGAATATTCCTGTGGCTGGTCTACGGGCTCTACGTCCACGACGTGCCGCTGATCGCGGCGAACAGCGTGACGTTCGTGCTGTCGGGGACGATATTGTTCTTCAAGCTAAGGCACGGGTGAGGGGTTCATCTCACCCCATTATCGTCATGGCCGGGCTTGTCCCAGCCACCCATACGCATAACTGCATCACGGAGCGTATGGGTCACCGGGACAAGCCCGGTGATGACGGTGGTATACTGGTGAGCGAGGACTAACTCCCGAACACCCGCGCGAAAATCGTGTCCACATGCTTGGTGTGATACTCGAGGTCGAACATCTCCTCGAGCGACTTCGCCGGGACATGCTTCGACACTTCCGGGTCGGCCTTCAGCAGATCGAGCAGCGTGCCGTCGCCGTTCCACGCCGCCATCGCGCTCTTCTGCACCAGGCGATAGGCGTCCTCGCGCGAGATGCCGGCCTGGGTGAGCGCCAGCAGCGCGCGCTGGCTGTGGATCACGCCCTGCGTGCTCTCCAGGTTCTTCTTCATCCGGTCGGCGCGGATCAGCAGCTTGTCGATCACGCCGGCGGCGCGCACCAGCGCGAAGTCCAGCGTGATGGTCGCGTCGGGCGCGATGTAACGTTCGACCGATGAGTGGGAGATATCCCGCTCATGCCACAGCGCGACATTCTCCAGCGCCGGCGTGACATAGCCGCGGATGATGCGCGCAAGACCGGTGAGATTCTCCGTCAGCACCGGGTTGCGCTTGTGCGGCATGGCGGACGAACCCTTCTGGCCCTCCGCGAAGAACTCCTGCGCTTCCAGAACCTCGGTGCGCTGCAGATGCCGGATCTCGGTCGCCAGGCGCTCGATCGAACTCGCCACGACGCCCAGCGTCGCGAAGTACGCGGCGTGCCGGTCGCGCGGGATCACCTGCGTCGACACCGGTTCGGACTTCAGGCCCAGCGCTTTCGCGACATGCTCTTCAACGCGTGGATCGATGTTGGCGAAGGTGCCCATCGCACCTGACACCGCAGCGATCGCGATCTCTTCGCGCGCCGTGATCAGGCGCTGTTTCGCCCGCTGGAATTCGGTGTAGTAGCCGGCCAGCTTCACGCCGAACGTCGTCGGCTCGCCATGGATGCCGTGGCTGCGCCCGATGGTGACGGTGTATTTGTGCTCCAGCGCCCGCCGGTTGATCGCAGCAAGCAATAGGTCGACATCGGCGATCAGGATGTCCGTGGCGCGCGTCAGTTGCACCGACAGCGTGGTGTCCAGCACGTCTGACGATGTCATTCCCTGATGCACGAAGCGCGCTTCCGGCCCGACGATCTCGGCGAGATGGGTCAGGAAGGCCAGCGTCTCGTGCCGCGTCTCCTTCTCAATTTCCTCGATGCGGGCGACGCTGAGCTTGGCGTCCTTGCCCTTGGCCCAGATGGCGGCGGCCGCCTCTTTCGGGATGACGCCGATCGCGGCCAGCGCATCGGCGGCATGCGCCTCGATCTCGAAATGGATGCGGTATTTGGTG
>DASZCC010000187.1:0-3298 GCA_035943485.1 Rhizomicrobium sp. | reverse complement strand
CTGGTGGGTATTGGGCTCGATCTGCCACAGGCCGAGCGCCGGGCCGGTCGGATACTGCGCCAGGTAGGTGCCGCCGCTTTCCTGGGCGGCGGTGCCGAGCAGGAGATTGAGAGCGACCGGGCCGTCATTGAGGCCGAGGCGGGCGAGCGTCGGCCGCACGACGACGTTGGCGAGCTGGGCGAAGAAGATCTGGGAAGGCGAGAGCGATTTCATGGCGGGCAGGATCGCCCGCCTGGGCACGTGCGCTAAGGTAGGCGGATCAGGGCCTCATCTGTCCTGGCGTTCTATCGGAATGACGTTCTTCGGGCAGTCGGGGCCGACCTGAAACTCGTCGACCCACATGGCTTTCCGTCGGTCTGTCTAGGCGCATAACAGCGCCGCCTGAGGAACCGGGGATCGATCCGTGGCCCCCAGTGCTTGGCAAGACCACCTGGATCGAACGATGCTTTGTGGCCACTAGCTGATTTTTCGTTCGTTCTCTCGAACGCCACTGGTGCAGCAGAGTTTGCCGATCGCCCACCGGACTTTCATGCAGGAAAATGGGGTGCGCACGACATGATCCTTCAGCCACTGAGGCCGGCGCCAAGAGTCGGCCCCGGATCAACCGCAGTGTTCTCTATTTGTTTCATAACAAAATCGATTTTCCGGCTTGCCCAAAGATTTTCACGCGCTTAGCCCCAGTCTGAAAATGCGTTTCGAATCGACAATACGACCCGTAATCCAAAACTTATAATACTCTTATAGAAATCAAACGGGGCCTTAGGGTTCGCCATTTCGTTATCGTGAAGTCGCTGTTGACGAAACCGTCAATACGTACAGCGCTTGCGCAGGATAGATGATCTTGAAATCGGAGGGTCGAACGCAATTGACTATCAAATCTGCGCGCTCGGGCAATCTTTTTCTTGACGTCGAAGCACGCCCGCAGATAGCGTCGACTAAGACAAAAAGAGCCGGGAGGCTGCTACCTACCCGGCTCTTGACCGCACAGTAGGACTGCTGCGGGTCGCTCTGTTACGAACACCGCCAAAGTCGGCGGAACTGGGTCGATAGTCAAGCAGTCCGTCAAGTTTGCGCATATGGCGCACTATGAGGATGAACTATGACGACCTTTTTCGCTATTCGGGTAGAGCTGCATGGCATTGACCATGAGGCTGACACCTACCGAAATCTTCATGCCAGGATGGAGGCGCGCGGGTTTACCCGTAAGATCGAAGCGGACGACGGTAGGATGTGGAAGCTTCCGCCTGCGGAGTATCGGTACAAGAGTGATTTTCCGACGGAGGTAGTTCGTGATCTTGCATTTAACATCGCGCGGCAGGAAATTTCTACTAAACTGTCTGTGTATGTTGTAAAGGAAGTCGATGCTGCTTGGAGAGGTCTCGATCTAGTTTAGTATCGAACTCAATGATCGACCCCGATGCTTACGCGTCGGGGTCTTTCTGCATCAAATAAATCCGAATAATGATAACTGGCGATCATCTTTCGCCTTCATTTCTAAATGATTTGTTTTCGGGCTGCAGTGTCGGCGCCCGCAACCGGGGCACGACGAAGCTTGTCGCGGTGGAGTTGCGGTTAAAACCGCTTCCCGATCGAGCAGCTCGAACCCAGCCGTCAGCTGGCGCACGCGGTCGTAGTTGAGATGCAGCGTCTTGGCGATCTGCTGCCGGGTCTTCCCCTCGGCGAACATGCGCTTGGCATCGAGCCAGTTCAGATACACGCGGGCGGACGGCACCTTGAAGCGCTCGCCGCCCAGCTGGGCGCCGATCACCCGCGCCGCCTGCAGGCCGACCAGGCGCGCCAGCGGATGCTCGCGCTTGATCGTCTCCGGAATGTAGAGCCGGCCGCCACCGAACTCGCGCGCGATCGCGATCGCGACCTCCACGCTGGTCCAGCGGGCGATGTTGGCCAGCATCTCCGGTAGAGCCTCGGCGTGGATCTGGATCGGTTCAGTCATCGGGGCCGTCGCTGATTTCCGGCTTGCCGCGCGAGACGCGGCGCAGCCACTTGCCGAGCCGGCTCACGATCTCCGGACCATCGTCGCGGTCGAGATCCTCGGGCGCGCGGACGCGAAACCCTTCCTCGCCCATCCAGGTCGCGATAGAGGCCTGCTCGCCGGCCTTGACCGCGTCGAGCTTCACCAGGCGCGCCCATTGCGCTTCGATCAGGATCGGCTCGTACCGGCCCTCGCCCAGGGTCGGCCGGCGGCCATGGTAGGGCTGTGCCGAGTAGCCGACGCGCCGGCACCAGCCCTTGAGGCAGTCAATCGCCAACTTCAGATCCGCAGCACTGTTCCAGCGCAGCGCGGCGATGGACGTATGCCGGCAGACGAACGCTGCCAGTGCCTGGTCGCTCGGTTCGTGCACCGCGCCGAGCTGCCATAGCGCCAGCCACAGGTTCTTCAGCTTCTGCGCCTGGGGACGCGTGTCGACGCGGCGGTCGGCCGCCGGTGCCCTGGCCGATGGCTTGAAGCCCAAGGCTTCGAAATGGTCGAGCACGGCATGGCGCTCGCGCGGCGAGAGCTTGGCGCTGCTGTCGGTCCGGCCGGCGGAAAACCGGCCAATGATGGCGCGATAACTGTCGTCGGTCAGCGCCAATTCCTTCTTGGCGACATGGATCTTGGCCAGCTCGGCCGCGCGGGTCGGGTCGACGGCGCTCATCGACGGGCTTCCCTGGCCGGGGCGATCAGATCGAAGCGCAGGCCGCCTTGAAGCTGCACGATGTCGATCACCCAATGCTCGATGACGCCGGCGCTCGGGTACTGGCTGAGGATGCGCGGTGAGACCAGGCGGATCAGCTCGGCGTGCGACAACGCGACCGACAGGATCGGGACGGACTTAGGCATTTCGGCCTCCAGGTGCTGGCAAGGAAAGACGGAGAGCAGGCAGGCAGGCCAGATCATCAGCGGTGAAGCGGCGCCCGCTCATCGCAGCGCCAGTATGGTGATGCCGGCTACGAGGCCGATGGCAGCCCAACTGCCGGGGACTGTCAGCGCGAGCACGGAGAGCTTGCGTCCCGCCGTCATGGCCGCGCCTCCCTGGCGGCGTTGATCGCTGCGGTCCGAGCGACGCGATACGCGCCGATCGCGACGATCTGTGCCTCGGTAGTAGGGGCCGCGCGAAAGGTGCGCCACGTCGAATGAACGGCTTTCCGCTGGGCGGACGGCACCAAAAACCAACAGGGCTTGCACATGAGTTGCCCGCGCTGGCAGGCCGCGCCACAGCCGTCGGCGGCACAGGTCGATTTCATCGTTCATCGTCTCCATTCACCAGCACGACGACGTCGCGCCACTCGACGCCGG
>DASZCC010000186.1:0-3281 GCA_035943485.1 Rhizomicrobium sp. | reverse complement strand
GAGAACAGCCAGCACGCCAGCGCAAACAGGCTGAAACCGAACGCGACCACAAGGCGCTGATCGACGACTGTGGTCAGCCGCGCCGCGAGTGGTGCGCCGAATGTCATAAAGATGCCGGTGATGAACACCGTCGTGCCGATGTCGAGGCTCGAGAAGTCGCGCACACGGCCCAGGAAGATCGGAGTCAGATAGGTCGCGCCGTACAACCCCATGCCGATGACGACGTTCAGGGCGCATGCCATGACGAAAGTCGGGCGCTTGAACGGCGTGAGCTTCAGAACGGGCATTGTCGAGAAGAACGAGCGCTCGAAGAACACCAGCGCGCCCACGAACGAAAGCCAGGCGACCGTCATCACGGTCTGGTCCTCGAGCCATTGGTGGCGCGGGCCTTCCTCCAGCACATATTGCAGACAGCCGAGGAACACGGCGAGCGAGGCGGCGTGCAGCCAGTCGATGCGCTTCAGCATCTTCAGGTTCGGCTCATCGACCTTGCCCAGGATCGGCAGTGCGATGGCGATGAACAGGCCAGGCACGACATTGATGACGAACAGCCAGCGCCAGCTGACCGCATCGGTGATCCATCCCCCGACTGTCGGGCCCAGGGTCGGTGCGAGCGTCGACACCATGCCGAGGATCGCCGGGATCATGGCGCGCTGCTTGCCCTGGAACATCGCGAAGCCGGTCGCGAACACCGTAGGCACCATCGCGCCGCCGACGAAGCCTTGCACGGCGCGGAAGACCGTCATCGACTGGATTGACCAAGCGAAGCCGCAGAGCAGGCTGGTGAGCGTGAAGAGCACAGCGGACGCCGTGAACAGCCAGCGGGTCGACAGCGCCTGCGACAGGAACGCCGCTAGGGGAATCATCACGATCTCGGCCATCAGATAGGCGGTCTGCACCCATGCGATCTCGTCTGGCCCGGCGGACAGCCCGGCCTGGATGGAATTGAGGGACGCAGCAACGATCTGGGTGTCGAGCAGGGCCATGAACTGGCCGAATGCCATGATGCCGAAGATCAGCATCTTGCGGCCATGCGTATAGCCCGCCAGCGGCGAGGTTCCTGGAGCGGCAACGGCCCCGGCGGCGCTCATCTTGACTCCTTGCAGGATTATATTACGATCATCATATAAACCAGCGAGAGAGGATGGCAAGATGCGCTACTCCGATACGCATAAGGACGAGACCCGCCGGAAGCTGCTGAAGGCGGCTGCGGTCGCTCTGCGCGAGAAGGGGCCGGACAAGCTTGGCGTTGCCGAGGTTATGAGCGCGGCCGGGCTGACGCATGGCGGCTTCTATGCGCACTTTAAATCGAAGGACGACTTGCTGATTGCCGCGCTTGGCGAGGCATTTGCACAGGGTGGCCGACGCGCAATGCGCGTCGTTGATGGCCTGCCGCCGAAACACGCGCTTGCGCACTACATCGATTTCTATGTCTCGGCGACGCATCGCGATCATCCGGAGAATGGCTGCCCGGTCACCGCGCTCAATTCGGACAATCCGCGCCAGTCGAAGAAATTCCGCGCGGCGTTCGAAGCGGGCGTGAAGTCACTGGCTGGCAAGCTTGCAACATGGATCAGCGCCACGGGCCATCCCGATGGCGAGAAGCTGGCGCCGTCGATCCTTGCGGCGATGGCCGGAGCGGTCGCGCTGTCGCGCACTATCACAGACGGCGATCTTTCAAACGACCTGCTCGCGACGGCGCGGGACGGAATCAAGACGCGCCTCGGGCTGACCGAGCTCGCGCTGGCAAATGAGACGGTGCAATGAGCGACGTACTGGAAGCCCGCAATGGTCTCGATGAGATCCGGACTCTCATCGACGGCACGTCTGACTATCGCGGCATCGCCCAGCTGATGGGCGTGAAACCAATACTTGCGGAGGAAGGGCATGTCGTCTTCGAAGGCAACCCGACGAAGGACGTCTATAACCCTATCGGCACGGTGCATGGCGGATACGCCGCCACGCTTCTCGACTCCGCCATGGGATGCGCCGTGCATACGCGTATCAAGGCAGGGCAGGGCTACACCACGCTCGAACTCAAGATCGCGTACCATCGCGCGCTCACTGATCAGTCCGGGCCGGTCCGCGCCGAAGGACGCGTGATCTCCTTCGGCCGCCGCGCGGCGTTTGCCGAGGGCCAGCTGTTCGATAAGGACGGCAAGCTCTGCGCCTCCGCGACAACCACCTGCCTGGTGTTCTCCAAATGACGACGACCACCTACGAGGGCCCGATCCCGCGGCCCACGCTTGCGAGCCGCCTGCGTAGCCTTCCGCGCCGCGCGCTGCTGGTGGCAGGTGCCGCCGTTGTGCTTGCTCTCGCTGGTGTGTGGTGGATCGCGGCGCCGGCGACGGCAGTGTCGACCGATGATGCGTATCTGAAGGCGGACTCCACGATCATCGCGCCGAAGATCCACGGCCTCGTCGCGGCGATCCTGGTGCGCGACAACCAGCATGTCCACGCTGGCCAGCCACTAGTGCAGATCGATCCGGAGGACTACCAGCAGAACGTGACGTCTGCCGAGGCCGATGTTGCCTCAGCCGCCGCCGCGCTCGCGCAGTTGGGCGCACAGGAGGCGCTGGCGGCCGCCAATGCCAACGCAGCGCAGGCGGCGATCCGCTCGGCAGATGCCGAAAGGTCGCGCGCCGCTGCTGACCGTGTGCGCTACGACACGCTGGCGGCGTCCGGCGACATCGCGAAGCAGACAGCTGATACGGCGCGCGCGACCTCGCTCTCTGCCGATGCCGATGCGGACAAGGCGCGTGCGGCTTATGCGGCTGCCAACCAGCAGCTCACGGTCGTTCAGCAGACGCGAGGACAACTCGTTGCCGCGCTGAACAAGGCGCGCGCGGCGCTCTCGCTTGCGCGCCAGGATCTCGGCCACACGATCATCCGCTCGCCGGTGGACGGCGTCGTCGGCGACCGCCAAGTGCAGACCGGCGAATACGTCCAGCCGGGCACGCAGCTTCTGACCATTGTTCCGCTCAACACGATCTATGTCGTCGCGAACTTCAAGGAGACGCAGACGACGCGCATGCTGGCCGGCCAGCGCGCCGAGATTTCGATCGACGCGCTGAACGGCGAGACGCTGACCGGCACCGTGGAGAGCTTCGCGCCCGGTTCCGGCTCCGAATTCTCGCTGCTGCCGTTCGAACCGGCAACCGGCAACTTCACGCGCATCGTGCAGCGTGTTCCGGTGCGCATCCACTTCGACCCGAATCAGCCATCGGTGGCGCGCCTGCGTCCGGGTCTTTCGGCGGATGTGACCGTGCGACTCAAATAGA
>DASZCC010000185.1:0-2786 GCA_035943485.1 Rhizomicrobium sp. | reverse complement strand
GGAAATACGACCCCGTGGCGACGATTTCTTACAAATATTTGAAGTGGTTAGCAGCCATGCGAGGCGAAACAAGCACTTACAGGATTAGCGGAACCAGACGACACAAATCCTTGATACGAATGGCGGCCAAGGGCCCTTGTTGCTCCTGCGAAGGGGCACGTCTATAAGCCCGCCCTTCCTACGAGCGCGCCCGAATCCATGGATATCCGCAACATCGCGATCATCGCCCATGTCGACCATGGCAAGACCACACTTGTGGACCAGCTGCTGAAGCAGTCCGGTTCCGTGCGCGAGAACCAGCACATGGACGAGCGCGCCATGGATTCAAACGACCTGGAGCGTGAGCGCGGCATTACCATCCTTGCCAAGTGCACCTCGGTCGAGTGGCACGGCACACATATCAATATCGTCGACACACCGGGCCACGCCGATTTCGGCGGTGAGGTTGAGCGCATCCTGTCAATGGTTGATGGCGTCGTGCTGCTGGTCGACGCGGCGGAATCGGTGATGCCGCAGACCAAGTTCGTGCTGTCCAAGGCGCTGAAGCTTGGCCTGAAGCCGATCGTGGTGATCAACAAGATTGATCGCTCCGACGCGCAGCCGAAGGAAACGCTCGAGTCGATCTTCGACCTGTTCCTGGCGCTTGAAGCGAACGACAGCCAGCTCGACTTCCATCATCTCTACGCGTCCGGCCGCAATGGCTGGGCCGTCAACGAACTCGAGGACGAGCGCAAGAATCTCGACCCGCTGTTCCAGCGCATCGTGGATGACGTGCCGCTGCCCAAGCCGCTGGCGCTTGCCGGCGACGCCCATCCCTTCAAGATGCTGGTGACGACGCTTGAGGCCGACAACTTCCTTGGTCGTATTCTCACCGGCCGCATCGAGTCAGGCGCTATCACCGTCAACCGCCAGATCAAGGCGCTCAATCGGGACGGCGGCGTCGTCGAACGTGCCCGCGCCACGAAGCTGCTTTCCTTCCGCGGCCTTGCCCGCGTGCCGGTAGAGCGTGCCGAAGCCGGCGACATCATCGCGATCGCTGGCCTCACTGACGCCACCGTGGCTGACACGCTCTGCGACATCACCGTCGATGCTCCGATCCTGGCGCAGCCGATCGATCCGCCGACCCTCGCCATGACCGTTTCGGTCAATGACAGCCCGCTCGCCGGCCGCGAAGGCGACAAGGTGCAATCGCGCGTCATCCGCGATCGCCTGTTGCGCGAAGCCGAGGGCAATGTCGCGATCAAGGTCAACGAGACCGGCGAAGGCGCCTTCGAGGTCGCTGGCCGTGGCGAACTCCAGCTGGGCGTGCTGGTCGAGACCATGCGCCGTGAGGGTTTCGAACTCTCGATTAGCCGTCCGCGCGTGCTGTTCCAGAAGGACGAGAAGGGTGAACGCCTCGAACCGATCGAGGAAGTCACGATCGACGTCGACGATCCGTATACCGGCGTCGTCATCGAGCAGATGTCGCTGCGCAAGGGCGAACTGCAGGACATGCGCCCGACCGGCGCCGGCAAAACGCGACTGACCTTTGTGTCACCATCACGCGGCCTCATTGGCTATCACGGCGAGTTTCTCACCGACACGCGGGGCACCGGCGTGATGAACCGCATGTTCCACTCCTACGCGCCGCACAAGGGCGCGATCCAGGGCCGTGTGAACGGCGTGCTGATCTCGACCGGCGACGGCGAGGCGGTGGCTTATGCCCTCTGGTATCTGGAAGAGCGCGGCAAGCTGTTCGTCGTGCCAGGCACCAAGATCTATCTCGGCATGATCATCGGCCAGCACGCGAAGGACAACGACCTCGAGGTCAATCCGCTCAAGGCCAAGCAGCTCACCAACATCCGCACGACATCCAAGGACGAGGCCGTTCGCCTGACGCCCATCGTGCCGATGACGCTGGAGCAGGCGATTGCCTATATCGAGGACGACGAGCTCGTCGAGGTGACGCCGCAGTCGATCCGCCTGCGCAAGAAGCAGCTGAACCCGAACGACCGCAAGCGCACGTCCCGCGCCGCGGCCGACTAGGGACGGCCGACTTTCGCCCCGGTCTTGCGGTGGCTAGCGTAGTAGAGGCGAAGCACCCAGTTCATCTTGGTCTGCCAGCCCTTGCCCTGGCCCTTGAACCATTTGACGACGTCGCCATCGAGACGAATGGTGACGCTCTTCTTGCGCTGGGGTGGTGCAAATAGATTGACGTATACCGGACCGTTGAACGCGGTGATCTCGGGAATATCGCTGAAGTCGATCTGGTCGTCCGGCATCGCGAACAGCGCGTCGAGTTCTCGCTTGCGAGCCGCAGTCAGCTTAGGGCGTTTCCGTGTAAAGGGCACGCTCACGAGATGTGGCTCGCCGCGCCGAGAT
Source organism: Rhizomicrobium sp. (assembly GCA_035943485.1). Classification (GTDB taxonomy): domain Bacteria; phylum Pseudomonadota; class Alphaproteobacteria; order Micropepsales; family Micropepsaceae; genus Rhizomicrobium. The sequence goes on along the minus strand of DASZCC010000185.1, from coordinate 425 downwards.
GACGCGGATGACTTCGATGGCGCCTTCTTCGCCTTCTTCGCGCGAGGTGTGGATGACGACGGCAAGCTTATTTCCGTCGATTTCACCAATCGCCCGCCAGCGGATTTCTCCATGGTCGTATCCTTGGATATCAATTTTCTTCAGTGGGTCAGCAAATACGAGCCGCGCGTCATCGAATGAGATTCCATGTTTGCGTAAGTTGGATTCTGCCTTTCGCAAATCCCACTCAAATCGGTATTCGATATCCACGCGGCGCGATCCTCGGCATCGGAACGCAACCGTGTAACTACACTTGTACGTACATCTGCGTCAGGCGTCAACCGGGCTTCTTCAGGCCGAGTTGTCCTGCGATCATGTTGTCGACCATGCGCTTGGGCAGGTTGTTGGTCATGAAGTTCTGCACCGGGTCCGGCGTGACGGTGTAG
>DASZCC010000184.1:0-1684 GCA_035943485.1 Rhizomicrobium sp. | reverse complement strand
GGCTTGTCCCGGTGACCCATACGCTCCGTGCTGCAGTTGTGCGTATGGGTGGCCGGGACAAGCCCGGCCATGACGAAGAGTTAGAAGCGACGCAGTCTAACTCTTCACCATCGCAGCCAGCTTCGTCACCGTGTTCCAGTTGCGCGCCGTGCCGGGCGTTCCCAGGTGCCGTGTGAGTACCGCGGGTGTCAGCTTCGAGGCGCCGGCGCCGTCGGGATAGAAGATATACGCGTGGCGGTCGCTGCCCTTCACAGTCTCGCGTCCCTTGATCGCAGCTTGGAGCGCTTTGAAGGCGGGGGCACCTGGCGCCTCGCGCATGAACAGGACGTGGAGGAATGCTGGCGCGTCCTTGGCTTCGCGCGTGAACGGATTGGCCGCGATGATCTTGTCGAACTCAGCCGGTATGCGGACATAGATATCGGTCTTCAGGCCGAACTCTGCCAGGCACGCCTTCTCCAAAAGCGCCTCGCTCGCTGCGGGTGGCCGCTTGCCCGCGTCGAACACGAGATTGCCGCTCTGGATTAGCGTGCGCACCTCTGTCAGCCCAATCTTCTCAGCCAGCTTGCGCAGGTCAGCCATCGGCAGCTTGCCGGTGCCGCCGACATTGACCGCACGCAGCAGTGCGATCTGCACGCTCATGACACGCGGCGCGCGCCGAGCCGCACGCCGGGCGCGGGACGTTCGCGCAAGACTTCGCGGCGAAAGCGGAACAGCTCGGCCGGTCGTCCACGTCCCGCAGCAGCGACTTTGCCGGTGCCTTCGACGAGGCCCTGATCCTCGACCAGCCGGCGGAAGTTCTGCTTGTGGAGACGTATGCCCGACAGTGCCTCGACGGTCCGTTGCAGCTCCAGCAGCGTGAATGCTGGCGGCATTAGCTCGAACACCACCGGCCGGTATTTCATCTTGCCGCGCAGCCGCGCGATGGCGGTGGCGAGGATGCGGCGGTGATCGAACATCATGCTCTCGCCGAGCGCTGCGATCGGCGCGCCCTTGCGGCCGTCGCGCACCGCCTCGCGCACAAGGCCGGCCTCGTAGAGAAGCTCGTAGCGCTCCAGCACTTTCTCCTCGTCCCAGGGCAGATCGTCGGTGCCGAAGCACAGCCGCACGCGATCGCGCGCCGTGTCGCTGCCTTTGGCAAATTGCCTGAGTGCCGGAAGGATCACTTTGTCGATCACGGCGGGGCGCGCGTCGCGCCAGTCCTCCCACGGGAAGTATTTGTACCAGTCCCCCCAGTAGTTGTCGGTCGCCTTGAGTGCCGTCATCTGGCGCGTCAGCGCGAGATAGCCCACCGACACCACGCGCGAATCCTCGCCCGGCGTCGGCAAGTGGCGGCCGCGATCGCCGAAAGTGTAGAGCTGCTCGGCATAACCGAGTTCAAGATGCGTTTGCTCTTCGACCCATTTGCGCAAGCCACCGTCCAGCGTGCGATGCGCTAGCGGATCGAACGGACCAAAGGGCAGGGCGTCTTCCTGTCCGGCATGATGGACGACGAGCACGCCCGGTCGCTCATTGGCGACCGAGACGATGGCCGCCGATAGGCCGATGCTGACGTCGAGTTTCGACGGCGCCTTCACAGGCCGAACACCGGAAGCTCGACGACGCGGCCCTCCGACGCGATGTCGCCGGCGCCGATGTTGCGGATCGCCTCGATCATGCGCCCCTGGCGGCCAAGCATCTCGTCGGC
>DASZCC010000183.1:0-10416 GCA_035943485.1 Rhizomicrobium sp. | reverse complement strand
TACATCGCGCGGAACGCTGGAACGCCGCGCTGGAAAGCGTGCGCCGGTCAGTGTGAAGGGCAAGCTGTTCTTTCCCAACCATCGCTATGAGGAAGATTGCACGGTCCTGGACCTGTCGCCGGATGGCGCGGGCGTGAAGGCTTCGTGCTCGGTGCCGATCGGCGCGCCAGTCGTTCTGTATGTCGACGGGCTTGGCCGGTTCGACGGCACCCTGTCGCAGCGCAATCGCCTGCGCGTCGGATTGAAGTTCCGCCAGACCGCCGAACGCCGTGCGAAGGTCGCTGAAAAGATCGCAGAATTTCTGCGCCACGGAAAAGTTGACGCCACGGCGGCACGCGGCCGGGGCCGCATCGAGCCCGGCACCGCCCTGCACAACTTTACGCTGCAGTCAGGCCAGTCAGTCGAGTGCGAAGTGATCGACGTGGCACTTAGTGGCGCGTCGTTTCGTACAAATTCCCGCCCGCCTGTAGGTGAGAAAATCGCGTTCGGCCGGACCATAGCCGTCGTAGTCCGCCACACAGCGTCGGGGTTTGCGGCGCAGTTCACCGGCGACACGCTGCCCGATCCGGCGGCAGACGAATTGCCGCCTCTCGTTTAGGCATCTCCACCTTACCCCTGCTGCGAGCGCGCTTTACGCGCCGCGCTGCCGCGCGTACAAAACGGCAACAAATTCAAAAAAAGTGCCGGGGAACGCTCATGCATCCATCGCTCATCGCCGAAAAGGCGCCGGAGAAGCCCGCCATTATCATGGCTTCGACCGGCGAGACGGTCAGTTTCGGCGAACTCGAAAAGCGCACAAAGCAGGGCGCGCAATTGTTCCGCTCGCTGGGCCTGAAGACCGGCGACGGTATTGCGATCTTCATGGAGAACAACGCCCGGTTCCTGGAGATCTGCTGGGCCGCGCAACGTTCGGGCCTCTATTTCACAGCGATCTCCTCGCGCCTCACGACCGGCGAAGTCGAGTACATCGTCAAGGACGCGAATGCGAAGGCCCTGATCGCGGGACACACGCTCGCGAAGGTGGCGGCCGAAGTTGCGCCGTTCATACCCGGCGTGAAGCTGCTGATGGTGGGCGGCACGATCCCGGGCTATGCGTCTTACGAGGATGAAACCGCGAAGATGCCGGCCGAACGGATCACGGACGAAACTTCAGGTGCCGCGATGCTCTACTCGTCAGGCACCACCGGCCGCCCCAAAGGCGTGCGGCAGCCACTGTCTGGTTTGCCGATCGATGCGCCAGCGCCGCTGCTAGGTCTCGTCACGATGCTTTATGGCATCAACGAGGAGTCGATCTATCTCTCGCCCGCGCCGCTCTATCATGCTGCGCCGCTGCACTACTCGATGACCGTTCAGCGTCTCGGCGTTCCGGTTGTCGTGCTGGAGCACTTCGACGCGGAAGGCGCCCTTGCCGCGATCGAGAAATACAAGGCGTCGGCGAGCCAATGGGTGCCTACGATGTTCGTGCGCATGCTCAAGCTGCCGGACGCGGTGCGTCTGAAGTACGACGTCTCGTCGATGAAGTCTGCGATCCACGCGGCTGCACCATGCCCGATCGACGTCAAGCGCCGCATGATCGAATGGTGGGGTCCCGTGCTACATGAGTACTATGCCGGCACCGAAGGCAACGGCATGTGTTACGTCAATTCGACGGACTGGCTCGCCCACCCGGGCACAGTGGGCAAGTCGCTGTTGAGCCCCGTGCACATCTGTGACGATGAAGGCAATGAACTGCCGGTGGGTGAGGCGGGCACGATCTACTTCGCATCGGCCGCGCAGTTCACCTACCACAACGACCCAAAGAAGACCGCGGAGTCGCGGCATCCGCTGCATCCTGAATGGTCGACACTGGGCGACGTCGGCAAGCTCGACGAGGATGGCTACCTTTATCTGACCGACCGAAAGGCGTTCATGATCATCTCGGGCGGCGTCAACATCTATCCGCAGGAGGCCGAGAACCTGCTCATCACCCATCCCCGGGTCGCAGACGTTGCTGTCATCGGCGTGCCGAACGAGGATTTCGGCGAGGAGGTGAAGGCGGTGGTCCAGCCGCTGGACTGGAAGGATGCCACCCCGGAATTCGCGGCCGAACTCATCGCCTATTGCCGCGAGCGCCTTTCACCGATCAAATGTCCCCGGACCGTCGATTTCGACCGGGAACTGCCGCGCCATCCGACCGGTAAGCTCTACAAGCGGCTGGTCCGTGACCGGTATTGGGGCAAGCGGGAGTCACGCATTGTCTAATGAAGTGCATCGCGAAGTTGCCGCAGATCCCTATCAGTCCCTTGGGCGGGAACTGAGACGGGAGGACTTTACGCCAGAACGCGCTCGCCGCATCGCAGACGCCACCTTGGCGCGCGGCGGTGTACCGCTCATGTCGGACGAGGCCCGTCGCGCATCACTCAAGGCGATCCGCGCCAGCGTCGCGCCAGGACAGGACGCGTGGGTATTCGGCTACGGTTCGCTGATGTGGAATCCGGCGATCAATGTCGTGGAGAGCCGCAAGGCGCATCTGCGCGGCTATCACCGCCTGTTCGGTCTGAGCATGTCGGCGGCGCGTGGCACAGTTGAGCAGCCGGGTCTTATGCTTGGCATCGATCGCGGCGGGTCGTGCACAGGCGTCGCCCACCGGATCGCCGCCGACGAAGTCGAGAGCGAGCTGTCCATCCTGTGGTTGCGCGAAGTGCTTTCCGGCGCTTATGAGCCGCGCTGGGTCAGTGTCGATATCGAAGGCCATGGCCGCTCACGCGTCCTGACCTTCGTGATCAACCGGTATCACCCGCGCTATGTGGGCCAGCTCGACGAGGCAGAGGCTGCCGCTCGCATTGCTGTCGCCGCGGGGCCGATGGGCACCAATCGTGAGTACCTCTATCGCACCGTCGAGCATCTGGATTCGCTCGCGATCGACGATGGGCCAATGCACAGCCTCGCGCGCAAGGTGCGCGAGCTCGCCAATGAGTTAACAGGAGAGAGTTCAAGATGAAGAGCGCAACATTCGAAACAGTCGCGACATTGGCAGGCCAGGAGATCGGTGTCTCCGACTGGGTCGAGATCACCCAGGATCGCATCAATGCATTCGCCGATGCGACCGGTGACCACCAGTGGATCCATGTCGATGTCGAGCGTGCGAAGAAGGAAATGCCGGGCGGCAAGACGATCGCGCATGGTTATCTCACGCTTTCGCTCATTCCGTGGCTGACGGGCGGCATGTTGCAGGTTGCGGGCGTCACCCGCGGAATCAACTACGGCTCGAACAAGGTGCGCTTCACCAACATGGTGCCGGTCGGCTCCAAGGTGCGCGCGCGGCAGAAGCTGCTCGCGGCCGAGCCCAAGGCGGGCGGCCTGCAGCTCACGAACGAAGTGACCATCGAGATTGATGGCGCACCGCGTCCTGCATGCGTGGCCGAGACGATCAGCCTGATCTACAAGTAGCCAAATTGGTCATGCGCGAGGTCCCCGGCATGGGCCATGACCTGCCGGCACCAATCGACGCCGCGTTCGTTGAGGCCGTAGAGGCTGCCGCGAAGCGATCGCGCGTGGCTGTCTGAACGAGGTAGCTATGCGCGCTTATTCTGTTTTGGTTATCGCAGGTGCGCTTGCGCTCGCGGGGTGCGGCGACAAGGCGACGCTCCCGCAACAGGCGGGCTATGGCCCCCATCCATCGCTGCCGGTACCCAATCCGACGCTGATCCCCACGATCAACCAGGCGGACGCCGTGGGCTGGCCCGCAGGTGAAAAACCTGTGGCCGGAGCGGGGCTGCAAGTGTCGGCGTTCGCGACCGGGCTGGATCACTCGCGCTGGATTTATGTTCTCCCCAACGGCGACGTCCTGGTGGCTGAAACCAATTCGCCACCGAAGCCTGACGACATGAAGGGTGTCCGCGGTTTCGTCGCGGGCATCATCATGGGTGGAGCGGGAGCCAATGCGCCCAGTCCCAATCGCATCATTCTTTTGCGCGACACCAATGGTGATGGCGTACCGGACCAGAAGAGCGTGTTCCTCTCCGGTCTTCACTCGCCGTTCGGCATGGTGCTGGTCGGCGATGACTTCTACGTCGCCGACACCGATGCCGTGCTGCGGTTCCCGTACAAGGATGGTGAAACGCAGATCGCGGCGAAGGGCGAGAAGGTCGTCGATCTGCCGGCCGGCACGATCAATCATCACTGGACCAAGAACATCACGGCAAGCCCCGACGGATCGAAACTCTTTGTGTCGGTCGGTTCGAACAGCAATGTCGGCGAGAATGGCATTGCCGCCGAAGAGGGCCGCGCCGATGTGTGGGAGGTCGATCCCAAGACCGGCAAACATCGCATCTTCGCGTCGGGCATCCGCAACGGCAACGGCATGGGTTGGGCGCCGGTGACAGGCGCCTTGTGGATCACAGTGAATGAGCGCGACGAGATCGGCAGCGATCTCGTACCTGACTACATGACGTCCGTGAAAGACGGTGGCTTCTACGGCTGGCCCTACAGCTATTACGGCCAGCACGTCGATGTCCGCATGCAGCCGCAGCGGCCCGATCTCGTCGCCAAGGCGATACCGCCGGACTACGCACTGGGCGCACACACGGCATCGCTTGGTCTTGCTTTCTCGACTGGTGCCAAACTCGGCAACGCCTATGCGGATGGCGTCTTCATCGGTCAGCATGGTTCGTGGAACAGGAACCCGCGGGCCGGCTATCGGGTCATCTTTGTTCCCTTCAAGGACGGAAAGCCCGACGGTTTGCCGCAGGAGGTGCTGACGGGTTTCCTTAACAAGGATGGGAAGGCGCAGGGACGCCCGGTCGGCGTCGCAATCGCCAAGGATGGTGCCTTGCTGGTGGCCGATGATGTGGGCAATACGATCTGGCGGGTCACCGCGAAGTAGTCGTCGCCTTGCGTTGAAACCCGTCGGACGAGGCCTTATGGTCCGCCGCCTTTCGCGCTATTGGGGCGTCGCCAAGTGGTAAGGCACCGGATTTTGATTCCGGCATTCGAAGGTTCGAACCCTTCCGCCCCAGCCAGCGCGGCTCAATCCACCCGCGACACCGCATAGCCGTCGAAGCTCGTTGCCTGGAACGCGTCCATCGCCCGGCAATGTGCGGCAAACGTTTCAAGCTTCGGAAAGCGCTGAGGCGGCAAGCGCACGGGATCGGTGACTTGCACGTAGAAGAGCATGCACGCCGTGGTGATACCGACCTTTCCGCAGGCCAGACGGCATCTGTTCAACGGCAGTTGCGGGGCCAAACCCGGCTCTATATAAGGTCGCCTCCCGCCGGAAAGGCCCTTGCCAAGGGCCGGACCGTGAAGGCCGGAGAGTAGCTCAGCCTGGTAGAGCACCACGTTCGGGACGTGGGGGCCGGAGGTTCGAATCCTCTCTCTCCGACCAGTTTATTTTCATTTTCGAGTTTGAGTGTAACGCGGCCTGGGCCCGACGTGTCGGGGCAGGCTTCGTCTGCGTTGATGCGCTGCGCTTTGGCAGTCTTCCAGGTCCGGTAATGAACCGGATACGCCCCTCACAAGCAGGTAGGTGACTGCTCAGGCAACTGATATTCTCAAGCTGACGTGCGGGAGGCGCGGTGCGCGATGGTCAAGTTTCCTCCGCCGATCTGGCTATTCATCTATCTCGCTTTGGCTGGCGCGATCAGCGCGCTTCATTCATGGCGATCCCTTGCCGATCTTCGTCTGCTGCCTCTCGGCATCGCACTGCTTGTCTTAGGCTTGGCGTTATCGGCTTGGGCCGTCGTGCTGTTTCGACGCGAGGATACAGAAATCAACCCCACGTCTGTGACCAACAAAAAACTCGTCGTCAGGGGTCCTTATGCCATCACCCGCAATCCCATGTATCTCGGACTGACGATCGTATCGATCGGCATCGCATTCTGCGTAGGCTCCTTGCCAGTGTTTGCAGTCCCGCTCCTCATGTTCGCGACGGCAAATTGGGTTCACATTCCCTTTGAAGAGACAAAGATGCGTCAGCAGTTTGGAGCCGATTTTGATGACTATACGCGCCGTACCCGTCGTTGGCTGTGAGTGCGATCTGCATTCGATCGTGAGCCGTCCTTGCAAGGCACAATGACAGCGCGCCTTCCCGCAAGGAATTCGCTGATCGGCCCCGGCTTTATCAGCGTCGAAGGCGGTTGACGGCTCTTGAAGCAGAAGGGTCGTCGCGCAAATTCTTCTTGAATTTTGCGTGCCTCTTGCGAGCTGAACATGGGGTCGCCGCTTGCGGTTTGATCCGCCGGCACTTCATCTTGGATCACGAACTGCGGTTCGCGTACCCCTCAGCTGTTCTGCCTCACACCTTGCGAGTGGCGTAGCCCCCCGACCATTTGCGATGTCAAGAAACGTCAAAACTAACGCCAACATCGTGCAATCGCTCCGACGTTGGATGGCAATAGTGTGACGACAACAAAGGACAGGGAAACGATTCCCTGCCGAGGGGAGGCAGATATGCGGCTTGCGACCGGTCTCGCGGCAATTGCGCTAGTTTCAACATGTTCGGTCGTCGCTATGCCCGCAATCGGGGCAAGCGCGCCATCTGACCCCGCGGCCGAGCCGTCAACAACTGACTTGTCGTCGCCCAACGCAGGTATGCCGGCCGAGATTGTCGTCGTCACTGCGCAACGCCGCGAACAGTCGATCCTTTCTGTGCCGCTCGCGGTAACCGCGGTTTCGGGTGCAGATCTTCAGGCAAAGGGGATCGTAACGTCCGCAGATCTTGCGAGTGTCGTACCCAATCTCCAGGTCAACAGCCCGTTCGGTCAGACCCAGCCCAACTTCTCCCTGCGCGGCGTCAGTGTCGCCAACGAATACAATTCTAACCAGGCTTCGCCGATCGGCGTTTACATCGACGATGTTTATATCGCGAGCCGGACTAGCCAGGGCATGGGCCTGTTCGACCTCGATCGCGTCGAAGTTTTGCGCGGACCGCAAGGAACGCTGTTCGGACGCAACACGACCGGCGGCGCAATTAACTTCATCACAAAGGAACCGTCGCTCGAAGGCACGAACGGTTACCTGCAACTCGGCTACGGCAATTTCGACACCTTCACCGCGCAGGGCGCCTTAGAGACGACAACGGCCGACGATCAGGTGGGTGTTCGCCTTGCAGGCAATGTCGCTGAAGGGGATGGCGTGTTCAAAAACGTCTTCCCGGGCGGGCGCGATCCCGACTCGACTAATACATTGCAGGGGCGCGCATCGCTCAGGATCAAACCCACCGGGAGCGGTCTGGACGTCAACATCGTCGCCTATGGTGGCAGAGACAACGGCACCCAGGCGCCCGTCTTCGGTCTGCTGCCGTTTAGACAGGGCCTGAATTTCTTTCAGGTCGACGAGAACAGGGTCGGGCACAATAAGACGTCGGCCTGGGGCGTATCGGCGAACGTCGCCTATGAAATCGACTCCCAGCTGACATTCATTTCCATCACGGCCTACGACGGTGGTGGCCAGAATCTTCAGCAGGCTGCAGATGGTTCACCGCTGGATGTTCTCGACATCAATTGGCGGTCGCAATTCCGTCAGTTCAGCGAGGAAGCACGGGTTAACTACAGCAATGAATGGCTGACCCTGATCGGCGGGGTATATTATGGCTGGGACAGCACGGTCACCGACAACCAGTTCAATATCGGCAGTATTCTGGGACCGGGCGTCAATGGCGGCTTCTTCCAGCACTTCCGCCAGGTCCGCGACTCCTATGCCGCCTTCGCACAAGGCGACATCACGCTGATGGATCACCTGATCCTCACGCTGGGCATCCGCTATACCAAGGACACGGCGCATTATGAGGACGGTCATGCAGACCTGTTCGTAGGTGACGTTGGCGGACCAAGCGTGCCGCTGGCAACGACAGTGCCCTGTCCGGGTGTTCCGGGGACATGCCCCTACGATCCTTCAGCGCGATTCAATCTGAAGGGAGACAGCAGTGCGCCGACCGGCCGCGTCGCGCTGAGCTACACGTTCGATGACGGCGTGCTCGGCTATGTGAGCTACAATCGTGGCTACCGTTCCGGCGCGTTCAACGGCGGTGGCTACACGTCGTCGTCCGGCATCGATTACATCAAGCCGGAAACGGTGAATGCCTATGAAGCTGGTCTGAAGGGCCAGTTCCTCGACAGCAACCTTACGCTCGCGCTTGCAGGCTTCTTCTACGACTATCGCAATCAGCAGCTTCAGGATACGCGGCCGGGACCCGTCGCGTTCCTGGTAAACGCGCCAAAATCGCAAAACTATGGTGCCGAAGCCGAAGCGACATTCCACGTCACGCCGGATTTCGTCTTGAATGGCTCGGTCGGCTATCTGAACGCGACCTATCAGAAGCTGACGTTGCAGAATACCGACCTCGCCGGAAACGAGTTGCCGTTTGCGCCGCACTGGACGTTGCAAGGTGGGTTCGACTGGCACGTCGCGCGAGTACTCGACGGTGACGTCATGCTTTCGCCGACAGTCTACTATTCAAGCCATCAGTTCTTCTCGCCGTTCAATGACATCAATGTGGCCGGGTCTGGACAGGACAATGCGGAGCTCCAGCAGGACGGCTACGCGAAAGTAAACGCGTCGCTCGACTGGGTTCGCGACAACTGGACGCTCAGGCTCTGGGCCAACAACATCTTCAACGCCAAGGTGCTTGGTTATGGCCTCGACCTGCGGGGGGCGGGCTTCCCCTACAACTTCCTCGTTCCCGAGGCGCCGCAGACCTACGGCGTCCAGGCACGTGTGTCGTTCTGATGGAGAGACATGTGAGCGCTGGCCCCGATCTCAGGAATCCTGACCTTTACGTAGAGAGCGTGCCGCATGACGTCTTTGCGCGGCTGAGACGCGAGGCGCCGGTGTACTGGAATGCGGAAGCCGATGGGAAGGGCTTCTGGGCGCTGACACGTCACGCAGATATCGTCGAGGTTTCGCGTCAGCCCGCCCTGTTCTCGTCGGCCTTTGAGAATGGTGGCCATCGCATCTTCAACGAGAATGAAATCGGTCTGGCGGGCGCGGGCGATGCGGCGATCGGGATTCCGTTCATCTCGCGCGATCCGCCTTCGCACACGCAGTACCGCAAGTTCGTGGTTCCCGCGCTAGCACCCAACCGCATCGCCGGCATCGAGGAGCGGGTCACCGAACGCTGTGCTGAACTTCTGAAAGACGTGCCACTCGGTGAGACGATCGACATCGTGCCTTTGCTGTCCGCGCCGCTTCCGCTCCTGACGCTGACAGAGCTGCTCGATGTCGCGCCCAATTTGTGGCGCAAGCTCTACGAATGGACGAACGCGTTCGTCGGCGAGGATGATCCGGACTTTCGGCACTCGCCGGAGGCCATGGCCACAACGATGCAGGAATTTCTCGCTTTTTCGCGTGAACTCTTCGACGAACGTCGCGAGAAGCCGGGCTTTGACATCGCGACATTGCTCGCCAATTCGGAGATCGATGGCCAGCCCGTACCCTTCCGCGATTTCGTCGGGAATCTCATCCTGGCGCTGGTTGGGGGAAACGAAACGACGCGCAACTCGCTCAGCCACGGCATGGCCGCGTTCGCCGCCAATCCTGACCAGTGGGATCGTATCCGGTCCGACCCCGATCTCCTAAAGACAGCCGTGCGCGAGATGGTGCGTTATGCCAGTCCAGTCATGCACATGCGCCGCACCGCAACCGCTGACACGACAATCGCCGGTCAGCCGATCGCAAAGGGTGACAAGGTCGTCATGTGGTACATCGCTGGCAATCGCGACGAGGCTGTGTTCGAGAATCCGGATCGCTTCGATATCAGCCGTGCCAACATCCCGCATGTCGCGTTCGGGACCGGCCAGCATGTCTGTGTCGGATGGCGGCTGGCCGAACTGCAGCTGCGGGTCGCGTTCAGCCTTCTGGCGCCCCGGATCAGGCGCTTCGAACAGGTTGGACAGCCGCGGCGGTTGCGGTCAAACTTCATCAACGGCGTAAAGGACCTCCATCTGAGACTGGTCCCCGCCTGAAGGGAGGCGGTCCATGGTCGACAAGACCAATTGGAACAGCGAGGCGATCATCTCGGACACGCTCGGCCGTGCTCCGGATACGCAATTGTGCTCCGGCGACGGCGGCTGGACGTTGAGCCGTTGGCGTCAATTTGTCGGTAGCTACACGTTGCCGCCGCTGCCCGACCCCCTCTTCGTTGTGCACATCTCCGGCAAACCCAGTGTCAAGACCTGGCTGCGCGACAGCTGGAGCGAGAGCATTTCATTTCCCGGCTGCGCGACGATCGTTCCTTCCGGGCAGCCGACCGGCTGGCTGGTGGATGGCGAACTTGATGTCGTTACGCTGAGCGTCGCATCGACCGAATTGCAGAGCGCGTCCGCCGTCGATCAGTTTCGCCAGTTGCGGTTTGCGTTTTCCGACCCGCTCGGCGTCGCACTGACGCGCCAGGTGCTTGGCGAGATCTATACGCCGCCATCGGCCGAGCGCGATGTCTAT
>DASZCC010000182.1:0-13660 GCA_035943485.1 Rhizomicrobium sp. | reverse complement strand
GATCCGCTCGTTCCGACGGGTCCTGGCGTTCGCGAGCCTCAGAACCGTCGCGCGGTCATCGACCTCGGCGGCTGATAGGCCCAAAGCCTGAAACAGAATCGAAAGGGCGGATCGCAAGATCCGCCCTTTTCGTTTGGGGCGTGGAGAGGCTTGGAGTTCGCGGACAGAGTGATGCGCAGCTACCTGCCGCTGTCATGGCCCGCCCGAGTGCGGGCCATGACATCAGGGGGGTGAGCTGTGCCTAACCTCGCCCGCAATAGCGGGAGAGGTTACCCATCATCCTCAACTCGCCGGTTCGTACTTGAGCGAGATCACGCCAACACCCGCCGCGATATTGAGGCCCGTGCTGCCGGTGACGCTGAGCGGCTGCAATGCGATCGACTTGTCTAGACCGCCGATCAGCACATTGGCGCCGAGGCCCACGCCGATCGTTGCGCTGGCCGTAGCACCTGCATAGTCGCCCTGGAGCGCGCCGCTGTTGACGCCTGATGTCGGCGCCACAACCGTCCACACCAGGACGCTCGCATTGGCGATACCAATATCGAGACCGTATTTCGAGAAGGTGCCGGTGTAGTGCTCACCTGTGCCGGCGTTCGGCGCGTAGGTGCATTTCATCTCTTTCGACGAGCCAAAGATAAAGCCGATACCGCCCGACACGTTGCAGGTGAGCGTACCGACCTTGATGCCACCCTGTTGCGGCGGCGGCGTTGCCTCGGCCAGTACCAGCGGCGGGTCGTCAGGCTGCGGCGGCCGCGGCGTCGGAACGACATCCGGCGCAACCTGCACACCCTTGAAGCTCACATTGACCGAGATGGCGCAGGTCGAGACCGGCGTTTCCGCATCTGCCACCGGCACACCAGCCACGAAATCATTCAGGGCCGGCTTGGCGGGGGCCAGCGCCGCGGCCAGCGCCAGCTCGGCCGACTGGCAGAACGCGGCGCTGTCCTTGACGCGGCGCAATTCGGCCTTCGACGCCATGTCCGTCTTGAAGAGGTTGTACTTGGCATCGCCGCGTCCGCCGCCATAAAGCCGCTTGAACATGGAGAGCAGGGCCTGGTCCGACCTGCGCAGCTCACGGCCGAAAGCCGTGCGGTATGAGTTGAAATGATCGCGGGTGACATCGCCGCAGGTGAGTGCCGCATCCACCAATTGCTGGTCGATCACGGTGGTCTGGATCGCCGCCACCTCGGTCTGATCGGCGCATTTCAGGGACGGCCGCCGCTTCGCGGCATCAGCCTGGCCTGCCCAGATTACGGAAATTGCGAGCACGCATACGCCCGCCTTCCATGCGTTTCCCATGTTGTACTGGCTCGTTGTGTGGCTGCTTCGTGCACCATAGCATCGCGATCCGGGCGCCGCTAATCCGTCAATCGCGCCCTGAGGTTACACGGGACCATGTCATCCGAAAACCCGCCTCCCTCGGTCGATCTCTCGGGCGAGAATGTCCACTGGGATCTCCGCGAAACCATGTCTTATGCGGATTATCTGGGCCTGAAGGAGCTTCTGGCCTGCCAGAAACCCCGAAGCACCCAGCACGACGAGATGCTGTTCGTCGTGATCCACCAGACGAGCGAGCTGTGGATCAAACTTTGCCTGCATGAGATCGAGGCAGCGATTCGCCAGATTCGCGCCGACGATCTCGGCCCCGCCTTCAAGATGATGTCGCGCGTGGGGCGCGTTCAGGCCCAGCTGATCCAGTCCTGGGAGATTCTCTCGACCATGACGCCGTTCGACTATGCCGGGTTCCGCGCCGCGCTGGGCAAATCGTCGGGGTTCCAGTCGTTCCAGTACCGCATGATGGAGTTCCGCCTGGGCAACAAGAACGCCCACATGGCGCGCGTCTTCGAGTCAGAGCCGGACCATCAGGCACAGGTGCACGCCGCGCTCACCGAACCCAGCATCTATGACGAGTCTCTGGCGCTTCTGGCGCGCCGCGGTCTGCCCATCCCGCCCGACAAGCTCACGCGCGATTTCGCGCTGCCTTATGTCGCCGACGATCGCGTCACCGAGGCATGGCGGCTGGTCTATCGCGATGTCGACAAGCACTGGGATCTCTACGAGCTCGCCGAGAAGCTGGTCGATCTTGAATACCGCTTCCATCTTTGGCGCTTCAGCCACATGAAGACGGTCGAACGCATCATAGGCAACAAGCCCGGCACCGGCGGGACATCGGGCGTGAACTATCTCAAGAAAGCGCTCGATCTCACTTTCTATCCGGAGCTCTGGGCGGTCAGGGGTGAAATCTAGTGGGCGCATTATCGCATATCCGCGTGCTTGATCTCTCGCGCGTGCTGGCCGCGCCATGGGCGACGCAAATCCTCGGCGACATGGGCGCCGAGGTGATCAAGATCGAGAAACCTGGCGAAGGCGATGAGACGCGCCATTTCGGCCCGCCCTTCCTGAAAAAGGAAGACGGCTCGCGCGGCGACGCGGCCTACTTCCTCACCACCAACCGCAACAAGAAGTCCGTCACCATCGATTTCGCGCAGCCGGAAGGCGCGGCGCTGATCAAGCGGCTGGCGCGGCGCGCGCATGTCGTGGTCGAAAACTACAAGACCGGCGGGCTCGAGAAATACGGCCTCGATTACGAGAGCCTGAAGGCCGAGAACCCAGGACTGATCTATTGCTCGCTCACCGGCTTCGGCCATGACGGGCCTTACGCGAACCGCGTGGGCTACGACTACATCATCCAGGGCATGGGCGGCTTGATGAGCGTCACCGGCCAACCGGATGGAACGCCCGGCGCCGAGCCGATGAAGGTTGGCGTCGCGGTCAGCGATCTCGTCACGGGCCTCTACACCGCCGTCGCGATCCTCACGGCGCTCCTGCATCAGGCGCGCACCGGCGAAGGGCAGTCGATCGACATGGCGCTGTTCGATTGCCAGGCCGCAGGCCTCGCCAATCAGGCCGCGAACTACCTTGTCGGCGGCATGATGCCGACGCGGCTGGGCAACGCGCATCCCAACATCGTGCCGTATCAGGTGTTCGCGACGAAGGACGGGCACCTGATCTTCGCCGCGACGAATGAGGCGCAGTTCCGGCGTTTCGTGAAGGCGGCCGATCTTGAAGCCGTGTTCGCCGAGGAACGCTTCTCCAGCAACGGCCAGCGTGTCGCGCACCGCGCCGAGATGCTGGCGGTGCTCACCCCGATCTTCGCGGCACGAACGAGCGCGGAATGGACCGATCTTCTGGAGAAGGCGAATGTTCCCTGCGGCCCGATCAACCGGGTCGATCAGGTGTTCTCAGATCCGCATGCCATCGCGCGAGGATTGACGGTGCCCATGCAGCACGCCGAGGCCGGCGCGATCGATCTGGTGGCCAGCCCATTGCGGCTGTCGAAGACTCCGCCGGAATACAAAAGCGCACCGCCGGTACTCGGTCAGCACACGGAGGAAGTTCTGCGCGACGTGCTCGGCCTGAACGGCGAAGCGCAGGACAAGTTGCGGGCGGACGGTATAATTTAGCTGGTAGCCTGAAGTTCAGAGGCACCTGGTAGCGGCAGCGCGCCAAAGCGCGTATGAACGCGCTCGTTTCTGAGGCTTTCCCCCATGTCCTACAAAGTCGCCGTCGTCGGCGCGACCGGCAATGTCGGGCGCGAGATGCTGAAGGTGCTGTCGCAGCGCGCGTTCCCCGCATCGCAGGTCGTGGCGCTCGCGTCCTCCAGCTCGATCGGTACGAAGGTTTCGTTCGGCGACGATCACGTACTGAGCGTGAAGGGTCTCGAGCACTACGACTTCAAGGGTACCGATCTCGTGCTCATGAGCGCGGGCAGCGTCGTCTCCAAGATCTGGTCGCCGAAGATTGCCGCGCAAGGCCCGATTGTGATCGACAATTCCAGCGCCTGGCGCATGGACCGCGACGTGCCGCTGGTCGTGCCCGAAGTGAACGCGAGTGCGCTCGACGATGGCTTCAAGAAAGGAATCATCGCTAATCCCAACTGCTCCACCATCCAGCTGGTCGTCGCGCTGAAGCCGCTGCATGTCGAGGCGCAGATCAAGCGCGTTGTGGTGTCGACCTATCAGTCGGTGTCCGGCGCCGGCAAGGATGCGATGGACGAGCTGTTCCGCCAGACGCGCGCGGTGCTCGTCACCGATCCGATTGTGGCCGAGTATTTCCCCAAGCAGATCGCCTACAACGTCATCCCGCAGATCGACGACTATCTGGATTCCGGCATCACCAAGGAAGAATGGAAGATGATGGTCGAGACGCAGAAGATCCTCGATCCCGACATCCAGGTAACGGCGACCTGCGTGCGCGTGCCGGTGTTTATCGGTCATGGCGAGTCGGCGACGGTAGAGTTCGAGCGTCCGATCACGGCGGACCGCGCACGCGGCTTGCTACGCGGGGCGCCCGGTGTGCTGGTCGTCGACAAGCGGGAAGACGGCGGCTACGTCACGCCAGTCGAATGCGCCGGTGAGGATGCGGTGTTCGTCTCGCGCATCCGGAAGGACCCGTCCGTAGAACATGGGCTGTCGATGTGGATCGTGTCTGATAATCTGCGCAAGGGCGCGGCGCTCAATGCGGTGCAGATCGCGGAAAGTCTGGTCGCGCGCAATCTTCTGAAGAGCAAGGCCGCATGACCCAGGAAGACTTCGCCGCTCTCGTCGCGCGCTTCGCAGCCGCCGCCACGGCCGGCGACGGCAAGGCACTCGCGGCCTGCTTCATACCGGACGGCATCTATTTCGATTACATCTACGGACCGCATAGCGGACGCGACTCCATAGCAGACATGCTGGAGAATCTCTTCCATCGCGACGCGGCGGAGTATGACTGGACGTTCTACGAGCCGGTCGTGAACGGCGATATCGGCTATGCGCATTCGCTGTCGACGTTCATTTCCACACTGCCAGCCTTTCAGGGTCGCGAAGTCGTCATCGACGGCATCAGCCGCTTTGTTCTCAAAGATGGCCTGATCGCGGAATATCATGAGAGCGTGAATGGCGGCGTGGCGCAGAGCCAGCTGGGCGTGCCACCGGAACGCATGGCCAAGGTCATGGCGCGGTGGAGCAGCAATTTCCGCGCCCGCCCCGATGTGGAATCCTATGCCGCAGCGGTCCGCGCCCGTTACGCCAGGCGCTGACTTTTCCGCATGCCCCTCAAGGCTGTACTGTCCGGCAGCTTTTTCGGGGACTTTTATGACGACGACCAGACCGCGCCGTTCCGTGCTCTACATGCCGGGCTCCAATGCCCGTGCGCTTGAGAAGGCCCGCACGCTGCCCGCCGACGCCCTGATCCTCGACCTCGAAGATGCGGTCGCACCGGACGCCAAGGACGTCGCGCGGCAGCAAGTTTGCGATGCCGTCAAGGCGAAGGGCTTCGGCAAGCGCGAGGTCATCGTGCGCGTGAACGGCCTGTCGACCGAGTGGGGCGAGGCCGATCTCACCGCAGCCGCGGCGGCAAAGCCGGATGCAATCCTCGTTCCGAAGATCTCCTCGCCAGACGAACTACACGCGATCGACAGGAAGCTTTCGGGAGCCGACAAGGCGATCGCGGTATGGGCGATGGTCGAGACCCCGCTGGCCATCCTCAACGTCGCATCCATCGCGGGTGCCGGCGGCCGGCTTGCCTGTTTCGTGATGGGCACGAACGATCTCATCAAGGAGATACGGGGCGTCCACACGCAGGACCGGCTCAACCTCTCCGCGGCGCTCGGTCTGTCGGTGCTGGCGGCGCGCGCGCATAACATCGCGGTGATCGACGGCGTCTACAACGACATCCAGAATGCCGACGGCTTCAAGGCCACCTGCGAACAGGCGCGCGCCTTCGGCTTCGACGGCAAGACGTTGATCCATCCCACCCAGGTCGAACCCTGCAACACAGTCTTCGCGCCGTCCGCCACCGAAGTGGACGACGCCCGCAAGATGATCGCCGCCTTCGAGCTGCCGGAGAACAAGGGCAAGGGCGCGATCAAGCTGGACGGCCGCATGGTCGAACTCCTCCACGCGGAAATCGCGCGCCGGACGGTGGCAATGGCGGACGCGATTGCGGCACTGGAGGCAGCGTGAGCAACAAAACCGCGACCGGCAACGTCTTCGAAGACTTCCATGTCGGGCAGAAGCTGGTGCATGCCACGCCGCGGACGCTGACCGTTGGTGATCAGGCGCTCTACACGGCGCTGTACGGCTCGCGCTTTGTGCTGCAATCGTCGGATGCGTTCGCGCAGAGCGTCGGCCTGCCGCGTGCGCCGCTCGATGACCTGCTCGTGTTCCACACCGTGTTCGGCAAGACAGTGCCCGATGTGTCGCTGAATGCGGTCGCCAATCTGGGCTATGCCGAAGGCAAGTTCCTGAAGCCCGTCTATCCGGGCGAGACATTGTCGGCGCATTCCGAGGTGATCGGCCTCAAGGAGAATTCCAACCGCCAGACCGGCGTCGTCTATGTCCGCACACATGGGCTGAACGAAAAGGACGAGCAGGTCCTGACCTATGTGCGCTGGGTGATGGTGCGCAAGCGTGATGCAGAGGCCGCAGTCGGCGAAGCCGTGGTGCCAAAGCTGAACGCCGCAGTCGCAGCAAGCGACCTGCGCATTCCGCACGCGCTCAATTTCGATACGCTGTTCGACAAGGCGCAGACCGGCAGCCCGCATCTGTGGGAGGACTATCAGATCGGCGAGAAGATCGACCATGTCGACGGCATCACGGTCGAGGAAGCCGAGCATATGATGGCGACGCGCTTGTACCAGAACACGGCGCGGGTGCATTTCAACCAGTTCGCCGAGGGCCAGGGACGCTTCGGCCGCCGGCTGATCTATGGCGGTCATGTGATCTCGCTGGCGCGTGCGATCTCGTTCAACGGTCTCGCCAATGCGCTCCAGATCGTGGCGATCAATGGCGGGCGGCACGTGAACCCGCTGTTCGCCGGCGACACGGTGTTCGCCTGGAGCGAGGTGCTGGACAAGCAGCCGCTCGGCGCCCGCAAGGATGTCGGCGCTCTCAGGTTGCGGCTGGTGGCGACGAAGAATCTCCCCTGCGCCGAATTCCCCGACAAGGACGACAAGGGCGCGTTCCCCGAGAACGTCATCCTCGATTTCGACTACTGGGCGGTCCTGCCGCGCGGATGAGTCTGCTCAATCGCTACCGCGCCGCCGTCAAAAGCGGCGAGTTGAAAACGGACGAGGCGCAGGCGCGCGCGGCTGTGCGGCTCGACGAACTCGCCGATGCGCTGAAGGATTACAGGCCCGGCCGTCGCCGCTTCTTTTCCGCCGCCAGGCCGGCACCGCGTGGTCTCTATATGTGGGGCGACGTCGGACGCGGAAAATCCATGCTGATGGATCTGTTCTTCGATGAGGCGCCGCTCGCGGAGAAGCTCCGCGTCCACTTCAATTCTTTCATGGTCGAGACGCACGCGCACATCCACGAAGAGCGCCAGCGCGCCAATGCCGGCGATCCCATTCCACCTGTTGCGGCCGCCATCGCAGAGCGCGCGCGCCTGCTGTGCTTCGACGAATTCCAGGTGACCGACGTCGCCGACGCGATGATCCTGGGCCGGCTGTTCGACAGGCTGTTCGAGCTGGGCGTGGTGATCGTCGCGACCTCGAACACGCCGCCGGATCGTCTCTATGAAGGTGGCCTCAACCGCCAGCTGTTCCTGCCCTTCATCGAGGAGATCAAGACGCGGCTCGACGTCATCGCGCTGAACGGCGCGGTGGATTATCGCCTGCTCCGCATGTCGGGGCTCAACATCTACATGACGCCGATCTCACCGGAGACTGACCGGCTGATGGACCGCGCGTGGCAGAAGCTGACCGATCAGGATCGTGGGGCGCCGGCGACGCTCACAGTGCTGGGCCGCAAGGTGATTGTGCCGCAAGCCGCCAAAGGCGTGGCGCGGTTCACCTTCGAGGATATCTGCGGCCAGCCGCTGGCAGCGGCGGATTACCTGGCGGTGGCGCACGCCTTCCACACCGTGCTGATCGACCACATCCCGCAACTCGGGCCCGAACATCGCAACCAGGCGCGGAGGCTGATCCTTCTGATCGACACGCTTTATGATGAAGGCGTGAAGCTGATCTGTTCCGCCGCGGTGCCACCGGATGAACTCTATGCAGTGGGCGACGGTTCAGAAGCCTTCCGCCGCACGGCATCGCGCCTGCACGAGATGCAGTCGGAAGATTATCTCAAGCGCGGCCACGGCACCCATGTGGGCGAAGCGCTCGCAGGCGACTAGGATAATGCAGTGATACGCGATCTCCTTGTCACCACTGCCGTCATCATCGCGGGGCTTGTCGCCTATCGCTATCAGCATGTCGTGCTCGACGCGCTGCGCCGCTTCGATGCCCGCAACGTCAAGCGCATCGCCGATCAGGAGCAGGAACGGAACGATCCAGTCGCGCATTTCAAGCACACGCTGGCGACGGCGGAGGAACAGGTCGAGACGGTTAGCGAGATCACGGTCTCCGATCCACGCACTGCGACGCCGGTCACGCGTTATGTCTTCGAGGGCGAGCAGTTCGCGACGCGCGCGGACGCGGAACGGGTGCGTGCCGAGAAGATCCGCGCCATCGCGCGCGGGTATTACATGGACCTGCCGATCGCCTTGTCAGAACGGCGCAAGGACAAGCTGCACTAGGCCGCTTCGCCCTTCATCAGGCGCGGTAGCTTGCCGACATCACCGCCGGCGTGGCGCATGAAGAAGCGCCGCGCCGGCCCGAAGGAGTCGACCAGCCCCATGCCGACATCGCGCAGGATGCGCAGTGGCGCGATGTCGTTAGAAAAGAGGCGGTTCAAGCCATCGGTCGCGACCGAGAGCGCAAAGGAATCGAAGCGGCGCCAGCGCTCGTATTTCTGCAGCGAATTCAGATTGCCGATGTCTATGCCAAGCCGCGCGGCGTCGAGCACGATCTCGG
Source organism: Rhizomicrobium sp. (assembly GCA_035943485.1). GTDB lineage: Bacteria > Pseudomonadota > Alphaproteobacteria > Micropepsales > Micropepsaceae > Rhizomicrobium. The sequence goes on along the minus strand of DASZCC010000182.1, from coordinate 4,815 downwards.
CCAGCGCGGCCGCGTCCTTGAGGCCGAGATTAAGGCCCTGCCCCGCGATCGGATGTATGCCATGCGCCGCATCCCCAGCGAGCGCGAAACGGGGTTTCACATAGGCGCGCGCGAGATGGAATTTGAGCGGATAGGACCAGCGCGGTCCCGTCGCCTTCGTGGCGCCCAGATGCGCGCCGAAGCGCTTGGCGATCTCGGCGTCGAAGTCGGCTTCCGGCAGCTTCATCATCGCGGGCGCGAGGTCTTCACGCTCGGTCCACACCAGCGACGAGCGATTGCCGGTCATCGGCAGGATCGCGAACGGGCCGGACGGCAGGAAATGCTCGTAGGCCACGCCGTCATGCGGCTTCTCATGCTCGACCGTCGCCACGATGCCCCATTGCGGATAGCTCCAGCCGATTACCGGCAGACCCATCAGCTCGCGCATCGGTGATTCGCGGCCGTCCGCGGCGACGGCAAGCGCGGCACGAATGCTTTGGCCGCTTGAGAGCGTCGCGGTCACGCCGCCGGCATCGACCAGGAGATCGGTGAGTGCGGCTGGCGAGATGAATGTGAGGCTCGGGAACGTCTCCGCCACGGCGAACAGCGCGGTGCGAATGTGGCGGTTCTCGGCGATGACGCCCAGCGCCTCTGCGCCGATCTCCGACCCGTCGAAATGCAGCGAGAACGGCGACGCCTCGGCTTGCGGCCGGCCATCGGTGACCAGGATGTCGTGGATCGGTTGGGCGTCCTTTTCCAGATGCGGCCAGATGCCCAGCGCCCGAAACATGCGCACGGTCGAATAGGCGAGCGCGCTGACCCGGCCATCGAACTTCGCGTCCAGCGCCGCCGCCTTGGGCATGGGATCGGCCACCGCAACCCGCAGCCCGCCCTGGGCCAGCGCAATGGCCAGGGTCAGCCCCACCATCCCGCCGCCGCCGATGATCACGTCGTGCTGTTCCATCCGGGTGAACCTAGTGGAGGGCACCACAGACTGTCATCCCGGAAGGCTCGCGCACCGAGGCTATCCGGGACCCATTCCCACGCTTGGCGATGGGTCCCGGATCGGCGCGATGCGGTCGCATCGCTTGTCCAGGATGACAGCGAGTGCGATGCCGCTCAAAAAACCGGCGAATTTCCAGAATCGCCTAAATTATAATCACTGATAACGCACCAATCCCTGTCCCTACTCTTCACGGAAACAAAATTCCGTTTCGATTCAAGGTTCTGTCATTTCGCTGCGTCGCGGCACGGTTCTTGATGAAGTCTTAACGCCCGGGGGGTGTTCGGGCGGCAAAACCAAGGAAGGACCACCGATGAAGCTCGTCACGGCGATCATCAAACCCTTCAAGCTCGACGAGGTACGCGAACAGCTTTCCGCGCTGGGCGTGCAGGGCATGACGGTGACTGAAGTCAAAGGGTATGGCCGGCAGAAGGGCCACACCGAAATCTACCGCGGCGCGGAATACGCCGTGAGCTTCCTCCCGAAGCTCAAGATCGAAGTCGCCGTGAAGGCCGAGATGGCCGATGCGGTGATCGAGGCGATCACCTCCAAGGCCAAGACCGGCCAGATCGGCGACGGAAAGATCTTCGTCACGCCGCTTGAACAGGTCGTTCGTATCCGTACCGGCGAAACAGATGGCGACGCGCTGTAAGCGCAAGCGCATGGGATCCAATCAAGGGGAGCTTGCTTAAAATGAACCTTACGAATTTCAAGAAACTTGGGCTCGGCATCGCTGCCGGCGTTGGCGCGCTGGCGCTGACGACCGCGCCGGCCTTCGCCGCCGCCCCGCCGCCTGACCCGTTGAACTCGGGCGACACCGCATGGATGCTCACCTCGTCGGCCCTCGTGCTGATGATGACCATCCCGGGCCTGGCGCTGTTCTACGGCGGCATGGTGCGCAAGAAGAACGTGCTGGCGACGCTGGCGCAAAGCTTCGGCGCCACCTGCATCATCACGATTCTCTGGATGATCATCGGCTACTCGATGGCGTTCACGACGAATCCCGACCCGAACATGAACAAGTATATCGGCAGCTTCTCCTATCTGTTCCTGACGCCGATGAAGCTGAAATCCGTATCGTCGCTCGCTGGCACGATTCCGGAATCGGTCTACATGTTCTTCCAGATGACCTTCGCGATCATCACACCGGCCCTGATCGCCGGCGCGCTTGCCGATCGCATGAAGTTCTCGGCGTTCATGTGGTTCATGTCGCTGTGGCTGCTGTTCGTCTACTGCCCGATCGCTCACTGGGTGTGGGGCGGCGGCTGGCTGGGCGCGATGGGCGCGCTTGACTATGCCGGCGGCTCGGTCGTGCATCTGAACGCCGGTACGGCAGCTCTCGTGACCTGCCTTATGCTCGGCAAGCGCGTCGGTCTCGGCACCGAAAACATGGCGCCCCACAACCTGGTGCTCAGCGTCATCGGCGCTTCGCTCCTGTGGGTCGGCTGGTTCGGCTTCAACGCGGGCTCCGCGGTGACGTCGGGCTACAATGCCGGCATGGCGGCTGCGGCGACGCAGATCGCCACGGCAGCGGCCTCGCTGGCATGGATGTTCGCGGAGTGGATCATCGCCAAGAAGCCTTCGGTACTCGGCATGATCTCCGGTGCGGTTGCCGGTCTTGTGGCGATCACTCCGGCCTCGGGCTTCGTGGATCCGATCGGCGCGCTCATCATCGGCGTCGCAGCCGGCGTCATCTGCTACATCTCGGCAGTCTGGGTGAAGAAGTGGTTCGGCTACGACGACGCGCTCGATGCGTGGGGCGTGCATGGCGTGGGTGGTGCACTCGGCGCACTCATGACGGGCGCGTTCGCCTCGAACGCGATCAACTCGGCCGGCAAGGGCTGGCTGATCGACGGCAATGGCGGCCAGATGCTGATCCAGCTCTACGACGTGCTGGGCACCTTCATCTACTGCGCCATCGTCACCGCGATCATCCTGAAGGTGATCGACCTGGTGATCGGCCTCAGAGTCTCCCGCGAGGTGGAAGTCGAGGGTCTCGACATCAATCTCCACGGAGAAACCGTGCACGGCTGATCCCCCGTTCACGTTTTTCCTCTCGCAACTGGGGCGTCGCGCAAGCGGCGCCCTTTTTGTTTGGGATATCAGCCTGCGATCCGGACCGGAGCGTCGAGCCATTTGTCGTGCAGATGCTCGAGCCTGGCGTAGAACATGTCCTCGGCGTCGTTCAGCAGTCCGGTCGAATAGAGCGCGAGATTGCGCACGAGCCGCGGCACGACATCCGGCGGGAAATCCGCGAAACCTTCGCTGAACATACGGTGTTGCCAGGAATCATCGAGCAGGCGGCCATAGGCGCGTCCCACCGTCGCGAGCATCGATGTGCCGTTCTGCATGCTGCTGCGCCAGGTCTCGACCTTGTCGTAGGGGTTGCCGAGCCGGAGCGAATGCACGTCGCTCCAGTCGGCCTGCGTGTTGTTCGTGTTCGGATAGAAGCGCAGATCGCCCTGCCTGCCGCAGTCGATATGGAACGCGCTCTGCAGGATCCACGCATGCGCCGTAACCAGATGCCAGAAGAACGGGTCCTCGATCACCGCGGCTATCAGTTCGCCGCGGTAGTCCATGTCGTTCACGAACACCGTATATTCGTCCAGATAGCGCTGGAAGATCGGAAAACCCGCGAGGAACAACGGGGCATAGCGCACGACATGGCTGATCGAACCGCAATCACCCGGACTGGCGATCGGTGCGAAAAGCGCCTCGACGTTGCGCGTCACAAGCAGTTCGACATCGCGGCGGAGTCCGATGAAAGCGCCGTCCTCATAGAAGAAGGGCTGGCCGGCATCGGCCCAGGGCAGCCAGACCTTGCGCGCGAACGGCGGATCGGGGAGCTGTGTGCCGAACGCTTCGCCGCCGCGCGCGATGGCCGAATAGCCCTCAAATCCCTCGACCTTCGCGCGCAGGAAATCACAGTCGTAAATGAAATCGGGGCGAGACTTCACGATCAGCGTCTCGCCATCTTCAACAAGACGCAGCGCGGCGTCGAGATTGGCGACCTGGTAGAGCACGCTCTTCTGGTTCGCGCTGCCGGTGACGGCCGGCTGCGGGACACGAGTGGTCGCAACATCGTCCATCGTTTCGACCGGAGCCACGAAGCCGTCGATGTCCGCGCTGTCCCAGGTGACGTAGTGGATGGTGCGGATGACACCGTCCTGCTTCAGGCGGCGCAGGGGCGCGAAACTCGCTTCGCACAGCGCCGCGTTCTTCGTGAAGCCGGTGACAACGGCGTCTACGGCACGCGTCATGGCGCGTAGCCCTTCAGGATGCGCGCGATGGACGCACAAACATAGCCGGCCACAGCGTCATCGCGCACATAAGGAAGCGTGCGGAACAGGTGCAGCGCGGCGAGCTGCGTGATCCGCTGCGGCAGTTTCGGAGCAAGCTGCCCGGCATAGGCGCGCAGTTGCGCACCGAGTTGGGCCAGGCGGGCCAGTGCATCGACGCTTGGATTCGCATCACCGCGCAGAAACCAGCGGCCTTCGATGTCCTGAAATAGCTTGGCAAGATCGAGCCACCATGACGACGCAAACGGCTCGTCGCAATCGATGAACACAATACCCTGCTCCGGCGAGATCAGGATGTTCTCCAGCGTCAGGTCGCCATGTCCGGGCGAATAGGGAATGCCGTTCCAGTCCATCGCACCCAGCCGTCCCGCGATGGCGGCGATGAGATCGCGGTGCGAGAGCAGCGGCTCCAGCCTTGCCGACTGGCGCACGATGTCGGCGATCTTGTTGTGGAACAGCGGCGACGGCAGCGGACCGGTCTGCAGCGCCACGAGATGGCCGATCAGGCGCGCGATCGCTTCCATGACGGCGTCA
>DASZCC010000181.1:0-8876 GCA_035943485.1 Rhizomicrobium sp. | reverse complement strand
TCCTTTTTCTTCAAATGAGAGAGTATTGAGACCAATGCCAAATGCTTCGCGACATCGGCGAAATTTCCGGCATGGAAGGCATGGCGATAGTTCATCTCGATCAGGTCAGGCTGGAAGTCGCGCGTGGCTTGTGTATCATCGACGGCATCCGTTGGGGGGATAACATGAATTCGACTTTCAAGCGCGGCCTCACGGCTCTCGTCGCCACGGCGCTCGCCTGCACCTCGGCCATGGCACAGTATGATCGCCACCACCGCGGCCGCTATATCGTGCTGTTCGAGAAGCCCTATTTCCAGGGCCGCAGCGTGACGATCGAGGGCCCTGTCCCGCAGCTCGATGCCTATAACTTCAACGACAAGGCGCAGAGCGCGCAGGTGCGTGGCGCCTGGGTCCTGTGCGCGGCGAAGTTCTTCAAGAACGACTGCGTGACCATCAATCGCGACACGCCCCAGCTCAAGCAGGTGAACATGAATCGCCGCGCGACCTCCGTCCGGCCGTTGCGTTGATGCGTGCCGGAATTTTCCTGTTCGCGCTGGCGCTGGCCGGCTGCAACGGCGGCTCGGAGCCCGGTGGTGAACCGGTGACCGATTTCGTCGGGCAGGACTGGTCACTTCTGACTATCAGTGGCGCGGCTGTTACGCCGGGACCGACACTTCGCGTGGAGGCTGATGGCCATGCCGGCGGCAATGCGACCTGCAACCGCTTCTTCACCCGCGCCGTCATTGCCGGCAATGGTGTCACCTTCAGTCCGGCCGGTACGACGAAGATGGCCTGTCAGCCGGCGGATCGCGCCGATCAGGAGAGCCGCTACACGCTCACCTTGTCGCGCGTGGCGCATTGGCGGGTTGATGGCGGCAAGCTCATCCTCACGGATGGCGATGGCAGCGATGTGCTGACCTATGCGAAGGCGCCATGAGCGTCACTCGCAGAAAATCCTGACCTTGGCTTGTTCGGTGTCGACGTCGATCTGAAGATCGCGCAGATGTTCAACGATCTCCTCGAGGCTCTGCGGCGTCAGCTTGCCGATATCGATCTCGATGCCCTCTTTCGCCAGCGCCTTGTTCACCTCGTCGCGCGCGCGGGGCGGGATGATGCTGGTCAGCTTCACGCCAGCGCGCAGAAGCTGCATCGGGACCTTCACGTTCACCTTTGTCGGACCTTCGTGACCGTCGAGCGCGTCAACCACGACACGAAGATATTTCACCTCGCTGCGGCGCGGCTCGACGGCGGGGCCTGACGCCATCGCGGGTTCGCGCTCCAGCGCGGCGATGAGCCGTTCGGCCTCGTCGGCGTTGATCTTGCCCTGGGCCAGCATGTCCAGGATCTGGCGGCGGTTCTCGCTCACGGCGCGAACTCCTTTAGTAGACGTGGATGAAAACAGAAGCATCGGGGCTATCGACTTCGACATGCGTGCCGTTGAGGCTGGTGAGGATCGCGAAGAAGGCGCCAAGCGTCTTGAACGGATGTATGTCGATCACCGCACAGACGACGAAGAATACCGGCAGCAACACGAGCAGGAACGGAAGCAGCAGGATCCAGATCAGAAACACCGGCACCCACAGACGGATGCCGCGGTGATTGGCGTTCGGCAGGACGTGCACGATCATGAACAGCGGAAGCATCACTTGCCCTCCAGTTCGGCGATGGCTTGCGCGGCCGAGATCTCCCCACGCGCGAGGCGTTCGAGCACCTCGCTCTTCGGCGGTGCAGGATTGGTGTCGACGAATTCCAGCGCCGACGCGATGCGGTTGAGCCGCGCCTTCACGGTCGGATAGCTGACGCCGAACACCTGCTCCATCTCCTTGATGGAGCCGTGGCTTCGCACGAACGCGGCGATGAAAACCTGGTCGTCAGCGGGAAGCCTTGCGAGCTGCGGCAGCTCGAACGATCCCTCGATAGCGATATCACTATCGGGGAGCCGGACCCGCTCGACGATGAGCGGAGCACCGTCGGTCAGCTTGGTGAGCTCCTGCCAGTCTTTCGCCTTGGCCATTCTGAGGTCCGGAATTGATCTCCGTCTAGAGATGGATCAAGAAACTCAACTTTTCAAGCGTCTACAATTGATTTTCTTTATTTTCTTCTATCTTTCTGATAACATTGCCGTTTCCCCACCCTTATCGGGTCGGCCACTAACTTGATATTTCTTCCAGCGAGCGATTGGTGACGCGCGGCCCGAACAAGCCGATGGCAAGTACCACCACGCCCATGCAGGCGGCGATCATCGTGAACACACCGGCCACGCCGAAACGCCCCAGCACGAAGGCGATCACGAAGGCGCTCAGCACCGTCGACAGCCGGCTGAAGGAATAGACAAAGCCCACCGCCATCGCGCGGATGCGAGTCGGATAAAGCTCCGCCTGATAGGCGTGGAACGAGAACGACATCGTGTTGTTCGACAGCGTCACCAGCACACCGAACAGGATCAGCGGCAACGCCTCACGCTGGCTGCCGAATGCGATGCCGAATACGGCGACCGCAATAGCGGCTGCGACGATCGCCCATTTGCGCTCGATCCGATCGCTGAACAGCGATGCGATCAGCGGCCCGATCGGCGCAGCAATGGCGATGATAAACGTGTAGCCAAGGCTGGTCGTCACCGCGATGCCCTGCTTGATCAGGAAACTAGGCACCCAATTGTTGAAACCGTAGAAGCCGACCGTCTGGAACAAGTTGAACACGATGAGCATGAGGCTGCGCGACAGGTAAGGCGGCTCGAAAATGTCCGCGAAGCTGCCATAGGCGACGGTGGCTTCCTCGGGCACCGGCGCCGTAAGCTGCGCGCCCTCCTCTACCGCCTCACGTTCGAACTGCGCCACGATACGGTCAGCATCTCCGGCACGGCCGTGTTGCGCCAGCCAGCGTGGGCTCTCGGGCACCCGCAGCCGGATGAACCAGACCGCCAGCGCACCAATCGATCCAGCCAGCACGACCCAGCGCCAGCCATCGAACCCGAACGGCGCGATCGGCACGAGCAGCCATGCGAGCAGCGCAACGACCGGGATCGCCGAGAAGGTCACAACTTGGTTGAACGCGAACGCCCGGCCGCGGACAGACCGTGGCACCAGTTCGGCGATATAGGTGTCGATCGTCACCAGCTCGACGCCGATGCCGATGCCGGCGATGAAGCGCCACAGGTCGAGCCCGAACGCCGTCGTCTGGAACGCCATCACCGTGGCGGCCGCGCAGTACCACAGCAGCGAGCCTGTGAAGATCGCGCGCCTGCCAAAACGGTCGGCCACGAAGCCGAACAGCGCGGTGCCGACGAACAGGCCGGCGAAGAACGCCGCAACGAAGCCTGCGAGGCCCGTCGTGCCGAACAGACCCGGCGTCGTGGTCGTGAGGATGCCGCTCTTGACCAGCCCCGGTCCGACATAGGCCGACAGAAACATGTCGTAGAATTCAAAGAAGCCGCCCAGCGACAGCAGCACGACGCGCGTCCACATCGCACGGCCGGGTGGCAAACGTTCTAACCTCGCGGCAATGACCGCGGCGGGGGACGGCATGGGCGTTTCCTCGTCGGGTACGCCCAGGCGGAATCGCCATGACCAACCCGTTCATGCGATATTCGACCAGACGTCCGCGCCAGGAAAGCCCCTTCCGCAATGATCGAATTTCCCCTCAGCGAGCGGTTGCGTGCGCTGTCTGCGGCGCGGCGCACGGCGCGCAAGACGTATGTCATCGGCATCGGCGGCAGCGTGGCCGTGGGCAAAAGCACGTTTGCGCGCGGCCTCGCCGAGGCGATCGCTTCCTGGCCGGAGAAACCGGTGGTGGTGAGCGCAGCGACGGACGGCTTCCTGTTTCCCAATGTCATCCTGGCCGACCGCGGCATCTCGATGCGCAAGGGCTTTCCGGAGTCCTTCGATGTCGGTGCGATGCGGGCGGCGCTCATCGCCATCCGCGACGGCGCGCGCGTCGAGGTGCCGCGCTATTCGCACGTCACCTATGACGTCGATCCGGACAATGCACTGGTGGTCGAGCGTCCTGACATTCTCATCCTCGACGGACTGCATCTCGCGCAGGTCGAGCGCGTCGGCGAGCCGCACCTGATCGACAGCCTCATCTATCTCGACGCGCCGGAAGCGGTGATTGAAAGCTGGTTCACGGGCCGTCTTCTACCGTTGATGATCGCGGGCCGCGACGATCCGAAGTCGTTCTACTTCGCGTTCCGCGACATGAGCGACGCCGACCGGCGCAGGTTTGCCGAGCGCGTGTGGCGCGAGATCAACCTGCCCAACCTGCGCGACCACATCGTCGAGGATCGCGCGGCGGCGGACTTCGTGCTCACGAAAGCGGCTGATCACGCGATTGCGAAAGTTGAGGAGCGGTAAGGCGCGTCACTTGCGATCGCCCATCCGCGTGTATTCGATCGGGCCGAAAGCAGCGATGAGGCCATTCCGGGCGACCTTCGCCCTCCAGCGCGTCAGATCGCCGACAAGTTTGGCTTCGGCGTCCGCGATCATCGTCTCGCATTTTTTGCTGAAGGCCAGGCCGTACCCCGCCGGTATGGAGCGTGGGAAGCCCGCATCATTCACCGGGTTCAGCCAGGTAAACGTGCCGGTCTGCTCGTCAAGATAGGCACGGATGCCGTCCAGCGCCGCCTGCAACGCCTGGAAACTGTCAGTACCAGCGCCGAAGCGCGCGTCCGTCATTCCCGTGATGTGATACTGGCAGACCCAGCGCTTCACTTCCTGAACCGGAGCAAGCATCCGGACATTCACGGTCGAGAACACGCCGCCGACGTCGCGCGTCAGCGTCCGCTCGCAAATAACCTGCGAAGATTTCACAGGTTCGGCATTCTTCCAGACCATATTCCCCACCAGCTCAAGCATCCCAGACCTACACAACAAGACGGTTTCTGAGAGATACAACGAGCCAGTTCTGGCGATCCGCAACGGCTAGCCGCGCGCGGTCATCCGAATACGGTGAGCAAGGAAGACTACGGGTAACGACAAGCCGATCGCCCAGTGAATTAACGATGTCCAGGCCAGCAGGCGGTCATCGCCGACGTAGTACAGCAGATAGCCACTCACGATCAGCGCGCCGAGAACTGCTGCCGTGGCCAAACCCGTTATCCGGCGCCGGGTGCTCTGCCAGCCGCCAACGATGTGCGCGGCCCACAGCAAACCCAACACCCAAAGTGAGAAGAACCCAAACAGGCCATGGGCTGCGCGCGACCAGTACTCCAGCGGATGCGGCTGCGGCCCGAAGTCTGTCTTGCGGACGCAGAAATAATGAAGCACCAGCCAGGCTGCACCGGTCACCCACAATCCGGCGCCGGCCAGATAGACGATCGCGCGTCTTGTGCGACTTAACTTTACCGGACCGCGACGGCTCTCCGGTGCAAGCGCCATCACGCGGTTCCGATCTGCTGCCAGCCTTGCGCGGCGGCATAGACCACGGCGCGGGCATCGAATGCGGCGAGAACTGGCGCGCTCTTCGCACCAAGCGCCATCACGACCTTGGTCAGCGCGTCGGCATCGATGCAGCTGGGCGCGACGACGGAGACGAACTGTTCGGGCAGCGTGCTTCCCGTTGTGCGGACGTGCGGCGCCGCAAGCGAAATATGCGCCGAGACCATGCTTCCGCAGGAACTGGCCATACAGCCGTTCGCCAGATCCATCACCGGAACCGCATCATCGACAGGTGCGTTCAGCGCGATCCGTCTGCTTTCGCCGGCTACGGCGATATCTCCGCCGGCGTCGACCCAGGCGTCAGTGACAGCGTGCGCCGCAAGCGTATGCATCGCAGCGTCGATGGCAAATCCTTTCGCGATGCCGCCAAGGTCTATCCAGAGCGGCTTGCGGAAGAAGACGTGGCCGGGCAGCAATTCAATGTGGCGCCAATTCACACCGGCGGCCGGCTCCGGCGCGCCTTGCGGGCGAGGCAGATGGCCACGCGCGACGAGCGTCGGTGCGACGGTGATATCGAAAGCTCCGTAGCTATGTGCGGAAACTTCAAGCGCTCGCCCGATGACACGGTGAGTGCACTGGTCAATGCTGACCGGTCGCACATGCGCTTCGCGGTTGGCGCGTGACACGTCGCTCGCTGCTTCGTGGAACGACATCAGCGCGTGAACGCGAGCAATTTCGGCGAAGGCCGCGTCGATCGCCGCATGGCCCGACGCTGCGTCCGCCGCACGCACGCCGATCGTCACGAACGTGCCGAGCAGCGGCCGCGAGCGCTCAATGTGCGAGGATGATGGCATAGGTCGCAAGCAATCTGCGGACGCCGTCGGTGATGTGCTTCGACGACAGCGTTGCACCAGAGATGTTCTGAATGCTGTCCCCATCCTGCATCGCGTCGCCGTTCTTCTTGCCGGTAAACTGCGCGCGCCACTGCGGATTGCGCACCTCACCGCCATAGGCTTCACGATATTCCAGGATCTCGACGCTCTTCACCGCGCCGTTCGCGTCGAGGGCCAGCGCGATCGGGATAAACTCATGCTTGCCCACGACCTCATCGGCGATGAACCAGCCACCCGTGGACACGCGCCACGCCTTGAGCTCCCGATTGAGCACATTGGCGTTGCTTGCGATTTCGATGGCGCTGGTCTGCTGATCGCTCAGATTGCGAAAGTCAGCCTTGAAGGTCGCGCCGGGAAACATGAGCGCCTGCGCCTGCTCCACGCTGAGGAACACCTTGGCGTGGACAGGCGAGACGATGGCGAGTGGCGCCAATGGCAACAGCAGGAAACGCGACTTCACTGATCGTCACCTCCGAAATAGTAGCCGATCTTGAGCCGCACACGGTACTTCTCGAAGTCGACGTCATAATCGCGTCCGTCCTGTATGACGCTCGGGTCCATGTAGTTGTTGGACCACGGCATCTGCTCCCACGCCGTCAGCGTCGCGAAGAAGTGCTCGTTCGCGTAGTGGATGGTCGGACCCATGTAGTAGGCGTTGCCCATCCACTGGCTGCGCGCGAACAAAGCCCAGCCGTTCATCTCGCGCTCGTTCTGGATTTCCCATCCCGCTGACCAGCCCGGCGCAAATCTGTAGGACGCGCCGAGACCGAAGTTGACGTCGGTCTCGATGTTCACATTGCGACTCGCCTCGACCGATCCCGGCTCTGCATAGGGATCCGGCGGCACATAGCGAATTTCCGGCGCCCAGGTGATGTTCGCTGCGAGGACCAGACGATCGTCGAGGAAGTTCTTCTGGAAAATCCCGCGGACTTCGTATTCCTGGAACCGGTTACCGAATGTCGGCTCAAAGTAGAACGCGACGCCAACTGGATCGGTGTAGGGGCTGGCAACGCGATAGATCTCTTCGCCGGCAAAGCCGATGAACTTCCACTTGTTGAAATAGTCGTCCGGTCCGGGGAAGTAATCCGAGAACTGCTCGGGCGCGACGGTCGTGCCGTCCGTGAAATTGTGATGCGCCTGCGTCCAGTCGTAGATCAGATAGCCCGAGACCTGGAGGTCATCGGTGACGCCGTACGAAAGCTCGGTGCGATTATCGATCAGGTTGAACGAGCCATGCGCCTTCTGGTGGCGCCACGTCATCCACTGCTCGACTTCCATCCCGCCCTTTGGAAGCAGATCAGTGGTGTAGACAAAGCCGAACAGCGGTTCGTCCGCCTGAGCGGCACCTGACGCGAGTACGAGGGCTGCCAAGATCGGCAAGCCGATGAATTTTCTCAAGATTTGCCCCACAGCAAGTAATAATCATTTGCATTAGCGGGCGAGCGCAACGCTGTCAATGAGAGTGAATCGCAATATCAACCCGCATTGAGCCACAGCTCCTGGCTGAATGAGCAGGTTTTCAGGGAGAAATAGATTGAGTGGTGCGGGCGGTCGGAATCGAACCGACACTCCTTGCGGAACCGGATTTTGAGTCCGGCGCGTCTACCAGTTCCACCACGCCCGCAGTGGCCGAGTGGATGCCACAAGACCCCTACGCCGTCCAGTCATCGCGCATCCGCAGTGCCGTTCCGCGCCGATGTCGCGGGCGGTTGCGCTTGCGACCCTGCCCGGCTCAATCTTGCGGTAGACAAAAAAGGGGAAACGCCATGAAGCTCTATACCGAGAACTATCCCGCGCCCAATCCGCGCAAGGTTCACATCTATCTCGCCGAGAAAGGCATCCACGACGTCGAGCGCGTGCACACCAAGATGGCCGAGCGCATGCACAAGGCGCCGGACTTCATGGCCAAAAACTCGCTGGGCCAGGTGCCCGTTCTGGAGACCAATGACGGACGCTTCCTGTCGGAGTCCGTCGCGATCTGCCGCTTCTTCGAGGCGCTGCATCCGACGCCGCCGCTGTTCGGCCGCAGCCCATTCGAACAGGCCGAAGTGGAGATGTGGATCCGCCGCAGCGAATTCCGCGTCTGGACACCGATGGGTCAGGTCTGGATCAATGATGATCCTCGCACGGCTGTCGTCAATCCGAACCAGCACAAGGACTATGGCGCGCATATGCGCAAGGTGACCGCCAATGCAATGCGCTGGATCAACAAGGAACTGTCGGGCGGCGGTGAGTATCTCGTGGGCGACTACTTCTCGATGGCCGACATCGTGCTGCTGTGCGGCCTCGACTTCGCGAAGTTCGTGAACATGCCGATACCCGATGACGCCACGCACCTGAAGGAATGGCACGCGCGCGTGTCGGCACGGCCAAGCACACGGGCTGAAGGCATACCGAAGGCCGCCTAGAGCGACGCAGCCAGCTTCGCAAAGTGGTCACGCGCCGCGATCGGCGCTTTCACGCGCGGGAGGGTCGTGATCGGCACGCTGGTGAAACGGCCCAGCGTAGCCGCGGTCTCGTCAAGCGGGACCGCGCCGTCGCCGCTGTCGTTGATGACCAGTGCCGCCACGTCCAGCTTCGCGCGCGCCAGCACGTCGAGCGCGGTCAGCGTGTGACTGATCGTGCCGAGATA
>DASZCC010000180.1:0-2040 GCA_035943485.1 Rhizomicrobium sp. | reverse complement strand
CGGTCCGGTTTTCTGGTTGAGCTTTGGCGCCCCCGCGCCGTGATACGGCTCTGTCGAAGCTGCGATATCGGTCATTGTTCTTCGTCCCCACGGTGTGGCCGGAATTAAGCGTGTTGTGGGCGACAGTTTTGTGAATGCCGCAGTGCGGTTGGAAGAAGTCTCGTCTTCAACTTGCCCGCAATGGGGAACCTGGCTGCGACTTACGATCCCAGTCTGGCAACGAAGTCTTCGCAACTTGCGCAGAACCAGATCTGGTTGCCCTTGTTCGTCTCGCGGATGAAGTCGGCCAGTGGCTTGCTCCGCGCCTGCTCCTGAGACGTGTCGCCCAGGATCGCGACGCGGAAATCATAATTGACGAACTTCTGCAGGATTGCGCCTGCGAAACCGGTCCTGAGATCGAGGAACGCCGGCGACAGCACCGTCAGCGGAATTGCAATCCAGTCCGGTCGCTCGGTGAACGCGAAACCGATGACGTCAGTCGCGTCGCGCTCGCTTGCGATCATGCCATCGCACATGAGGACGCGTCTGCCATTTTCGAGCGTGACCGTCTTCATGGCTTGCCGGCGATGCCGTCGATCGCGCGCAGCAGAAGCGCCGTCGTCTCGGCGCCGCCACTGATGACGATGCGCAGCCGCGCGCGGGTCTCATCATAGGCGGTGTCGATGCGCACCGGTCCGTCATCCTGCGGCTCCTTCACTGCCGAAGTGAGGAAGGTGGTCAGGCGATAGGCGGTGTTCTGGTCGACGGCATCAATGTGCACGACGCTCGATACCTCGATGTGCCGGGTGCTGTGCGCACGGACAGACCCGCCGACGAGCGCTTCCAGATCGCCGCGCATGACGCGGTACGACTTCCCGATCCGCGTCGCCTTCAGCCGCCCGTCGCGGACATAGGCCCGGACGGTCTTGACGTGGAGACCGAGGAGGCCGGCGACCTGTTCGATGGTGAGGAAGTCTTGGGACATAGATGCGGTCTAACACTCCCTATAATAGGGAGCAATAGGGAATGATTAGTCCATCTCCCTCTCCCCTACAGGGGAGAGGGCCGGGGTGAGGGGGTGCCCGAACACCTAGCGCACTTTTCGCCGCCCCTCACCCTCTCCCCCTGAGGGGGAGAGGGAAATATGGTGGCGCCCCAACTGAGAGAGAGCCCCCATGAACGGCGCTGAAAGTCTCGTCCGCACGCTGGTCGCATCCGGGGTTGAGGTCTGCTTCTCCAATCCCGGCACGTCGGAAATGCATTTCGTCGCGGCGCTTGATCGTGTCGACGGCATGCGTGCGATCCTTGGTCTGTTCGAAGGTGCGGTCACCGGCATGGCCGATGGTTATGGCCGCATAGCAGAGAAGCCCGCGTGCACACTTCTACATCTGGGACCAGGACTCGCGAACGGACTCGCCAACCTGCACAACGCACGTCGCGCCGCGACGCCGATCGTGAACATCGTCGGCGATCACGCGACCTATCACGCGCAATACGATGCGCCACTTGCGTCCGACATCATGGGCTTCGCGCGGCCGGTGTCGGCGTGGGCGCAGTCGTCGCCGAGTTCGCTCACCGTCGGCGCCGATGGCGCACGCGCAGTCCAGGCAGCGCTGGCACCGCCAGGCCAGATCGCGACGCTCATCTTGCCAGCCGACACGGCGTGGAACGAGGCGGACGGTCCGTCACCTGCGCTGCCGAAGCCCAAGCCCGCGGCGGTCGGAGATGACGCGATCGATCGCGCGGCGAAAGCGCTGAAGAACGGCAAGAAGACGACGCTGCTGATCCGCGGCGCGGCGCTCAAAGAGCGCGGGCTTATCGCGGCCGGGCGTATTGCGGCGAAGACTGGCGTGCGCCTCGCCTGCGATACGTTCACGGCACGCCTGCAACGCGGCGCCGGGCGTGTCACGCTCGCACGCATTCCGTATTTCGCCGAACAGATCGTGGAGTTCTTCGCCGATACCGAGCAGCTCATCCTGTGCGGCGCCAAACCGCCGGTGTCGTTCTTCGCCTATCCGGGCAAGCCGAGCTGGGGTTTGCCGGAAGGTGCGGTGATCCATT
>DASZCC010000179.1:0-3893 GCA_035943485.1 Rhizomicrobium sp. | reverse complement strand
GAGGAACCTCCGATGGAAAAGGGCCTGACACGGTTCAATTACTGGACGATGGCCCTGCTGGCGGTCGCCGTGGCCATCCATTCGCTGCGCTATGAGGGCGTGCTGTTCAACGCCTGGCCGATGATCGACCCTGGCATCCGCGGCGTGATCCAGCGCGTGCCGGTGCAGGCGCTGACCCACATGCTCATCGCGCCGATCGCGCTCTTTCTCGGACCCTTCCAGTTCTTTTCGCGGCTTCGGGCGAAGTACCCACGCGCGCACCGGATATCCGGGCGCATCTATGTCGCTGCTTGCCTCATCGCGGGCGTGGGTGCTCTCGCTACGGCGCCCTACGCGTCTGGCGGCCCGATCGCGAGTTGGGGCTTCGGCATTCTTGCGGTTCTGTGGATCGGTACGACGGCCGGCGCCTGGCAGGCGGCCGTGCAGCGGCGCTTCGACTTGCACCGTCTGCTGATGCGCTTCAGCTATGCGATGACCTTCGGCGCCGTGACGCTCCGGTTGCAGATACCACTCGGCTTCATGCTGGGGTACGCGAGCTATCCGGCGATGTCGGTCTGGCTGGCGTGGACGTCCTGGATACCGAACGTGATCGTCGTCGCGATCTATTCCTGGCTGCGCACGGGGCGCCGCGCCGTTACGGCTGCCGCATGAACTCGAATTGCAGTGTGATGTCGTCGCTGATCACCTCGCCGCCGAGCGACGTGTAGAGAGCACGCGCGGCTTCGTTCGACTTGTCGGTCAGCACCCAGGCATTGATGCACCCCAGTCCCTGGGCATGCCCGATCAGGATGCCGAGCACCCGTTTGCCGATGCCCTTGCGCAAGTGCGTCGGCGCGACGCCGACTTCGTTGACGAACATCTCGCGCGGCTTGTCGGGATGGATGTAGTCGACACCCGATGCGAAGCCCACAAGCAGGCCGTCATCGATGGCGACGGCGATGTGGTGATGCGGATCGGCGAGGAATTCACGCACCAGCGCGGGCTCGATCGTGTCGTCGAACACGCCGTCGGCCACATGGTCGAATACCGCTTCGTCTCCGGCTTTGAGGATGCGCAATGCGACGGTCATTTATCCGTACACAAACAAAAAAGGGACGCCCGTTTTCCGGACATCCCACTATAAGAGATAGTTTAGGCGAAAAGAAACAGACTGGCAAGGCGTGAGCGGGCGTAATAGATGACATCCCCTTCTCACTCCCACTGGGGATATCCATGACAGCCTGCGGCCTGGACTTCGGCACTTCCAATTCGGCGATCGGCATCGTGCGTGGCAATGCGCCGGTGCTGGCGCCCGTGGAAGGCGACGCGACACTCATCCCGAGCGCGGTCTTCTTCGACTACGAGAACAAGGGCCGCGTGCTGTTCGGCGGCGAGGCGATCGAGACCTATATCGGGCAGCATGACGGCCGCCTGATGCGGGCACTGAAGTCGATCCTGGCCTCGCCCCTGATCGACGAAAAGACCGCGCTTGGCAGCCGCATGGTGCCGCTGACCGAAGTGGTCGAAATCTTCGTCCGCCATCTGAAGGAGAAGGCCGAAGCCTTTGCTGGCGAAGAACTAACAGCGGTGGTGCACGGCCGTCCGGTGCGGTTTGTCGACGGTGACGACGCGGCCGACGCCAAGGCCGAGCGTGTGCTGAAGGGTATCGCGCACAAGGTCGGCTTCCGGGATGTGGCCTTTGTCTATGAGCCCATCGCCGCGGCCTATCACTACGAGGAAACGGCGACGCGCGAGGAGACCGTGCTGATCGCCGACATCGGCGGCGGCACCTCCGACTTCACCGTCATCCGCATCGGGCCAGAGCGGAGGCTGCGCGCCGACCGGACCGCCGACATCCTCGCCAATGACGGCGTGCGAATCGGCGGCACCGATTTTGACGCGCTGTTGAGTCTCGATGCCGTGATGCCCCTGCTCGGCCTCGGCACACGGCTGATCGACAAGAACCTGCCCATGCCGAACTCGCTCTATTTCGAGCTCGCGACATGGTCGACGATCAACTTCGCCTACACCTTCCAGAACGAGCGCATGCTGCTGGAGCTGGTGGCCGGAGCGCGTGAGCCGGACAAGATCGCGCGGCTTCTGAAAGTCGTGCGCGAACGCCTCGGCCATCGCATCGCCTTTGCGGTGGAGGATGCCAAAATCGGTCTGAGCGACGCTGCGGAGACAGCCCTGCCCCTGAACTTCATCGAGGACGGGCTGGCGGCGCCTGCGACACGCGCTGGTTTCGATCGCGCGATCAGGATCAAGACCGATCGGCTGAACGAAGTAGCGCGCGAATGCATCCGGAAGGCTGGTCTGGGGCCGGATGACATCCACACCATCTTCTTCACTGGCGGATCGAGCCGCGTGCCGGCGGTGCGCGAGGCGATCACACGTGCCGCGCCCGCGGCGCACGCTGCGGCAGGATCCGACTTTCTTTCCGTCGCGTTAGGCCTGACACGCGAAGCACAGAAGCGCTTCGGCTGACTTGCCCTCTTCGCATTGCGGGCGGATCATTGCCTCAACGAGAAGAGGAAACGCCATGACGATCCGCACTGCACTCTGCGACATGCTCGGCATCAAATATCCCATCATGCTCGCAGGCATGGGTGGCGTCTCGTATGGCGAGCTCGCGGCCGCTGTGTCGGAAGCGGGCGGCTTCGGTACGCTGGGCATGGCGGGCCGATCACTGGACGAGATCAAGCGCGAGATAGCGGTTGTGCGCGACAGGACCGACAAGCCGTTCGGCGTCGACCTCCTCGCCGCGGTGCCGGAGTCGCTGGAACGCACCGCCGACATCATCATCGAAGGCGGCGCGAAGGCGTTCATCTCCGGCCTTGGCGTGCCACCGCCGCATCTGGTCAAGAAATTCCACGACGCCGGTCTCAAGGTGATGAACGTTGCGGGCGCGGTGAAGCACGCGCGCATTGCCGAGGCAGGCAAGCTCGACGCCGTTATCGCGCAGGGCACGGAAGCGGGCGGTCATACCGGACGCATCGCCGGCATAGCGTTGATCCCGCAAGTGGTCGACGCCGTGAAAATTCCCGTCATCGCGGCCGGCTCGATCGTCGATGGCCGCGGACTGGCGGCGGCGCTGGCGCTGGGCGCGCAAGGCGTTTGGATGGGCACGCGCTTTATCGCCTCCACGGAGGCGCATGCCGGCGGTCTCTACAAGCAGGTCATTGTGGACGCCACCGACGAGGACACGGTGATCACGCGCTCCTACTCCGGCAAGCCGATGCGTGTGTTCAAGAACGAATGGGTCGCGGACTGGGAGAAGCGGCCGCAGGACATCAAGCCCTTCCCGCAGCAGGCGATGTTGTCGAGCCAGGCCGGCGTGATGGGCGGCATTGGCGGGCAGATCGAGGGCCTGTCGCGCGAGCGCTCGGCCTTCGCCATGGGCCAGGGCGCCGGCGGCATCACCGAAGTGAAACCGTCGCGTGACATCATCCGCGAAATCATGGAAGAAGCGGAAGAGGCGATCGCCAAGATCGCGAAGCTGGCACAGGTGAAAGCGTGAAGCGATATCTCTGGCTCGTACTTCCGGCGCTCCTTCTCTGCGGACAGGCGCAGGCCAAGGACGGTTTCGACGGGATCAAATGCGGTGGCGACATCGCCAAGGACCTCGTCGGCCGCACCATGCCGGCGGGCACCGCCTCGGCAACCGAGGATCGGCACAAGGATATCGGGCTGAAGGATCTCGGCGCGGACGAGATATCCGACAATCTGAATTCGGTGTCGTGGCAGATGTGCGGCGGCGAGTACATGATGCTGGTCGACAGCAAGGACAGGATCCGCGACGCGATCGCGATCCCGGCGCACTCCGCCAAGACGCCTGAGTTCAGCGACATGAACTGCAAGCTCGGCGGCAAGGACACGCCCTACCTTGTCGTCGCGATCTTGCGCAACGACGC
>DASZCC010000178.1:0-11286 GCA_035943485.1 Rhizomicrobium sp. | reverse complement strand
CGACATCGGTGAACAGTTCTACTTCAGGCCCGACGCCGGACGTCTGCTCGTGTCGCCGGCCGACGAGACTCCGGCGGTGCCCTGTGATGCGCAACCGGAAGAACTCGACATCGCGATTGCCGTCGAACGCATGCAGGGCGTGCTCGAATTCCCCGTCCGCCGGGTCGCGAAAAGCTGGGCCGGTCTTCGCAGCTTTGCGCCAGACAGAACGCCGGTCGTGGGGTTTGACCCCGTAGGTTCAAACTTCTTCTGGCTTGCAGGGCAGGGTGGTTACGGCGTGCAGACCGCGCCCGCTTTGTCACGCAACGCCGCGCGTCTCGCGCGCGGTGACGCACTTGAACACGCTGTGACGGCGCGCGGGGTATCCACCGAGATGCTGTCACCAGCCCGGTTCAGGTCAGAAGGCGCCTGAGCGCTTCGCCGCCTGCGATCTGGGCGGCCGCGATCGCCGGATCCTGTCCGGAATGTCCGCCATCGGGGACGATGTGGTATTCGGCGCCGGGCCATGCGCGTGCAAGCGTGTTTGCGGTGCGGACAGGGCAGATCATGTCGTAGCGTCCTTGTACGATCACAGCAGGTTTGTCCGTGATTTTTGCCAAGCCTTCGAGCAACGCATTGGGCGCCAGGAACAGCGAATTGGCGAAATAGTGCGACTCGATCTTGGCGAGGCCGAGAGGGACGGTTTCGTCGGCGAAGCTCTCTTCGACGGCAGTTTCCGGCAAGAGACTCGAGCACGCACCCTCGTAACGGCTCCAGGCATAAGCGGCAGCGAGCCGCGCGATCGGGTTATCGCCTGCCAAACGCTCGCAATAAGCGAAAAGTATGCGCTGAGGTTCTGTCTCGCCGACATGGCCAGCGAAATCGCGCCATGCCTCGGGAAAGACGTTTGCGATGCCGGACAGGAACCAGTCGACCTCATTCTGATGGCCAAGAAAAATCCCGCGCAGCAGAAAACCGAGACAGGACGCCGGGTGTTGCTCTCCATAAGCAAGTGCCAGCGTCGTACCCCATGACGCGCCCGCAACTGCCCACCGGTCGATCTCAAGGTGGTTGCGCAGCCGCTCGATATCGTCGATCAGATGCTGCGTGGTGTTGTCTTTTAACTCCGCGAGCGGTGTCGAACGGCCCGCGCCGCGCTGGTCGAAGAACACCAGCCGCCAGAAGTTGGGATCGAAGTGTTGCCGATACACAAGAGGCGTCCCCGCACCAGGTCCGCCATGCAGGAAGACAAGCGGTATCCCTTGCGGATTGCCGACCTCCTCCCAATAGAGCATGTGTACCGCGTCGGCGCGCAGCATGCCGGTCCGGTAAGGCGAAATGTCTGCAAACACGCTTAGTGACCTGATCGAGGCTTCAGGCCAAGAATAGCGCGCGCTTCGTCGGGCGTGGCAACCTTTGCACCGAGAGACTCGATGATCATCACCGCGCGCTCGACCAATTGGGCATTGGTCGCGAACTGCCCACGATCGAGATAGAGGTTGTCCTCAAGCCCGACGCGCACATGGCCGCCAAGAAGGACAGCCTGCGCCACCATTGGCATCTGATCACGTGAGATTCCGAAGCCCGTCCAGTTTACGCCGGGCGGCAACAGATTGCGCATATACATCATCGTCTCTGGCGTCGCGGGCGCACCCCATTTTACGCCCAGCACGAATTGATAAAGCGGTGTGCCCTCGATGAGTCCTTCCTGCACCAGCTGATTGGCGAACATCACATCGCCCGCCTGAAATGTCTCGAGTTCGGGCTTCACGCCCAGTTCCTTGAAAATTTTCGCCATCCCGCGAAGCGTGCGCGTGGTGTTCAGATAGACATGCTCGACGCCGCCCTCGACCTGGTTGGCGGTTGTGACATCGAGGGAGCAAATTTCCGGAAGGCAGTCGCGAATGTGCCGGACGCGATTCTCAACCGTGCCAACATCGCTGCCGGGAAGGCCGCGGCTTTCATCTTCCGGGTCGGGGAGAAAGAACGCGCCGCCGCCACAGGTCAGGTTGATGACGACGTCGCTTCCGCTTTGCCGCAGGCGATCCACGGTCTCGCGAAACAGATGCGGCTCGCGTGATGTGTCGCCGGTCTTGGGATCACGGACGTGGATATGCACCACGGAAGCACCCGCCTTGGCCGCCTCGAGCGCGGATTCCGCGATACGCGCCGGCGTCACGGGGTAGCGAAGTTCGGCGGGGTAGCGGGGGTTAAGCGGGGCCGAGCCAGAAACCGCACAGGTAAGTATGACTTTGGAATGCATGGCAAATCTCCACATACACGTGATCTGAGATCACAGTATATGGAGCGTGATCGGCCGCCAAGGGGTTAGATGCCGTGCGCATTCTGGCGATCAAGCTCGGCGGACGTGCGGGCCGCGTCCGCTTTCGTAATCGGGAAAGACAGCAGTACGAGCGCACCGGCAATCTGGAAGGGCGCGCCGGCAAAGATACCCAGCATGCGGAGCGCAAAGAGGCCGGACGCACTGGTCTGCGTATGCGATGGCTCAAATCCGGCGAACGCCAGAAGAGGAAAGACGAGCAGGAACGGAACAGCGTTGGCGACCTGACCGGCCAGCTGGTTCAGCGACACATAGGTGCCAGCACGGTCTACGCCGCTTTTCAGCGTGCCGTATTGGATGGCGAAGGCCTGCAGCGTCGGTGCCAGAATGATCACGCCCGCCATCACGACTGCCTCGGCAATCCCTATTGCGAGCAGGAGCACGGGTTTGCCTGGCGGCAGCACCATAAAGCCCACAACGTGAATCAGCGTGGCGATTATGCAGCCCCAACCCACCGCCTTGTGGAATTCCACGCGGCGTCCGATTGCAAGCCACAGTGGCGCTGACAGGACGGCGCAGATACCACCGATGAGCAATAACGGTCCGAACATCTTGTCGAGATGCAGTATGCGCGACAGGAAGAAGTATGAGACCGCCTGACCGGCGGTCAGACCAATATTGACGAGCTGTGCCCCGATCAGCATGCGCCGATAAGGCATGTTGGTGCGGATCGCGGTCCAGAACTCCCGCAGCACCGGCAGGATGGCTGGACGCGCCGCATCCTGATCGGTCGGTGCACGTTCGTGTCCTGCGCGTGTCAGAATGACAAAGCCCAGCGGCAATGCGACGAGCAGTGCGCATGCCAATATGGCCATCGCCTGGCGACCATTCGCGCTGAAGCCGAAGGCAGATGCCAGAAGCGGCGCCACACTCGACAGCATCAGACCTGATAGCCCCGCAACTTCGCGCCAGCCAAGCATGCGCGCGCGGCCATAAGCCGTCGCAGGAAGCTCCGCGCCCCAGGCGTAATAGGGAATCTGGATGAAACTGGTCGCGGTATAGATGAGCAGGAGGACACCGGCGAGATAGTACGGCGACGCGTGCTGAACGACCGGCATGAAGGCGAGGGCGACGCCGATCATTGCGATCAACGCGCCGGTCCCGATCCATGGCAAACGGCGGCCAAAGCGGGTGCGCGTGCGATCCGACAGCGCGCCTACGAGCGGATCGGTGATGATATGCAGTAGCCTGGTCGCGGCACTGATCGTCCCGACGATCGCCAGTGGAACGCCCATCGTTTCTGCATAAAATCCCGGCAGCATCAGGGTCAGTGGCGGTATCAGCAGGCCGACCGGAAACTGGAACACGCCGTATGCGAGCGCCCGAGGAATGCTGGGTTGCTCATCAGCGGGATTTGACAAGGTCTCAGGCGTGACAGTTTCGATCGCCATCAGAGTGCCCGCAATCCCGTCAGGACCTGTTCGAGCGTGAAGTCGATTTCGCGATCGGTCATCGGCGTGGACATGGTGAAGCTGAGTGTGGGCGATGTGAACACGCCGTTGTTCATCAGATGCCGATGGAGCTTGGCCTGCGCCTCGACGAATTTCGCCGCGCCCATCAGATCGCGATAGGCGGTGATCGGCTCGCCGTAGAGCGACAGAAGGCAGAAGGACGCCTGGCCGCGCGCTTGTCCGTCGCGGCCGGCTATCTTGAGGCATTCGCGAAGTCCTTGTCGCATACGTTCGCCGAGCCGGTTGAGATGGTCGAAGGCATCCGGGGTCAGCATCTTCATGGATTCAAGGCCGGCCACCATGGTGACCGGATTGGCATTGTAGGTACCGCCATGCGGAACGCGCGGGCGGCCCTTGTCGACATCGAACACCGACATC
Organism: Rhizomicrobium sp.; assembly: GCA_035943485.1. Lineage (GTDB taxonomy): Bacteria > Pseudomonadota > Alphaproteobacteria > Micropepsales > Micropepsaceae > Rhizomicrobium. The sequence goes on along the minus strand of DASZCC010000178.1, from coordinate 7,137 downwards.
ACGTCGCGCGAACCGCCGATGCCACCGACGGGAAAGCCGCCGCCGATGATCTTCCCCATCGACGTCAAATCGGGCGTGACGCCAAGCGTGCCCTGCGCGCCGTGATACCCGAACCGCAGGCTGTAGACCTCGTCCAGAATGAAGAGGGCGCCGATCTCGCGTGTGGTGTCGCGGATCATCTTCAAGTAATCGGCCGCAACTGGCACATACGCCATTCGGGACGGCAGCGCGTCGATCAGCACACCGGCAAGATCACTCGCATGCTCCAGCAGAAGAGCGCGTGCCGCCGGAACGTTGTTCCAGGGGAGGACGACAACATCAGCCAGGGTGGAAGGCGGCTGACCTTCGTAGTTGGGGGCGCTGGCCGGCCGATCTGCCGGTCCCCATTCAGACGGCAGAGGGTTCTGGCTCACCTCGGCGAAATCGTAACTGCCATGATAGGTGCCCTCGACCTTCGCGATCTTGGGCCGCCTGGTATAGGCGCGCGCGGCTTTGATCGCCATCATGACTGCTTCGGTGCCGGAATTTGCGAAACGGACCTGTTCCACGCCCGGCAAGCGCTCGACCAGAAGCTCGGCGAGAGCAATTTCCGATTCCGTGGGCAGCCCGACGGCCGTCAGTCGCGTCAGCTGATCGGCCACTGCGTCCATGACGCGCTTCGGCCGGTGACCATGGATCAGGGCTGAGTAGTTGTTGATAAAGTCGATCCGCTCAACGCCGTCGACGTCGACCACACGAAAGCCATCACCGCTTGCTGCGTAGATCGGGAACGGCCGGAAGAACACTGTCTGACGCGAATTGCCAGAGGGCAGCACACGCAGCGCACGTTCGTAGAGGGCCTCGGAATGTTCGGATTGCTCGGGATAGCGGATGTCGTTGTGGTTCATCGCAGAATCCTATGATCATTGTAGTCTGAATGGTCGAACGCGTTGCCCGACACATAGTTTAACTGATATCACATATGTCGGATAGTGGGGCAGGTGCCGATGTTTGCGGGCCGGCCGGGACGAGGGAGCGGAGTTCGAATGCGTCTGTTTATGGGCATGCTCTACACGGAATCGAACACGGCCTCGCCGCTGGCGACTGGCTGGGCCGCGTTCAAGGACGGTGGCCTCGCATACGGTGCCGCCTCGCAGGATCCGCAGAGTGCGATTGGCATTGTCCTGGCTGAATGGCGCGCAATGGCCGCTGCCGCGGGCGTGACCGTCATCGAAGGCACCGCAGCAGCTGCGCAGCCCGGGGGCCGCACACTGCGGAGCGTCTATGAATCCCTGCGCGACTCGCTTCTGGCTGAAATCCGCGCGGCCGGACCGCTCGACATGATTCTGCTCTATCTTCACGGCGCGATGTCAGCCGTGGGCTATGACGATTGCGAAGGTGATCTGCTGGCCGGCATCCGCGAGATAACCGGAGCGCGCACGGTTGTCGGATGTGAACTCGATCTGCACTGCCATCTCACCCAGGCCATGATGGAAAATGCGAATGTCCTGATCGCATACAAGGAGTATCCGCACACCGACGAGGTCGACAGGGCACGGGAGTTGTTCACCATTTGCCATGACGCGGCGATGGGCCGGACACAGCCGGTCATGGCGCTGTTCGATTGCAAGATGATCAGCATGTGGCGGACGACCCAGGAGCCTATGCGCGGCTTTGTCGATCGGCTGCAGGCACTGGAAGGCCGCGACGGAATTCTCTCGATCACCTTCGGACATGGATTTCCGTGGGGGGATGTCGCCGATGTCGGCGCCCGCATGCTGGTGGTGTCCGATGGCGACAAGGACAAGGCAATGTCTCTGGCCCGCAGGCTTGGCCTTGAGATTTACGCGATGCGAGAAGCGACGCGGCCGACCGCAATAGATGTCGGCACCGCGCTGGATCGCGCTCAGAAGCTGACACCTGGTCCGGTCGTTCTCGGCGATGTCGCGGACAATCCAGGCGGCGGCGCGCCGGGCGACAGCACGTTCATTCTCGCGGCCTGCGTCGAGCGTGGATTGCACAGCGTGGCGATCGGCTGCTTGTGGGATCCGGGCGCTGTCGCGCTTTGCCATGAAGCGGGATTGGGTGCGTCATTCCGTTTGCGCATCGGGGGCAAGCTTGGTGCCACGTCCGGTCAGCCGGTTGATCTTGATGTGACCGTGCGCGCCTTGAGTGACGACCACCATCAGACGGGGCTCGGTGGCGACAGGGTCAGTCTGGGCCACGCTGCCTGGGTCGAGGCGGACGGCATCGACATCATCCTTGTGACACGGCGGGAGCAGACGTTCTCGCCGGACGCTTTCACCGGACTGGGGCTCGATCCGGCCAGCCGCGAGATCGTCGTCGTCAAATCGACCCAGCACTTTCATGCTAACTTTTCGCCGCTGGCAAAAGAGGTGCTCTACGTCGCTACCCCGGGCGCGATCCCGCCTGACTTCGCGACAATGACGTTCACCAAACGCGACGGGAATTTCTGGCCACGGGTCGCTGATCCGCTCGGTCAGGATCGCTAGAGCGCGCCGAGTTCTCCAACATCGCTGTCGGGCCAGTTGGTGTTCTTCCGGCCGAGCGCCGGAGCGATACGGCCCACGCCACGATTGTGCGCGTCAAAGCCGATGCGGGCACGCTCGTCATCCGGCATCGCTTCATAGACCGCGGAACTCAGCGACACCGGTATGTTCTCCTGCTGCCGCAGATAGGGCTGGCAGTAATAGGAGAAGATCGCAGGACGTGGCGTATCTGTCGTGTTGGCCCCGGCGCCATGCCAGATGCGGCCGTCGAAGATGAGTGCCGATCCTGCCGGTGCCTCCGCGATGACAACATCGGCCGACGATTCGATCAGCTTGCGACGGCCGTCTGCCCCGGTTTCAAATCGGATGGTCGGCGGCGGCGACAGGTGTGATCCCGGCACCAGCCTCGTGGCGCCGTTTTCCCGCGTAAAATCCACCAGCATCCAGACGACATTGCAGACCATCGCGACCGGCGTGGCGAACGGGATGAACTGTTGGTCGGAGTGCAGCACCTGGGCTACACCGCCTTTTCGCATGATCATCGCGGTGATGCTGGACAGCAGATAGTGACGGCCGAGAATTTGCGTCGCGGCGGCATCCGCAAGCGGATGCATCAGGATCTCGCGGAACACGGCGCCCTTGTTGAGCAGATGCCCGACGCGCTGATTGGGAGCATCGCGCAATCCTCCCGCAATCGCGGGCATACCGGTCTGATCGTCACCGAAGAAATAGCCGACCCCGGCCTCGCGCTCGCCGTCCGCCTGCCGCAGCACGCGTTGTCGGGCGCGCGAAAGCAGCTCCGGCGAAAGCGCCTCCAGCGCGATGCCAAAGCCATACTCCGCAATATCCGCCTTTAGGCGGGCGGGGTCTCGGGTCGGGGTCGGGACGCTTACCATCTGTGATCTCAATATTTCTACTGTAGGGAATGGTCAAGTATATAGCCGCCAGCTATGTTATGAAACTGTGATCACAGAGAGATTTCCGAGATGGATCTTCTGAACGTGTGTCTCGCTGACAACGGGTGGCCCGGTATGACGGCTGCGGCCGTTTTGGCCGACGGTACGGAGTTGGCGATGGCAGGCGGAATCGCCGACCGCGAAACCGGTCGCGCCATGGACCCGCGCGACAGGATGCTCGCGGGGAGTGTCGGCAAGACTTTTGCCGCCGTCGCGGCACTCACGCTCGTCCAGGACGAACGCATCGCGCTGGATACGCCGATCAACAGATTCCAGGAACAGCTTCCATGGCTTGCGAGCCTCCCCAATATCGAGCAACTGACGTTGCGCCGCGTGCTGGCGCATCGCACGGGGCTGGTGGATTTCATCTACACCGAGGGCTGGCGGCAGAACTGGATCGAGTCTGTCGCAAAAGATCACGACTACGCGCAGACGATTGAAGATGGCATCGCCATATCCGCTGCGACGCCGCCGATTTGCGCTCCCGACACCGAAACCAAATACGCTGACACCAACTATCTGATAGCCGGGCGCCTGATCGAGGCGGCGTCGGGCGAGGACTATTACACTTATCTCCAGCGGAAAATCCTCAAGCCAATTGCGCTGCGTGCCACGAGTCCCTCCACATCGCGTCAAATCGACGGGCTCGTTCCTGGCTACCTGCGGGACGCGCTGATCCCACATTGGGGCATCAAGACGATCGGTCCGGATAACCGGCTTGTCTACAATCCGTCATGGGAGTTCACCGGCGGAGGGTTGGTTTCTACGAGCGCGGATCTGGCGAGGTTCATGAAACTCCTGTTCGAGGGGCGCCTTCTCGGCGAGCAAGCCTTGGCGGAAATGCAGGGCGGTTGGCCCATGGAGTTTCCTATTCCGGGTCATCGGTACGGCCTCGGAATTCAGATGTTCGACACCGATCTTGGCCCTATCGTCGGGCATTCGGGACAATTCGCCGGCTATCGCTCGATGGCCTTCTATTTCCGGCGCAGCGCAATCGCGGTCGCGCTACAGACGAACAAGGACGTTGAAGGGTTGCTTCCAACCTTCATGCGCATCGCGAATTACGCACATGATAAATCTGATCAAGCAAAAGGGTCGTAGGATCCTCAATTCTAAGCTTCGGCGCCCACCTGCCCAATGATCACGCGCGCGGATAACGCGTGCGGAAGGCGGCCAGTGCTGCGGTGATCTCGCGTGCATAGCCGTCCGCCACTTCACTCTCCTCCGGACCATTGGTGAAGATGAAGAATGCGTCGCTCGCGATCTGGTCCGCGATCCGCTCGCCGGCGATGCCGGCTGGCAGACCACCGGCCATGGCCTGAGCGCCGCTCGATGGCGCATGCCGCGGTCCGCCAAATTGCGGATGACGATTGCGGAAACTGTCCCACACATCCGATTGCACGGGCCCGGGACAGATGATGGCGGCCGACAGGCTGGTCTTTCTGAAATCGTGCCGCATCGCGAGCGTGTAGCCCATCACCGCGTGCTTGGCTGCGGTGTACGGCGCGATTCCGCCGCGCCTGCCAGGGGGCAGGCCGAGTGAATGTTCCGAGCCTGTGTTGACGATGCGCCCAAGACTACCGCTCGCAAGCATGCGCGGTGCAAACGCACGGACGCCCAGAAATATGCCGCGCGTATCGACGGCAAATATCCAGTCCCAGATCCGCGTGGGAGTCTCGTAGGTTGTCGTGCCGCCGCCGACGCCGGCGTTGTTGAAGAGCAGATCGACCTTGCCCCAGCGATGGAAAGCCAACTCGGCAAGATCGTTCCAGCTTTCCTCACTGATCACATCATGCGCGACGCCGAGCGCATCGATGCCTTCATCGCCCAGCGAACGCGCTGACGCTTGCGCGCGTTCGCCCTCGATATCGGCAAGGATCACACGGCCGCCGCGCTTCCCGAGCGCGCGGGCAATGCCGAACCCTATGCCGGAGGCGCCGCCCGTGATGACGGCGCCGGTATCACGAAGCTCCATCGGCGCTCACCGAACCATAGACGCGGCTAGCGCGCGATGTTGATGACCTGGAGCTGGGTGAACTCTGCGAGACCTTCCTCGCCAAGTTCGGTGCCAAGGCCGGACTGGCCCGATCCGCCGAACGGAATGTTCGGCGCCAGCTCGGAGTGCTTGTTCACCCAGACCGTGCCGGAGCTCATGCGATTTGCCAGGTCATAAGCCTTGTCCAGATCCTTGGCCCAGATCGATCCACCAAGACCGTAGGGCGATGCATTGGCACGGGCGAGCGCGTCTTCCGGATCGCTGTATTTGATGACCGGGAGGATCGGTCCGAACTGTTCCTCATCCACGATACGCGTGCCATCGCTGACATCGCGCACGATCGTCGGGCGAATGAAGTATCCCGGCTGATCGGGTACTATGCCGCCCGCGATGATCTTTCCGCTCTTGCGCGTGTCTTCGAGAAGGTCCTTGACCTTGTCGAACTGCATCTTGTTCTGGAGCGGCCCGATCTGGGTGCCTTGCTGCAGGCCATCGCCGATCACAGCCTGGTCTGCGAGGCCCGCCAGTTCGTCGCACATCTCGTCATAAATCGACTCGTGCACGTATAGCCGCTTCATGGCGATGCAGACCTGGCCGTTGTTCTGGAACGCGCCCTGGAACAGCTTGGGCGCCGCTTCCTTCGGGTTGACGTCGCCGAGCACGATGCCGGCGTCGTTGCCGCCAAGCTCGAGCGTCAGGCGCTTCAGCGTGCCGGCGACACTCGCCATCACCTTCTTGCCGGTCGCCGTCGAACCCGTGAAGGAGATCTTGCGCACATCGGGATGGGCCGTCAGCGCGCCGCCCAGATCATTGGCATCGGTGATGATGTTGATCACGCCGGCCGGCACGATGTCCTTGATCAGCTCGCCGAACCGCAGCGTCGCCAGCGGCGTCGTCGGCGCCGGCTTGACGATCACGGTGTTTCCGGCGAGGAGCGCCGGCGCGAGCTTGAACGCCATGAGCACCATGGGGAAATTCCAGGGAATGATCGCACCGACCACGCCGAGCGGCTTGCGGTGAACCTCGACGCGGCGACCATCGCTGTCATCCAGAACCTTCACCGGCAGATCGAGCGTCGTGAAATAGCGGAAGAACGCCGCCATCCCGAAGATCTCGCCAGTCGCATCGCCCAGAGGCTTGCCCTGTTCCTGGGTCAGCAGGCGCGCCAGCTCGGGTGCGTTTTTCTCGGCGACATCCGCGATGGCCAGCATCACCTTCTTGCGTTCGTCGATCGGCGTCTTGCTCCACGCGGGGAAGGCTGCCTTGGCGGCGGCAACTGCACGGTCTAGCTGTGCCTTGTCGGCACGCGGACAGGATGCGAGCACGTCCTCTGTGGCCGGGTTGATGACGTCCATTGTCGCGTGGCCTTCAACCATCTGCCCATCGATCAGAAGCTTGTACTGTCCCATCACCAACCTCCACACTCTGTTGTTGTCACCGCAGCGTGTGCGCCCGGCAGGGCGAAATATCAGGCGGCCAAGGCGTGATGTTTGCACGAATACCACGTCGTGCGAAGCGCCGGAGCGCAGATCGCAGCTGAAAAACCGCCCCGCGCGGCGCGGGCCGCACAATGAGGCGCGGGGAGCCGTCGAAATGATCCTGCTTGCGCCAATGGCCATACCGCATTTTCCAGGCGCCGCTCGTTAAATCACTTTGGAGCGCGCGGGGCAGGAGGCATTGATCATCCGAAGATGAG
>DASZCC010000177.1:0-2872 GCA_035943485.1 Rhizomicrobium sp. | reverse complement strand
ATGTGGTCGCCGCCGCACACGAAGCGTCGAACACCTCGAGCACCGACGAACCTGCGTCCCCGAATGCGCCCCCGAGAGCGTTTCGTGTTCGAATGCTGAGCTATGTTTTGAACAGTTGAACCGGTCAGTTCTCTAGCGGATCACGACCACATCATCAGTTTTAAACTTCAGTTGCTAAGTGCTTGAATTTAGTGGTGCCGCCTAGAGGATTCGAACCTCTGACCCCATCATTACGAATGATGTGCTCTACCGGCTGAGCTAAGGCGGCTTTTCGGGGTGCCCGAAAGAGGCCGGAAAATACGCATACATCCCGGCAACTGCAACCGGCATTTCCGCTAGGGAAAGCGCGGCTTTTTCGGCATTGCCGGGGTCAGCCCGGGGAGCCATGCTGGCCAAAACAACATAAAGGGGAAACGCCAGTATGCTGACCAAAGCCGACGACTTTCCCGTGCATCAGCTGCCGGAGCCGATCGCCACGTCCGGCACCGACCGCAATTTCTACGACCGCTACTTCTTCAACGGTTACTCACCCGATGGCGACGTGTTCTTCGCGGTCGCGCTCGGCGTCTATCCGCATCTGAACGTGATGGACGCGTCGATCTCGGTGATCACCGACGGCGTGCAGCACAATCTGCGCGCCTCGCGCACGCTGCACAGCGAGCGGATGGACACCACTGTCGGACCGATCACCGTCCACGTCGTCGAACCTTTGAAGACGTTGCGCGTGACCGTGGGCAAGAACGATCACGGCATCACCGCCGATTTCACCTTCCATGCGCGCGCCCTGCCGGTGGAGGAGCCGCGCTTCACCCACCGCATCGGGCCGCGCACGATGATGGACTACACGCGCCTGACGCAGAACGGCAGCTATGACGGCTGGATCGAGGTGAACGGCAAGCGCATCACGCTCAAGCGCGAGAACATTGTCGGCACGCGCGACCGCTCGTGGGGCGTGCGGCCGATCGGTCTCAGCGATCCGCAAGGCGCCGCGCCGCCGCGCCTGCCGCAATTCTACTGGCTGTGGTCGCCGCTGAACTTCTCAGAGCGCTTCATGCTTTATCACCTGAACGCCGACGATGACGGCAGCGCCTGGAACACGGCTTCCGTCATTGGCGAGCTTGGCGACAAGGCGGCGGCGCATATGGCGTCCTGCCGCTCGACGATCGATTACAAGCCGGGCACGCGTCATGCCAAAGGCGCGACGATCATCGTGCACGATCACAAGGGCGCGGAGTGGAAGGTGACGCTGACGCCGAAGTTCAATTTCTACATGTCGGGCATCGGCTACACCCATCCTGAATGGGGCCATGGTCACTACAAGGGCGAGAGCGCACTCGGCTTCGACAGCTACAAGACCGCCGAGGTCAACGAGAACGATCCGCGCTTCCAGCATGTGCAGGCCTTCGTGCATGCGACGCTGGAAGGTCCGGGCGGCAGGAGCGAAGGCCGCGGCGTGCTGGAGCAGCTCGTCATCGGCGCGTATGCACCGCACGGCCTCAAGGGCATCTTCGATCCCGCGCCATGAAGGAGCTCGAACAGAAGCTGCAGGTCTATCTGCGCGGCAAGCTCAAGCAGCCGGACCTCGTCGTGTCGGGCATGGCGCGCATTCCCGGCGGCGCCTCGCGCGAGACCTATCGCTTCCGCGCGATGAGCGACGGCCGCGAGCGCGGATTGATCCTGCGGCGCGATCCGCCGGCCAGCCTGATCGAGACCGAACGCGATGCCGAGTATCGCGCCTACGACGCATTCCACGCGCTTGGCCTGCCGGTGCCGGAGCCGATTGCACTCGAGCTCGACAGCGGTCCGCTCGAACGGCCGTTCTTCATCATGGAGGAGATCGAGGACTGCCAGACCGGATCGATCCTCGCGCCGGATCCGTTCGGGCCGCATGCGCAGAAGATCGGCGAACAGTTCTTCGCGGTGATGGGCAAGATCGCGGCGCCGGATCCGCGCGATATCGGTCTCAACGATTTCGAGGGCGAGACCGACATCCACAATGTCGCGATGCACGAAGTCGCGCGCTGGGAGAAGGTGATCGACGAGGACGAACTCGAGCCGCAGCCGATCGTGCGCGCCGCGATCCGCTGGCTGAAGCGCAATCCACCGCCGCCGGCGCAGAAGATCTCCGTCGTGCATGGCGACTATCGCACCGGCAATTTCCTGTTCGACAATGACGGCAACATCCGCGCGATACTCGACTGGGAGATGGCGCATCTCGGCGACCCGCTCGAGGACCTCGGCTGGGCGATCGATCCGCTGTGGGCCGGCGGCAATCCGGGGCGGCCCGGTGGCATGATCCCGCGCGCCGAGGCGATCGCGATCTGGGAGAAGACAAGCGGCCTGAAGGCCGATCCGGCGGCGCTGCACTGGTGGGAAATCTTCGCAAGCCTGAAGGGCGCGGCGATCTGGATATCGGCGGCGCGCGAATATGCCGAAGGGCGCAACATCGATCCGATCAATGCATTCTCAGGCTGGTTCTGCCTGGCGTTCCACAACAAGGTCCTCGCGGATCGTCTCTCGGCGGAGGCGCTGGCATGAAACCCGAAGTTGGAACGATCCTTGGCCTGTCGGCACAGCGTCTGGCGCTGGGTATCGGCGCTGACGGCGCAGCATTCGCGCAAGGCACGATCGGACTGATCAGTGTCGTGCTGTCGATGTCGGCCAACGAGTACGACCGCGGTGCGGAAATCCGCGTGGTGGAGAACAACGACCTGCGCGTCGTGATGGGCGGGCTGGCGGGATCGGTGCGCGACGCCGGCCTGCGCGCGAAGCTGGAGGACGCGGCACGTTCTAAGGATGCATCGCTGCGGATATCGGCGTTGAACGAGGCGAACTACGCGCTGCGGCGCCTGCTGACCGAACTGCAGATCGA
>DASZCC010000176.1:0-1550 GCA_035943485.1 Rhizomicrobium sp. | reverse complement strand
TGAAATCAGGCCGCGACTTCACGATCAGCGTCTCGCCATCTTCAACAAGACGCAGCGCGGCATCGAGATTGGCCACCTGATAGAGCACGCTCTTCTGGTTGGCGCTGCCGGTGACGGCCGGCTGCGGCACGCGCGTGGTCGCGACATCGTCCATCGTTTCGACCGGAGCCACAAACCCGTCGATCTCCGCGCTATCACAGGTGACGTAGTGGATGGTGCGGATGACACCGTCCAGCTTCAGGCGGCGCAGGGGCGCGAAGCTCGCTTCGCACAGCGCCGCGTTCTTCGTGAAGCCGGTGACGATCGCGTCTACGGCACGCGTCATGGCGCATAGCCTTTCAGGATCCGCGCAATAGACGCGCACACGTAACCGGCCACAGCATCATCGCGCACATAGGGAAGCGTGCGGAACAGGTGCAGCGCGGCGAGCTGCGTAATCCGCTGCGGCAGTTTCGGAGCAAGCAGCCCGGCATAGGCGCGCAGTTGCGCACCGAGTTGCGCCAGGCGGGCCAGTGCATCGACGCTGGGATTCGCATCGCCGCGCAGGAACCAGCGGCCTTCGATGTCCTGGAACAGCTTGGCGACATCGAGCCACCACGACGATGCGAACGGCTCGTCGCAATCGATGAACACAATACCCTGCTCCGGCGAGATCAGGATGTTCTCCAGCGTCAGGTCGCCATGTCCGGGCGAATAGGGAATACCGTTCCAGTCCATCGTACCCAGCCGTCCCGCGATGGCGGCGATGAGATCGCGGTGCGAGAGCAGCGGCTCCAGCCTTGCCGACTGGCGCACGATGTCGGCGATCTTGTTGTGGAACAGCGGCGACGGCAGCGGACCGGTCTGCAGCGCCACCAGATGGCCGATCAGGCGCGTGATGGCTTCCATGACGGCATTGCGATCATGCGGCGCCGCGCCGGCAATGATGTCGGCGAGCGTTCTGGCCGGAACGTAATCCATCTCGAAGAAGGCGAGCCCCGCCTCGTCCGTGCCGATCTCATGCACGGCGGGAAAGCCGAGCCCTTGCGCGCCCAGAAGGCGCTGCTTGATGGCCTGCTGCCGCAGACGGACATTGCTGTCGCGCGCCTTGGCAGTCTTGCGGACAAAGGTCTTCTGGTCGCGCCGGAAGATGACGAGCGACGCGCCGGAGTGACCGCCCAGCGTCTGAAGGTCTTGGGACTGCTCCGCCGGCGCAATGAGCGCCGCCGGCGTGTTCACCGCCAGTCTCGCAGTTGATCGCCGAGCGTCGCGCTGTCGCGGTCCATGCTGATCGCAACGGCGGACGGCGCCGGATTGGTCGCGGCGTGGTCATTGACCAGGAAGCGGCGGCCATGGCGGCAGTCCATCACCAGCGCATGCGGCTCAAGGCCAAGCTGGCGCAGCGTGGATTCCGTGCGGGCGCGATGAGCCTCGGGACGCGCGGTCATGAAAATGATCTGCGCGCCATCGGCGGCCCAGTTGCGCAGCGTCTCGACATTGGCGGCGATCGGCTCGTCGGGCTCGTCCCAGAAGGGCGCGAAGTAGCGCGAATGGTTCTTGAACACGACGCC
>DASZCC010000175.1:0-23151 GCA_035943485.1 Rhizomicrobium sp. | reverse complement strand
ATAGCCGAGGGCGGCCTCGCGCTCGATCAACACGACCTTGGCGTCCTCGCTTAGCGCCGCCGCCACCGATATGCCGGCAATACCGCCGCCGACGACAACGAAATCCGCAATCATGCCAGCTCGACCGTCTCGACGATCGGGCAGCCTCTCAGTCGCAAGGCCACAATCTCCATCTGCGCAAGAGTCAGATCATTGACATGAATCTGGACGGCCGCAACCGCACCCTCGCGCGTCATGCAGACACGCTCAGGCACCGATCCCATGCGTGAAAAATGGTCTGCAATCCGCGCCAGAGTCCCGGGTTCAGCGGCGCAGACGACCCGAAGGAGCATGACGACCGCTGCTAGAACTGCTTGGCCACAATGAACCCGATGGTGCGAGGCTGCAGGACGACACCTTCAAACTTCGTTCCGAACGCGCCGCCGCTCGTCAGAGCGTAGGTGTCCGCAATGTTGCGTACAAAAAGGCTCACACTCAACTTGTCCGCAAAGTTCAGTCCGGCTTGCAGGCCAAACACGTTGTAGCCCGGAAGTCTCCGATCAGCCGGATCCTTCGAATAGGACGTGACGATGCTGGAGACATAATTCCAGTCACCGCTGATATAAGCCGGCGTGTCGGCGGCCACAGTGAAGTCGTAGCGAAGACTGCCGGCGAGGGTCCACTTCGGCACGTAAGGAAGTGGGTCACCCTCAACTGCGCCCAGCAGCGGTACGGGGTCACCAAGTGTCGCATCGGTGAATGCTCCTGTCAGCGTCGCCGTCAGCGGATCAATCGGATGTCCGACCAGGCTCCACTCCGCGCCCTTGCTGGTGGCAGAGCCGCCATTGGCGAGTACGCGGAAGCCATTGACGGTGAACGGCAGCTGGATGTCCGACCAGTCGATATAGAACGCCGATAATGTCGAAATCAGGCGTTCGTCGAACAGGCTCGATTTCTCACCAATTTCATAGTTCACGACGCTGTCAGACTTGAAGCTCGTGGGCAGGGTGATGCTGGCCGGAATCGCCGGTGGCGGCTCGACGGGACCGCCCGGCCGATAACCGCTTGCGACCTTGGCATAGAGCGACCCAGTCTCTGAGAAGCGCCAGTTCGCCGAACCCAGATAGTTCACGACCGATGCCGACGAGTCTCCGGTTTGGACGATCGGAACGCCGATCGGCGTGCCGCTGAGCGGACCCGATTGCTGGATGTTGGTGTCTTCGTCGTTGTGGCTCCAGCGCAGGCCACCTGTCAGATCAAGCTGATTTGCAATCGTGTAAGTCAGATTGCCGAAGAAGGCATATTCCTGATAGTGGCCCCGCGACTCGGCGAGAGACAGTTCGGCGAAATGAACACCAGGCGCAGTGAAGCCCTGGATCGTTGATCCGGCATCGGCATCTTCCCTGGTGTAGAAGCCGCCGACAATCCAGCTCCACGGTCCTTCGCCCGTGGACGTCGCACGCAGTTCTTCGGAAAACTTGTCGTAATTGCCGTGTTGCGGCCCGGTGAACCCATGCGCGCCCAGAAAGCCAGGCGGCAGCGCCGGCGTGAAATCGAACAGAGCCTTGGAGTGGATCAGCCCATAGCTTGTGGTCGACGCGATCGTGAAGTCACTGAGAGCCCAACTCGCAGTAGCATCGACCAGCCGATAGTGGGTGGACCAATCTTCGTTGACAAACCGATTCTGCTCGTAGGGCCCAAACAGCGGCACGAGCGTCGTCAGGTTGAGATCGTTGGAGCCCAATGCGCCAATGTCGCTGTCCTGTACGAGGCCGTTGACGACGATCTTGAAATTGTCGGTCGGCGTGTAGGCCAGCGTCGCCCGCAAGCCCTTGGTGTCGTTGCTGTTGGCGTTCTTCGATTTGGTGGCGATATTGTCGACATAGCCCGGATCTAGACGCGCGAATCCGCTCACGCGCAGCGCCAGATCATCCGACAGCGGAATGTTGACCGCAGCCCGGGTCGAATAGCCCATGCCGCCGCCATCGACGGAACTCGCACCCACCTGCACGGTCACGCCAAAGCTGTCGGTCGTGGGCTGCTTGGTGATGTATTTGATCAGGCCGCCCAGCGTGCTGGCGCCGTAAAGCGTTCCTTGCGGACCCTTCAAAACCTCGATCTGCTCCAGATCAAAGGGATCAAGGTCAGGTTGCAGCAGACTGGAGAATCCGCCGAACGGAATCGAGAACGAATAGGGCGCGTCGTTGACGTAGAAGCCCACGGTCGGGCTGATCTGCTGCGAGCCCGAAGTGATGCCGCGAAGGATGACCTGATTAAACCCGGTATTGCCTCGGCCGAAAAACGACATGCCGGGCACAAGCTTTGCCCAGTCCGTCATCGAAGTAAGGCCCTGGTCCTGGATGGTCCGGGGCGAGATCACGTCAACCGCGCCAGCGACATCCAGCACGGACTGCGCCCGCTTGTTGGCCGTCACCACCACGGTCTCAATATTTGTCGCGCCACCATTGTCCGAGGAGACAGCGTCGGCCGCGATCGCGGACGAACTCGCGCAGATTGCGATCATGCTCGATCCAAGTAGCGCAAACTTTTTTGCCGCGAATGCCATACGATCCCCTCCAGATGGCGCGTCACCGAGGAGCCCCTCGCCCCAGGCTGTGCACCGATCGATGCGAAATCACATCTATTGTGATATCAGATGTCAGTTAAATGTCGATTTGCCTGACTGTCAAGCGCGTGTCACATAGGTTTTCGGCGCTCGTGTGATTCCGGATGACAGCCCGAGCGATGAAGAGCCGGCGGCCAAGGCCGGCAATGGGAGTGACATGCGCGAACGATCTGGCAAGCCTGCCAAGCGGGCCCGTCTGGGTGCCGATCTCAAGATCAAACCGATCCGGACGGAACGCGATACCCTGCAGGAGCAGATCTATCGCCGTCTTCGCGAAGTGATCATGACCGGCGCGATACGGCCGGGCGAAAAGCTTTCCTATCGCGGACTTGCCGACAAACTCGGCACCAGTCCGATGCCGGTGCGTGACGCCGTGCGCCGACTGGTCAGCGAACATGTGCTGCAGGTACACGCCAACCGCACAATCGGAGTGCCGCTGCCGACACGGGAACGCCTCGCCGAGATCTACCGGATTCGCGAGGTTCTGGAGGGCTTAGCCGCGCAGGAAGCCGCTCTGCGCGTGAATAAGGCCGACATAAAGGCCCTTCGTATTGTGGAGGATGAACTCGAGGCCGCCCATCACGCCAAAGATGGACCGGCCGATGATTACCTGTCGCTCAATGAGCGCTTCCATTTCTCGATCTACCGCATGGCGCAGATGCCTCATCTGATCGAGATGATCGAGCGGCTCTGGCTGCAGACCGGTCCGCTTCTCAATTTCACCCGCAGCTCTCTCGCCGGACACGTCATATTCAATCACCACCGGGCAGCAGTCGACGCGCTCGAACGCGGTGACCAGATTCGCGCCCGCCAGGAAATCGAAGGCGACATCCGAGACGCGTTCCAGATCCTTGTCGCTCAGTTATTTCCACCCGCCGATGAGGCCGAAGCGACACTGCGCAAACGACCCGCAGGCTGATCCAGGCGCGCTTGACAGAGCCCGACCGGTATCCGATATCTCAGATAGCATTAGCCTGGCCTTTCGCCCGGCGTGGGGAGGTCATGGTCGAGACGCGGATCAGGGTTGGCTTGGCGGGCGCCGGTGCCGTCGCACGCATGCATATGGCAGCTTACCGCGGAAGCCGCGTCGTCGAGGTCGTCGCTTTCGCAGAGATCGATGCCGGGCGTCGTGCAGCCTTTGCCGCCGAATTCACTTTGAAACCATACGACTCCATCGGCGCCATGCTGAAACATGAGCGCCTGGACCTCGTGTGCGTGTTGACGCCTCCCGCCAATCATTCGACCGCGGTGCGGGAATGCGCCGACGCCGGCATCCATGTCCTTTGCGAAAAGCCGCTCGCCGTCGACGCCAGGACCGCCGATGAATTGATGAAATACTGCACGGCCAAAAGCGTGCGTCTTGCGTATGGCGCGTCATACCGGTTTCTTCCCGCACTTCGCCGCGCGCGGTCATTGATCGCGGAGGGTGCAATCGGCGAAGTCCGGCTGATGCGCGAACAGGAAATCGGCGGAGAGGGACTAGCGCATCAGCAGGAGCTGGGGCCGCAGCATTATCCCAAAGGCGGGCCCGGAGGTGGGGCGATGGGGCTGGTCGACCATGGAATACATCTGATCGATATCTTCGCATGGCTGACGGGTTCGTCAGTCACCAGCGCGTTTGGCCGCGGCAACGTTTCCGGTGGCCCGCAGGATGTCGAGTTCGCCCTCCTCGGCTTTAACTCCGGCGCAATCGGGCAGCTGACGTATTTCGATGGAACGTTTCCGTCCGATCTCCCGAACGAGGGCATTTTCAGTGCAGGCGAAGGCTGGTCGGCGAACGGAATGGTGCAAGCGGGTGCGTGGAATGCCCACCCGGGGAGCATTTCGATCCATGGCACCACCGGCACGCTGCGCATCTTTCATTATGCCAATGCCCTCTTCCTGATCTCCACCGACGGCACGCGGCAGATCGCACTCGAAGGCGGTCCGGCACCCCTGCACTTCCGTGGCCAGATTGAAGCTGTCGCCAGGGCGCTTCGTGACGATACTGACTTCCCCGCATCATTCGATGATGCCGTCCAGGCCCTTCGAGTACTGGACGCGCTATACGAGAGTGCGGCGAAACGGGTCACCATCGAAGTGCGACCCTGATGCTCATCCGCCGAGGCCGCAGCCAGCTTCTACTTGTGGACGTGCAGGAGAAGATCGCGCCGGCGATGACAGATCGTGACGGCGCCGAAGAGAACATGGCGCGGCTTCTGAATGCCGCTCGCATATGCAACGTGCCGGTCACTGTCGTGGAGCATTACCCCGACGGCCTTGGGCCGACGCTTCACGCCCTCATGGCGCTCTCCGACGTTACGCCCATTGCCAAGACGACGTTTTCCGCGGCCGCTTGCGCCGACGTCCGCGACGCGGTCATGGCGCACGCGGCCGAAGGCCGGGTTCAACTCATCGTCATGGGTCTCGAAGCACATGTCTGTGTGTTGCAATCCGCGCTCGAGTTCCAGGTGCTTGGGCTGGAGACATTCGTCGTGGCCGACGCCGTCGCATCCCGCACCGCAAAGAGCGTGGATATTGCCCTTCGCCGCCTGGAGGCAGGCCGCGTGACGCTGTGCACAACGGAGATGGCGATGTTCGAATGGATCGGGGACGCGAACGCGCACGAATTCCGTGCCATGCGGTCGCTCCTGCGCTGAAGGAGTACCCGTGCTCTGCGATACAGCGCTCAAAAACTGAATCAGAACTCCACACCGTCCCAGAGTACACGTTCGACAGCAGCCGGATCGGACACTACAGCGGGATGGATATCGTAGATTTTCGTTTGCCGCTCCACCGGCTCGTAGCGCGCCCAGTCGAGCCTGCCGTGCCGCCCCAGATGGACAAGATCGCTCTGCATGGTAAGCGACAGATTGCGTTCATCTTCGCCGACGCCGTTCTCACCGAGAAAGAACGCCGCGATAGGCGATGGACTGTTCAATGTGCCGGCCCAGAACATGATGTCCGATGCATGCGTGGCCGCCGCGACCTTCGCAGGTGCGTAGGCAAACTGGTACATCCATGTCGGCGCCAACGCCGACCGTTTCTGCGCAAAGCGGATGGACGGCATGATGTAGTCGAAGGCCGATCGAATAAACCCGCCGATCTGGGCTTCGGACTGGCCGCGCAACGCGGCATAGTTGTCCCAGATCGAGCTCGCGCGATCGGGCTCCATGAGCTGTGAAAGTGCCAGGATGGTTTCGGCGCGTCGAAAGTAGCCGCGCAGCGACGGAACGGCAGATCGAAAGGCGTTGAACCCGACCTCTTCCCGCGTGGTGCCGATCAAAAGCGGCCCTTTGAAAGCATCGGGCGCGTCTACCCGTTCCATGGCCGATTTCGGCAGCGTGGCCTCTTCCCGATGCGGTATGAAGGGACGGCGTCGGTCGCCCAAATTCGCCAGGGTATGGCGCCAGCTCAGATGAGCGGCCTTTGCAGCTTCGAGCAGCTCCCCGGTCGTGGCCGCCAGGAGCCGCTTCGGATCAGCGCCGTCCAACTTGAGCTGATCGAAGATGGCGCGCTGAGCCAGAGATCGCGTCTCGTCGCGCAACGTCGTCAATGCCGATGAGCTTTGCGCAACAGCGCCATGAAACAGACCCTGTGCCTGCGGGACACCAAGCAAGGACACGATGGACCAGCCGCCGGCGGAAAGGCCGAAGAGCGTCACACGGTCTGGGTCACCGCCAAACGCCGCGATGTTGGCTTTCACCCATCGCAGCGCGGCGACTTGATCGAGCAATGCAAGGTTGGTCGGTTCGTCATCCCCATACGGCTCGAAAGGCGGAAGTCCGAAGATCGAAAGCCGATAGTTGATCGTAACGACGACCGCGTCGTGACCAGCGGCAAGGTATTGTCCGGAATAGGGAGAAAGCGCGCCGCTTCCCGCTTCAAATCCGCCGCCGTGAATGTAGAACAGGACCGGCCGCGGCTTGCCATCCAGTGCCGGCGTCCAGACATTGAGATAGAGGCAGTCTTCCGACATCGGCACTTCGCGATAGAGGCCGACATTGTCGATGTCGTATTGGGGGCAGAACGGTGCCGTAGCTGTCGCGCTGCGAACCTCTTTCCACGGCTTCTTGGCCGATGGCACGCGCCAGCGAAGGTCGCCGATCGGCGGCTCCGCGTAAGGCACGCCCAAAAACGCCAAAACCCCGTCCTCCAGCCGACGGCCATCAAGCGGACCACACGGTGGCGAGGCCAATATAGACTGGTCAACCATGTGAGGGCGCTCCAACTCAACCGCTATCTGAGATATCACATAAGGAAGCCCGATCTCAAGGTCAACTCTGCGCCCTTGGTTGCGGAAGACCGCCTCGGCCCTCCTGCTGGGAGAAAAAAACGACTCCATTACTGTGCCGATCAACTATAACGGGGGAGAATTGGACAACACCTTGACGTTTGCGAACGAAATTTCGAGGGATGCTGTCGTCGCAATCCTCACAGTGAGTGCTCCAGACCTTTGTTCGACAGGCGCGGGGCAAACCTGATCTCCGCGTTACCAAATCGACGACATAAGAACGCGATTGCCTTGGCGCGTATTGGAGGGCTGCGTGAATGACCTCAACAACATGACAAATAATATCTGTAGCGATTCCTGCTCGTGCCATAGCAGCTCAGTGGATCGCAACCCGGCACAAAACGAATGGTCGCGACGCGGGATTCTCGGAACAGCACTCGGCGGTGCTTCAGTTGTTGTGTTGGGCGCAGGCCTTCTGGCACCATCGGCGGCGCACGCGCAAAGCGCTTTGACGCCGGATGCGGCACTTGCTTCGCTGATGGAAGGCAATGCTCGTTTCGTTGAAAGGAAGTTGACCTTCTTCGACGAAGATCTTGCCATCCTGCAGCAGAACACGATCGAGAAGCAGGAGCCATTTGCCTCCGTGCTCTCCTGTGCCGATTCACGCGTGCCGGTCGAACTTCTGTTCGATCAGAGTATTGGACATGTTTTCGTGAACCGCGTCGCCGGCAACATCGCAACATCGGAAATCATCGCCAGCATTGAGTATGGGATTGCGGTCTTGGGCACGCGCGTTCTGATGGTGCTTGGCCATTCCTCGTGCGGTGCCGTCAAGGCGGCAATCGCGGCAAAGGCCGTGCCTGGGCAGATCAGCGCGCTTTATCGTTATATTCGTCCGGCAGTAACCGCAGCAAACGGCGACCTGGAAGGCGCCATAAAAGCAAATGCAAGAATTCAAGCTGACCTGCTGCGCGAATCCTCTCCCGTTGTTGCCCATGCCATTAAGGCAGGAACGCTGACCGTGGTCGCTGCGTATTATGATCTTGCCAGTGGAAGGGTCACGATCCTTACGTGATGCATGGGCTGATGTTGCCGGACCGCGAGCTTATCGACGGTTAGCGAGATGCCTTGTCGACCGAGCTTGTTCTGCACATACCCCGGACTTCTTGTGGCCCCCTCAGAATGAGAGGCGCCTGAAGGCCGACAGCGCCAGAGTTGCGCCGCCACTGACTCTTTTGCCGAGCTTCAATCGTCTTAGCTAGACATAGACGCTGGAGCAAATGAGATGAGCCTTAAGGACAAGAGTGTCGTCGTTACCGGTGGGAGCCGCGGTCTTGGCTTGGGTTTGGTTGAGGCCCTCGTCGCTCAAGGGGCCAAAGTGACGGTAGTCGCGCGCAGCGCCGAAGCGCTGAACGCGGTCAGTTCCCGGCTCGACGTCGCCACGATCTCCGCCGATGTTACAGACAAAGCGGCCGCGCATCGCATCCTTGGCGAGGTTCGCCCAGATATCCTGGCGCTGAACGCCGGCGCGACACCACAGATGGGTCGGTTGGATCAGATAAGCTGGGAAGATTTCTCCGTAGCCTGGGAAACCGACGTCAAGGCCGGTCTCTACTGGCTGCAGGCGGCGCTCAATCTGCCGCTCAAGCCCGGGAGCCGCGTCCTGGTGGGATCAAGCGGGGCGGCCGTGAACGGATCGCAGATGTCGGGTGGTTATGGCGGGTCCAAGCGCATGCTTTGGTTCATGGCCAAATACGCCAACGGTATTTCGCAAGAAAAGAACCTCGGGATTCGCTTTCAGGCGATTGTGCCGCGGCAAGTAATTCTCGGCACCGGAACCGGGGACGCAGCCGCCAACGCTTATGCGGGACCAATGGGCATCACGCCGGAACAGTTCGTGGCTCGTTTCGGCGCGCCGATGCCACCCCGAGCGTTCGGCGATAAAATCATTTCCGTCCTGGAGGATCCACAATACGCCAGTGGTGTGGTTTTCGGTCTCAATGGCGATGCAGGGGTCACAATAATGGAGGATGCGACGGCTTGACCGAAAGCGAACACTCTCCGGGCAGCACCCGACAGGCGGAGCTCCTCGCCCTGACCGGAGAGTTGCGGCCCGAGCTCCACCGTTATTGTGCGCGTCTTATGGGATCGGTGATAGACGGCGAGGACGTCGTGCAGGACACCTTTGCCCGAGCCTTCGTCGCCCTGGACGAACTGAGCAAAGTCCCGCCGCTCCGCGCATGGCTTTTCCGGATCGCCCACAACCGTGCACTGGACCTGTTGCGCAGTCGTGCGATCCGCACGGCAGAGCCTATCGAGGCTGCCCACAATGTCGCCGACCAAGCCACCCCTGATCCCGCGGAGATATTGATGCGCCAGGAAGCGGTGCGGACCGCGGTGTCGCGCTTTGCGGAGCTTTCGATCCTCCAGCGCAGCGTCGTCATTCTGAAGGATGTTCTTGACGAGCCGCTGGCTGATATTGCCGCGCTTCTCGGCCTCACCGTTGACGCTGTGAAGGCCCATCTGGCGCGAGGTCGTGCGCGCCTCCGCGAGATCAATGCGAAGGTCGGCCAGCTTCCCGACACAAAGCCAACGTCCGTCGCGGTGGCGCGCTATGTGGCGCTGTTCAACCAGCGGGACTGGGATAGCCTGCGCGCGCTCCTGGCGGACGATGTGAAGCTCAATCAATCCACTCACCCGGTTCGCGTCGGCTCCGCAGACGTCGGGATGTTCTTCAGCATCTACGCCAAGACCGACGGCATGTGGCTTGTCCCTGCCTGGCTCGAGGGCCGGGAGGTGATCGCGGTCTTCGAAGACCGCGCCGATCTGAAGCCTAGCTACATCATGTGGCTCGAGTGGCGCGGCGATCAGATCAGCTTTATCCGCGACTACCGCTATGTCCGCTACGTTGTAGACGCCGCCGAGCTAGTGCTTGTATCTGACGCCCGATAGCAGCCCTCCGCCCGAGCACTACAGCACCAAAGCGCTTATCACAGGGCCACCATGTTCGACTTGGATCAGAACGGCGCTTTTCCAGCCGTTCTCATCATGCACCGGCAGTGCAAATGCGCGACGTTGCCCTGACCACGTACCCAAGTGCGTCAAGGAACGGACGACATTGCGGTGCGCGATCGTCACGCCAGCATTTTCGCCGGCGCCGATTGCGACTTGTAGGATGCGAGGGTCAAAACGAACCAGCCAAACATCCGCATTTAATTTCATCTTGTGGCTAGCGACTTCGACCAGATCACCGGCAACAGAAACCTGAGGACCGGATAAAGGCGTGGCATTGCGAACGACCGATGCTAGTTCCGACTTGTCGACCCCGACGATCGCCGATCGACCATCTACAATTACCTGTGGCGTGTAGACATTCGTGCCGTGCAGGCCGCGCTGATAATCATACTGTCTGCTGGTGAATTCAGGCCTTGCAAACGTGTCTTTCCACCCGAGGCGGTCCCAGTAAGTCACGGCAAACGTCAGTGCCAGGACACGCGGATCGTTGACGAGCGCGTTGATGTTTGAGATTGCAGGGGGGCAGGAAGAACAACCTTGGCTCTGATAAAGTTCTACCACCGTCAAAGGCTGGCCCCACGCAGGCGCGATACAGAGCGTTCCAAGCCCCCAAGTAAGGGCGGTCAAGAACTGCATCAAAGGCTCCCGAAGCGATACTCAGAGTAATTCGCTTCAAGTCCAATTATCGTTACAAATTGCGCCCAACTCAGCTCCCATAGACCGCTCGCTTTACGATCATGCGCGAGATCACTGCGAGGTCGGTGTTTCGGGAAATGAGCCTGGAGCGGTGAACCTCTGTCGCTAGAGCCCTTCCACGCGCGCGCTCAAGCCACTGGTAGATAAACCCGAACCCAAAGCTCCAGAACGAAACTTCGTCCACGATCTGATGCCTTGCGAGTTGTTCGACGATCGCGAACCTCGTACTCGATGCGTAACGACGTTATTTGCGACACTGTATCCGGTGCTGCGACCGTCAAGCTTTCTCAATTGACCGAACCGACATTCGCGCCCCTGGCGCTTGATCCCAGCGACCACGGGCCTTAGAACCCAACTCTGGCGAGAGCGCAAAAACGCAAAAGTCAGAATGGCAAAACGGGTACCCTGTAAGTACTTGATTTTGTTGGAGCTGTGGCCGAGAGGCTGAAGGCGGCGGTTTGCTAAACCGTTATACGGTTGTAAAGCCGTATCGAGGGTTCGAATCCCTCCGGCTCCGCCATTCAGTCGTCCGTCATCCCAAACATGCCAAGGGCCGGGAAATCATCGGATCGGTCGATGGGCAGCTCGCTGCTGCAGCCAACGTAACGCCACACAGGCATCCCTTACTAATGCCCCCAAGCCCCAGTTTTTGGCGCGACTTGCACCTGACGCGGTGGCCTGCAGCCACACGATCATGACAAAGGGCCGGACGCCATCGTGACCGGCAGCACGGTCAGCGCCACGATTCCCGGTATCGCCCACATATAGCGGGCGGCGTTCAGCTGCGCGATCACGGCCACGAATGCAATCAACGCCACCAAGCTGGCGCCCCACACCCGCGTCTGTGGGAGTGCCAGGAACAGCGCCGACAAAATGCGCAAAGCGCCCATCACGCGACAGGAGGTCAGTTCAAATTCCAGCGTGGGATAGGCTCTGAGCAACAGTCGTGAACAGCAGAAGTGCAGGCCGCCAGCGATCCCGACAACGCCCGTTAAAACCAGGCTGACGATCGTCGATATTTCATGCAGGGACATGTTTGGATCTCCGAGCCTTCGAACTCACTGCAGCTCGGCGACGAGCGCGTCCGCGCCCTTGTCGATGCCGGTTTCTGCGGCGGAGAGAGAACCGAAGCTGGCCATGATGTTGAGCGATCCCGGATATTGCTTGGTCACATACGCGGACAGCAGCCGGTTCGTCGGCGCGTCATAGATCTCAACGGCGTAAATTACGGACCCGGTAAACGTGCCCTCGCCTCCACGAACCGCCTGCACGCTGTTGTAGAGACCGCCCGCGATATCGAGGCGCGACAGCGTGCCCAATACTGGCGTGGTGGTCGATGCCCCCGTCAGTGTCAGATGCACGCGCAGCGTGCGTTGGGTCACATCGCCCACTAATGCGAAACGGGATTTCAGCTTGCGGGCGAACTTGCCCTGCATGTAGCGGGCAAGGGAGTCGCGATCCTCTGCAGACATGTCCCCGAACTGGTTGTCTGTGCCGCGATAAACTTCAACCGGATCGAGAATGACGCTGTCGTAATTGCGCCATTCAACCTGCGTCGCATATCGGTAAGGAATGTGGCGGGCGTTGTCCTGCGTATTGTGCGCAAGCTGCGATGACGACTGGATGCCCGAATACGCGATGGGGTCTGCGCTCGCGCAGCCCCCAAGAGCGGCACAAAGGGCAATAATCGCCAGCCGGCTGATCTGTTCATTGCGGGTGAGCATGGTCATTTCCTTCCTTCAGAGGTTGCACGGGGCGACTAGCCCGTCGTGATGGCTGAGGCTCTCTAGCAGGAAATTCCTCATTTGCAAACCGTCTGGTCGGTTTATATCTACGCAACACCTGAGATGCGCTGAACGGGCGAGAGATTTCGCCGGGAAAAGTGCGATTTGAGACGCCGGGGACTGCGTCAACGAGACCGCGTCTGGCGGTCCTTGCGTTTCGGAGCACGTGCGGATTGACGAGGCTCCACAAGACCTACCCATTGGCGGTCGTCGAGCAGCCGCTCAAAGAGCCGCGCCCTATCCTTCTTGGAGAGAGGCGAAAGACCCATCATGGACGTGAGCGCCAATCCCCATGCGGCGACCCAGCGAAGCAGCGCAAGATCGGCGTCGGACGCCTCTTCCTTGATCGCCTCGATCTTCTTGGTGTCTCGATCGCGCGCCGCCGCCATGAGGTTTGGATCCTGCGCCGCAGCGCCGAGAACGGCGAAAACGACCGATCGCGGCGTCGAAATCGCTTCGCGCAATGTCGCAATCTGCATCGCGAGAAGAGGCTGCACACGGCCAGGGGCATCGGCATTGAAGCTGCGAGCGAACGCATCGAAATGCTCCGTCTGCTTCTCGAGAAGCGCCTTGAGCACGGCGTCCTTGGTACGGAATTGGTGCATCAGGCCGCCCTTGCTGATGCCGCTCTCGCGCGAGATCGCGTCAAGAGTCAGCCGCGCCGGACCATCGCGTGCGATGATCGTAAGGGCAGCATCCAGCGCGGCGTTGCGCGATCGTTCTGACCTTGCGGCGTTGTCCATGATCTTTCATTCCGAGGCGTTGCCAGTCGCCCTATAGTCCTTCTTGGAATTTATAAACAGTCTGGTCGGTCCTTAAGAACAAAAAGGACGCGAGCTCGCCGGAAAGATCCGTCAAATGTCGAGGATCGCCGCACTCATGCCGGAGCGCTGCGGCGCCTGTGTTCGGAGGGCGAGACGCCGACCATGCGTTTGAACGCGCGGCTGAATGCGGCTTCGGAGCCATAGCCTGTGTGGGCGGCGATGCTTGCGATGTTCTTATTGCCTCCGCTCAGGAGTCCGGCCGCAATCTGCATGCGCCAGTTCGACAGATATTGGATAGGTGGCATACCAACCATGTCGTTGAAGCGTTCGGCGAGAACGGAACGCGACAGCCCCACGTCGCGCGCGAGATCGTCGATCGTCCAGTTGTGCGCAGGCCGTGCGTGCATCAGCGACAGCGCCTTGCCGACGAACGGATCGCGCAAGCCCGCCAGCCATCCGATCTGTTCCGGCGGCAGACCTTCGAGATAGCGGCGCACGACCTCGATGAACATCAGTTCGCTCAGGCGGGCGAGTACGCTCTCGCCGCCCGCGCGCTTGTCCGCGGTCTCATGCGTGGCGACGTGGATGAACTGGCTGAGCCAGCGGGACTCGCTGCCGTTTCCCGCAGCGACCTTGATGATAGGCGGAAGGTTCTCCAGCAGCGGATTGAACGGCCACGCATCGCAGGCCAGGAAGCCGCAGACCAGCTTTGTCGATATCGGACCGTCCTCGCCAAGATTGGCAAAGAACGGCTGCTGCGCGGCACCTTCATCATACATGCTTTCCGGGTTCGGCTGCTGCGCACGCATGCCAGGGTTGCTGGCCATCACGTGCGGATCGCCCCGCGTGAAGACAATGATCTCGCCGGCGTCGACGGGGATCGACTCCTGCCCCACGATGTTGGCGAAACAGCGCCCTTCGGTAATCACGTGATACGAAATGAGATGGCCAGCGCCGCGCAACAGCATCGGCAGAATCGTCTCCGGCGCCGGCTGTTCTGCCACCCACGGCGTGCGCGCGACGACATCGAAGAAGGTCGCGCCGGTCAACCGCACGGTTTTCAAAACATCTGAGAGTGGGTCGGCTGTCATGGGCTCCCCGTCCGACGCCCGGTCGTCAGATCCGGACCGGCGAACACGGGACGTAATCCTTCCCGACGCGCTGTCAAGCATCGCAGACGCGCGGTCATTCGTTCCGGCGCTCACGTCCACTAGATAATCGCTGCCGCACATCAAGCTGTGCGGCATGGAGCAAGTCTGGAGACGTTTTATGAATCATCGGCTTATCGGCAGTGGCCGACGCATGTCCCTGAGGGATCATTGCATCAACATCGTGCTCGGCCTCATGTGCGCCCTTCCGCTGCTGCATGACAGCGATGCAGCGGCCGCTTCGCTGTCCCGTAGCGTCAACGTCAACGCCACAGCTTCGCAAGTGTGGTCCGTCATCGGCCCGTTCTGCGCCATCAGGGACTGGCATCCAGTCGTTGGAACGTGTTCGCAGGACGCCGCAAATCCGCCGACGCGCACGCTCGTGACAAAAGACGGCACGGTGACATTTGTTGAGCCGCAGATTGCGCGCAACGAATCCGAGCGCTTCTACACCTACACGTTCCGGTCCAGTCCGTTCCCGGTGACGCATTACATGGGAACGATCTGGGTCGTGCCGAACGCCGACAACACGTCGACCGTACTCTGGACCGGCACCTATACGCCGCTGGCCGGCAAGGAACAGGAAGCCGAGGCCGATTTCGCAGGCGTGTTCGACGCCGGCCTCGCCGCGCTCAAGACCAGATTCTCGCACTGATCACTCGCTCGAGACAATCCGACCCGGGAGGACCCAATGAACATCCGCACGCCAGCCACCATCGATCTCGCAGCGATCAAGAACCGACAGCAGGTTGCGTGGAGTTCCGGCGACTACGCTATCGTCGGCACCACATTGCAGATCGTCGGCGAAACGCTTTGCGAAGCCGTCGACCTGCGCAGCAACCAGCGCGTGCTCGACGTCGCCGCCGGAAACGGCAATGCGACGCTCGCAGCCGCGCGCCGGTTCGCCGATGTCGTCTCTACGGACTACGTCGGCGCACTGCTGGAACGCGGTCGGGAACGCGCCCAGGCTGATCGCCTTACGGTGACATTCCAGGAAGCGGACGCCGAGGCGCTTCCGTTCGGCGATGACAGCTTCGATGTCGTCCTTTCGACTTTCGGCGTCATGTTCACGCCCAATCATGAGAAATCGGCAGGCGAGCTGCTACGCGTGTGCCGGCGCGGCGGCAAGATCGGCCTCGCCAACTGGACGCCGGAAAGCTTCATCGGCGGTGTATTCAGAACGATCGGCAAATTTGTTCCGCCGGCACCAGGTGTCCGGTCACCCGCCCTGTGGGGCAATCGTGACCACCTCGGCAAATTGTTCGGCGCATCAGCAAGCGTGGCGGCACAGAGCAGAACATTCGCGTTCCGCTACAAGTCTCCGCAGCACTGGCTGGAGATTTTCCGCAACTTCTATGGCCCTGTCCTGAAAGCCTTCGCGGCAATTGATCCGGAGGCGCAAGGCGCCCTGGAGGCTGACTTCTACGCCCTGATCAAGGAGTTCAACATCGCCAGAGACGGCACGCTGGTGATCCCCAGCGAGTATCTCGAAGTGATCGTCAGTAAGCCGGAATAGATTGATGGGCGGCCGCCCCCTACGCAGTTGCTGGCATCGTTGCTGAGAGGTTGCCGCCACAGACCGTGCTCGGAAACGCTTGCCAGACATCGCGCGCGAGTGTACTGTATACAGTATGCATTTAGAAACCAACTTTGTCTCTCCCAGCAGCATCTCCGATGCTCTGCAAGCAGCGGTGCGCAAGATGATCGTAGACGGGCAGCTTCCCGCCGGTCAGCGCATCAATGAAGTGCATCTCTCCCAGGCGTTGGGCGTTAGCCGCACACCGTTGCGCGAGGCATTGAACCGGCTCAGCCAGGAAGGCGCGCTGATTTCAACACCGCGCATCGGTTACGCGGTGCGGCCGCTGACGCTGGAAGAATTCGATCAGATCTATGACATCCGGCCGCTGCTCGATCCCGAAGCGTTGCGACTGGCCGGCCTTCCCTCGCCCAAGAAACTGGAACGCCTGCGCGCGCTGAACCATCGCATCGAACGCGCAAGCGACCCAGATGAGGTTATGGCGCTCGACGACGAGTGGCATTTCGAGCTCGTGGACGATTGCCCGAACAAGGTTCTCCTGGAGATTATCGGGCAAATCATCCGCCGCACCCGGCGCTACGAAATTGCGCTCATGCGCGACCGCCGCAACGTGTTGAACGCGGGCCTCGATCATCGTGCGATAATGGCGGCGCTAAAGCGGCGCGATCTCCGCGGCGCTTGTGCTGCGCTCGAGAAGAACCTGAAAGCGGGCAAAGCGCCAATTGCGGCCTGGCTTCGCGAACGCGATCGGAAATAGCCATGATAAACGTTCTTCGCCTTGCGGCGTTGGCTGCACTTTGTTGTGCGTTTGCATCGCAGGCCGCTGCACCATCCGATCCGCTGGAGGGATTGTGGGTTGGCCAGATGCATTGGAACGCCGGACCTGCGGGTACGCTTGCGCTCGCGCACAGAGGCTCCGCGTGGACAGCTACGCTGGCCGGCAACCACATGGCGTTCACTGCGCAGGGAAGCGAAATCCGTTTTGCTTTCGCCGGCAACAACGGAAGTTTCCGCGGCTCTCGTGATGGCGACAATATCCGGGGCTTCTGGATTCAGCCGCATGCGGGCGGCGGCGATCCTCGCGATCCGGACGGCAAGGGACAGACCTTTGCCTCGTCGGTCACGTTTGTGCGTGGAACGGACGGTGCGTGGCGCGGTGAGATACAGCCGCAGGTGGACAGTTTCACGCTCTATCTGAAAGTATTTCGCGACGATAACGGTGCGCTGATAGGCGCGTTCCGCAATCCGGAAATGAATTTCCGCTTCGGTGCATCGCAAATGCTTGTGTCACGAAGCGGCAACACCGTCAGCTTCACTGATCCGTCGGATGCCAAGAGCGTATTTCAGGCCAACCTCGCGCCATCACCGGACCAGTTGCAGATGAAGCTGCCGCGCGTGGGCGTGAACATGATCCTTGCTCGCGCCACGGCACAGCAGGCAGCACGCTTCTATTTGCGATCCGCCGGCGACACGCCTTACACCTATCGTGAACCAGACGACGTTCATGATGGATGGAGCGTCGCGCGGGCTGGTGATACGGGCCTGGATGAAATCGCGCTCACGCAACTCGTCCGAAGCATCATCGCGACCGATCCGGCGGCGAAACGCCCCAGTCTCATTCATTCGCTCCTTATCGCCCATCGTGGAAAGCTTGTGCTGGAGGAATATTTTGGCGGCTTCGATCGCGACACTCCACATGACACACGCTCGGCATCCAAGACGTTTTCGTCTGTGATGCTGGGCGCGCTGATATTGCGCGGCACCGCGATCTCGCCAGACACGAAAATCTACCCACTCGTGTCCGCGATGGGCCCGTTCGCCAATCCTGATCCGCGCAAAGATGACATCACGCTCGCAGAACTGATGACGCACACCTCCGGTCTTGCCTGCGACGACAATGACGACGACTCACCGGGCAACGAGGAGGCGGTGCAATCGCAGCGGCAGAATCCTGACTGGTGGAAATACACGCTTGACCTTGCTGTCGTGCACGATCCGGGCACGCGCTATGCCTATTGTTCACCCGGCATCAATCTCGTCGGTGCGGCGCTTGCTACTGCTTCACATGAATGGCTGCCGCAACTATTCGACGAAACGGTTGCGCGGCCATTGCAGTGGAGCCGCTATTATTGGGACCTGATGCCCAATGACGAAGGTTACCTCGGCGGCGGCGTGTTCGTTCGCCCGCGTGATGTGCTCAAGCTCGGGCAAACCTATCTCAATGGCGGCGTATGGAACGGCCGGCGCATCGTCAGTGCGGCCTGGGCCAAGGAGTCGACGGCCTTGCACGCCGAGATTTCGCCCCAGACCACGGGTCTCCCGGAAAGCGACTTTCACAATTTTTACTTTCCCGGCGAAGATGGGTTTGCGTGGCACCTGACCACTTTGCACACACCCAGCCGCGACTATCGTGCTTATGGTGCGAGTGGCAATGGTGGTCAGCTGCTTGTCGTGGTGCCCGAGCTCGACCTAGTGGTCGGTTTCACCGGTGGCAATTACGGACAGGGGCTCATCTGGAATGGGTGGCGGGACCACATGATACCGGATGCCATAATTCCAGCGCTCCGATAAGCGTGAAAGGCGGCCGCTAGTAGGGCCGCTCGCCTACATAGTTGCCGGCATTGTTGTAGCGGCAGACAAGGATGTCCTCTTGCGGGCTTTCCGCTTGCGCGCAACCGACTTCTGTTGTCTTGCGCCAGATGACCTGCGTGTAGTGTCCGACGTCTTCCCAGTTGCCGGTCACGCTGTTGTCGGGAAAAGTGCCGGATCGGAAGAAGCGCTTTTCACTGGTCCAGGCGCCGACCATCGCTTCGGGAGGAAAACGTCCTCTGGTTCCGGCCCAAAGGTTCTCGCCTTCGGGCGCGGCAGGATTCTCTGGCGCGTGTTCAAATCTGCCCGTCGTCGCGAGATGATCGGCCCAGCGCTGTGCTGCTTGCGCCAGATCATCGTTCCAGTTCAGTGGTGCGAGCCCCAACTGTTCGCGCTCCTGATTGTGGACGGCCAGAATGCGCTGATCAAATTCGATCGAGGTCGACGGAGCGCCAGCCGAACCGGAAGATACCAGTAGAAGCCCGCATCCCATGCCTGCGAGCGCCCTATGCAGCCGCGCCATTGTCTCGTCATCCCCGCTGTATCGGGGAAGTGTTTCGCTTGGCGCGTTTAAATCGGGTGCAGGGAAGTGACTAAGCGGCGGTTACGGTCATCGTTCAAATTGTAACGACTTAAAGAATGGCGACGAGATCGCCCTTGTGCGTCACGGAGAATATCAGGCGCGCGAATTCCACCGGCACGCCGACGCAGCCATGCGTTGCCCATCCTTCGCGGACATCGCTGCCATGTATCGCCACGCCATCGCCTGTCAGACGCAGCGCATACGGCATCGGCGCCTGATATTTGTGCGAGAAATAGTTCGCCTGTTTGTCGAGAATGGTGAAGGCGCCCCTTGGGGTGGCGTTGTTCGGCCCACCATAGAGAATGACAGCAGATCCGATCTCATGCCCGTCGCGGAAGACGGAAAGCTCCTGGTGCGCGAGGTCGACCCACAGCCAGACCTTTCCGTCCGGTACGCGGCTGGCGTCCCAGATGAACTCGCCATAATGCATCGGCGCCTTGATGTTCAGAATGCTTCGTATGGTTTCGTGATGGCCATCGGGCAGTGCAAGGACTGGCAAGTGCGCTTGCGCATACCAGATGCGGCTCTGGTCTCCGGCAAGCGCCATCTGCATCGACAATCCGCAAACGCAGATCAGCGACAGAACGCGCAGCATTCTCGGCATGTCAGAACCCGGCGATCGCTTGTCTGTCGCGCGACCGGCGAGCCGCGATCCCGACGCACAGAAAGCCAACGATCAGAGTGATCCACGTTGCAGGCTCAGGAACGGGCGAAGGCGGTATGATCGAGCCGCCGCCACCCGGACTACCCGGACCGCCAGGCCCACCTGGACCACCGGGCCCACCCGAACCACCGGGGCCACCGGGGCCGCCTGAACCACCGGGGCCACCTGGACCGCCGCCACCTCCACCCGAAGGGCTGCCGGGAGCGATGATATCGTCAGGCTCACCCAGCGAGGAAGGCGGCGGGCCAAAACCTGGGATGTTGCCGGCATCACCCTTCGGACCTGCAAGTTCGCTCGAGAAGTCATCCGAGCCGCTCGCGAGATCTTCGTCGCCAAGGCCGTAATAGCCGGCAGGCACGAACCCGGATTCGGGCTGATGCGCATGCGTCACCGCCGACACGCGATCATGTGGCGCGACCTTGGTCAGATGGACGACACCGCCGCGTGCGCCGGGCGAACGCGCGAGCAACGCCGAGAGCGGATCGTTGACTGCTTCTGCGAGCCGATGCCCGAGTGTTTCCCGGGCTTGCTCTTTGCCAACGCTACGCCCGCTCAAATAGGCGCTTGTGACAATACCCAAGAGAGCAAGGACTAAGAGCGCAAGGATATGCACGCGCCGCAAGCGGCGCTCTTTGATCCAGCCCTGGAATCCAGTCTCAAGCCTGCGCAAGGCACTTTGTGCGCGGCTCGCCCATGCCGGTTCTAATTTGTTAACTGCATCCATCCGCACCATGCCTGCACGACATGCGCCAGACGTGATGCGGGAGTGTCCGTTCTTAACCTTGCCGGCGAAGGCAGCGCTTCAGCGCATTATTCCAGCCATTTCGCGCCTTCGCGGAGCATCTGAATTGGTAAAGCAATGCAAGGCGCGCGCCCGAGTGCGAACCAACTGTCCATTTCGAAATTTGCAGGTGTTTCAAAACGGGCCAGTCGCGCACGCTGCCGTCAGCCTTCACTTCTCGTAGAAATAGTAGCAGCCGACGAGCGTCTTGCTGCTCTTCGGGTCGTCGCCGGCCATCAGCGTCACAGTGCGCTGATCGGCGATGTCGAGTTCGCAGCTATGCATGCCATCGCTGGTCGAACAGTCCTTGAGCGGCTTGCCCAGCATCTTCTCGACACTCTGCTGCACCTTGCCGAACGTCCCGTCGACCACGATCGAAAAGCCGACGCCCATTCCGACATTGCCGGGGAAGAGCTGGATGACTTTGTAACCCGCAAAAGATTTCGCGGTCTTGGGAACATAGAAGGGGTCGCCCTGGCGTTGCGTGTAGCCCGCCATAATGCTGTTGCGGAGAGCATCCATCTGCGCCGGATTGCTCTTGCTCCAGTCCACCCAGGAGTCGCGGCACAGCGCCAGCCGCTCAATCGTCGGATCGTCCGCAGCCCACGAGGGTGCGACAACCGCCAGAAACGCGACAAGCGCACAGAAGGTATTCTTCATGAGCCCCCCAAGGCGCGAGCGCGAACCGGCCCGCATAAACGCACTCAATCACAATCCGGGGACTTGTAGCCAGTGTCCGACGCAAAGGCTACGCGCGCTCCGCCGGACCATGCTAACGATTCGCCGCCGGGACTTCCGGCGCCAATCGAACAAGGGGAAAGAAGCCGTGTTTTCGCACATCATGATCGGAACGAATGATCTGGACCGGGCCAAGTCGTTCTATGACGTGGTCCTCGGCACACTCGGCGTGCCACCCGCGACTGTCGACCGTCACCGCATTTTCTACAGGACGCCGACCGGCGTCTTTTCCGTTTCCCTGCCGATCAACGGCCAGCCGGCAACGGCGCCCAATGGCGGCACCATCGGCTTTGCCTGCAAGACTGCGGAGCAGGCCGACGCGTGGCACGCCGCCGGCATCGCCCATGGCGGCGTCTCATGCGAGGACCCGCCGGGCGTTCGCGAGGGCGCTGCCGGAAAATTGTATCTCGCCTATCTGCGCGATCCGGATGGCAACAAGCTCTGCGCCTTGCACCGGATGTGAACCGGCGTGCAGCGCCGGCTGATCGCGGCCGGCGCTGTCGCCTCTGGAGTTTCGATGATCCCCTGGGTCCAGCTCGACACAACAACGGTACCCGGAGGTGGTGGCGAGCTCAGACTCATGCAACGCGGCAGCGAATTCGCGATCATGGCGGGCGCGACGCCGCTGATGAACAGTCGCATGAGCGGCTCCGAAGTCGCGCTTGCGGAGCTCGTGTGCGATCGCCTCAAAGGCCGCCGGAAGTGCAGCGTGCTGATCGGCGGTTATGGTATGGGGTTCACGCTGCGTGCGGCGCTCGCGCGGCTTGATGCCGATGCCACTGTCGCGGTCGCCGAGCTTGTGCCGTCCGTATTGACGTGGGCGCGCGGTCCGATGGCCGAACTCACGGCGGGCTGTCTGGACGATCAACGCATAAAAATCTTCGAGAGCGATGTCGGCGGTGTGATCGAAGCTGCACGCGCGAAATTCGACGCCATCCTTCTCGACGTGGACAACGGACCCGACGGCTTGAGCCGCAAGGCGAATGATCGTCTCTACGACGGCCGCGGACTCGACGCCGCACGGCGGGCGCTTCGGCCGAACGGGATGCTGGCGGTGTGGTCGGCATCGCCAAGCCCGGCGTTCGCGCGCCGCCTGGGCCACGCTGGATTCGCCGTCGAGGAGGTCAAGGCACGCGCCAACAAGGGACGCGGCGCAAGGCACATCATCTGGATCGCGACCAACGCAGCACAATAATCCGGTCGCCGCCGAGCCCGCCGCCCGACTATGATCGGCGCCTGGACGGGATTATCGGGGGACGGGATGAGCAAGCTGGCGGACTATTTTCATCGCGACGGCGAGGCGCAGGATCACGCGCCGGGCTGGGCGAAATATCGCGCCGACGTGCAGAAATCCTTCCCCTCGCCCTTCCGGGGCGACGGCGATCCGCTGTCGCAGAACATCGCCAAGGCGATCCAGCACCTGAACGACCTGCGCCCGGAGCGCGGCGGCCCCGCCTATCTCGGAACCAATCCGGCACTCACTATCGACTTCGAGGGCGTGAAAGACGCGGCCCTCGCGCCCAACATGTCGAGTGTGCATGACGTCATCAACCAGTCGGTGCAGCTGTTCGAAGGCATGCCCAACTGGGGCCATCCACTCACAATGTGCAATGTGGTGCCGCAGGCCAATACTGCCGCGCTGATCGCCGCGATGCTGGCGCAAGTGTTCTCGCCCAATCTTCTCGAGGGCGAGTATGCCTGGAACGTCCATCGCACCGAGCTTGAAACCGCCGCCATCATGGCGCGCCTGCTCGGCTGGGATCCAAAGAAGGCCGGCGGCGTCTACACCTTTGGCGGTTCGGGCTGCTGGACCTATCACATGAAATACGCGCTCAGCCGCGTGCTGCCAGATTCGCGCACCAAGGGCGTGCGCACCGATGCGAAGCTGCTGTGCTCGCAGCAGGCGCATTACACCATGCTCAACAGCTCGGACTGGACCGGGCTCGGCATGGACAACATCGTGCGCATCGAGACCGATGTGAACAACAACGGCATGGACCTGAAACATCTTGAGCAGGTGCTGAAGGATTGCCA
>DASZCC010000174.1:0-1718 GCA_035943485.1 Rhizomicrobium sp. | reverse complement strand
CTGGCTGCGCGCGCGGGGCATGAAGAACATCGAAGGCCCCTTCAATCTGAACATCAATGAGGAGATCGGACTTCTGGTTGATGGCTTTGACAGCCCGCCAATGCTGTTGATGGGACACGACAAGCCCTATGTGAGCGCGCGCATCGAGGAGCTGGGCTTCGTCAAGGAGAAGGATGTATTCGCGTATTTGTATGACATCAGGGGCGAATTGCCGGCTGGTGCACGCAGGCTCGTCAACAGGCCGCTGCCCGCAGATTTGAAGGTCCGCCGTCTCGATTTCAAGCGCTACGACGAGGAGATTCGCTCGGTCACGGAAATCTTCAACGATGCGTGGCGCGGCAATTGGGGTTTTGTGCCGCTCACCGCGATCGAAACCGACTATCTCGCAAAGACACTGAAGCCGCTGCTCGATCCGCGGCTGACGAGCATTATCGAGCAGAACGGGCAGCCAGTAGGCTTTCTTGTCTGCCTGCCGAATCTGAACGAAGCGATCCACGATCTGAACGGAAAGATTTTTCCGTTCGGGTGGGCCAAGTTGCTGTGGCGCCTGAAGGTGGCTGGCCTGAAGACCGCGCGCGTCCCGCTCATGGGCGTCAAGCGAAGTGTCGCGAAGGGTGTCATTGGGGGTCTCCTGCCGTTTCTAATGATCGATATGGTGCGCAAGGAGGCTATGAAGATTGGCTTCACCCACATCGAACTGTCCTGGATTCTCGAGGACAATTTGCCGATGCGGCGCATCAACGAAGGGCTCGGCAGCGTCGCGTACAAGACGTACCGCATCTACTCGAAAGCTCTCTAGCGTCAGCGAAGCCAGCCGGCCGCCCTGTACCAGGCTGCCGTCGATGCGAAGCCTTCGCGAATGCCGATTTTTGAATGGTAGATCGCGGCCGGCAGAAGCTCGCTCGGCGCCACCGACCAGTCGGGATGCAGGATCTCACGGGCTTTTCCGCGCGTGAAGATCGGCGGCTGCCGCGAGAGACTGCCCCATGCCTGCGACACCAATCCCGCCATGGCGAGCGCCGATGACGGTACGCGTATCAGCCGAGGGTTTTTGCCCAGCGCACGGGCCGCTTCGCGCAACAGCTCCGCTGTCGAATATCCGGCCGGATTAGTGTCTGCCAATGCGTAGTCGCCGCTGTCCTTCGCACCGGTCGCGAGCGACGCGATGGCAGCGGCCGCATCGTCGACATGAATGATGGCGATGCGGCCATTGCCGAATACCGGCGCGATGGCGTGCGACGCCGCTTTGAAGATCGTCAACGTCTCGCGATCCCATGGCCCGTAGATTGCCGGAGGCCGCACGATCGCCAATTGGCCGGGCTTGCGTGAAAAGATATCCCGCATCGCATCCTCGCCGGCGCGCTTGGAGGCGGCGTAGGGCGAGAGCTGTGGCTCACGCGCAGCGAGCGACGATGTCGCGACAAAGAATGCATCCGGCGCATGGCGAACCGCGCGTTCTGCAACAGCGCGCGCGCCGTCGAGATTGACACGCATGAACTCCGCCCGGTTTCGCGCCTTGATGAGCCCCGCCATGTGCACGATGGTGTCGGCGCCTGTCGTTAGTCTTTCAAGCGCGCTTCGGTCTTCGAGATCACCAGCCACAACGTCAAGCGGGATACCGCGCCAGAACGCGTGCGTCGGATCACGGCGGGCCAGGATGCGTATTTGTACATCCGATCGCGCAAGCGCTTTCACGACGTGCAAGCCGAGAAAGCCGG
>DASZCC010000173.1:0-3159 GCA_035943485.1 Rhizomicrobium sp. | reverse complement strand
ACGAATTCGGGGATCGGCGTCGTCTCGTCCATCGCCACGATGTCGGCGCGCGGGATCATCACGTCGCGCACCCGCAGGTCGCCGAACTTCAACAGGTTCGCGAGCATCTCGCGTTCGGGCTTGGAGAGATCGCCGGTCTGGCGGTCGCTCTCCTCGATCACCTCGGCGACGCTCTCGCGGATCTGCTGCGCCGACGCAGACTCGCCGCGCAGGAACTGCGACAGGCGTTCCATCAATGTCGGTGCGGGCGCGGGCGTCGGCGTGTCAGCCATCACGCCGCCTCCGCATAAGGATCGTCGATGCCAAGACGCGCGAGAAGCCGCGTCTCCAGTGGTTCCATCTTTTTTGCTTGGGCGTTCGTGACGTGGTCGAAGCCCAGAAGATGCAGCACGCCGTGGATGACGAGATGCACGGCGTGGTCGGCAAAGCGCTTGCCGGCTTTCAGCGCCTCGGCCTCGGTCACGCCGAACGCCAGCGCGACATCGCCCAGATAGGCCTCGTCGTTCGGCGCGGCGGGAAAGGACAGGACATTGGTCGGCTTATTCTTGCCGCGGAAATCATGATTGAGCGTCTTCAGACGAGCGTCGCTTGTGAGCAGTATCGTCAGGCCGCCGCGCCGCGCCTTGCCGCGCAGTGCCAGGCGCGCGGCCTGTTCCAGGCGCGTTTTCACACCGCGGCGCCGTTTCCAGCGCGGGTCGTCGATCTCGAAATGGATGGCGAACGTCACGGGCGGGACTTCTGTGCGTCGGCCTTATTATACGCAGCGACGATGCGCATGACGAGGGCGTGGCGCACCACGTCCTTCTCGGAGAACCGGGCAATCGCAGCGCCTTCAACCCCTTGCAGAATCGACAGCGCCTCGTTCAGGCCTTCGGCGCGGCCGCCGGGCAAATCGCTCTGCGAGGCGTCGCCGGTGACGACCATGCGAGAATCCTCGCCCAGACGAGTCAGAAACATCTTCATCTGGCCCGAGGTGACGTTCTGCGCTTCGTCGAGGATGACGAATGAACGGGTCAGAGTGCGGCCGCGCATGAAGGCGAGCGGTGCGACCTCGATCGTGCCTTCCTCAAGCAGCTTGGCGGTGCGGTCGCCCAGCACGTCGAACAGCGCGTCGTAAAGCGGGCGCAGATAGGGATCGATCTTCTCGCGCAGGTCGCCCGGCAGAAAGCCGAGCCGCTCGCCCGCTTCCAGCGCGGGACGCGTCAGCACGATGCGCTCGACCTGGCGCTCATGCAGGAGATGCGCGCCGAAGGCTGCGGCCAGATAGGTCTTGCCCGTACCAGCCGGACCGATGCCGAACACAAGCGGATGGGTGCGCATGAGATCCAGATACGCTGCCTGCGCCGGCGAACGGGCGCGCGTGACGCGGGCCGTCGCGGTGCGGATCGCGGGCGAGCCGAAGTCCCCACCGGCGACGTTCGCCGCTTTCTCGCTGGCAAAGCGGAGTTCGGCGTCGACCTCGGCCGCGCCCGGTTCCTCACCGGCTTCGAGGCGGGCATACAGAGCGCGCAGCACATTGGCGGCGCGTTCACTGGCATCCGCCGCGCCGGCGATGCCGACGAGATTGCCGCGCATGTCGACACGCACGCCAAGCTTCTGCTCGAGGCGCACGAAATTCTTCTGATGCGCGCCGGCAAGACCGGCGAGAAGCCTGTTGTTGGAGAATTCGAGCGTCGTCTGCTCTTTGGCCGGGCGCTTGGACTTGTTCAATGCGTCTGCACCGTCTCGCGCAGCAGCGAGCCCTTGAAGCTGTTGGGATGGACGGACTCGACGCGAATGCGCGCGATCTGCCCGATCAGAGGGGCGGCGTTGTCGACATGCACGGCCGTGAGATACGGACTGCGCCCGATCGCTTGACCGGACTGGCGGCCGGGCTTCTCGAACAGCACATCCATCGCAGTGCCGACGAGCGAACGGCGGAAATCTTCCTGCTGCTCCAGCAATAACGCGTTGAGCGCCGCAAGACGTGCGTCCTTCACATCCTCGGCCACCTGCTTGCGCAGCGCCGCCGCCGGTGTTCCGGGACGCGGGCTGTATTTGAAGGTGAAGGCGCTCGCGTAGCGCACGTCGCGCACCAGTGCGAGTGTCGCTTCGAAATCCTTGTCGCTCTCGCCCGGGAAGCCGACAATGAAATCCGACGACAGTGCGATATCGGGCCGTGCGGCGCGGATGCGCGCCACGAGTGAGCGATAGTCATCGGCGGTGTGGCCGCGGTTCATCGCATCGAGGATGGTGTCCGAACCAGACTGCACCGGCAGATGCAGATAGGGCATCAGCGTATCGAGATCGCCATGCGCCGCGATGAGGTCGTCGCCCATGTCGCGCGGATGGCTGGTCGTATAGCGCAGGCGCGACAGGCCTTCGATGCGCGACAGGCGATGCAGCAGCCGCGCCAGCGACCACAGCTCGCCATCCGGCCCCTCGCCGGCATAGGCGTTGACGTTCTGGCCGAGCAGCGTGATCTCGCGCACGCCGCGCGCCACAAGACTGCGCGCTTCGTCCTCAATCTTCGCAACCGAACGCGAATACTCGCTGCCGCGCGTGTAGGGCACAACGCAGAAGGTGCAGAACTTGTCGCAGCCTTCCTGCACCGTCAGGAACGCAGCCGGCGCTTCGGCGCCCGTGCTCGCCGCGAGCGCGTCGAATTTCTCGAGCGCCGGAAAATCGGTCTCCAGCGCATGGCCGCCTTCGCGCGCGATCTTCGCGATCATCTCAGGCAGGCGGTGATAGGCCTGCGGGCCCACGACGATGTCGACCTGCGGCGCGCGTGCCACGATCTCAGCACCCTCGGCCTGCGCGACACAGCCGGCGACCGCGATGGTCAGCGGACGCTCGTCCTTCATCTTTTTCAGGCGGCCGAGTTCGGAATAGACCTTCTCCGCCGCCTTCTCACGGATGTGGCAGGTGTTGAGGATCACCATGTCGGCGTCGGCGGAATTGTCCGTCGGCGCATAGCCCACCGGCGCCAGCAATTCCGCCATGCGCGCAGAATCATAGACGTTCATCTGGCAGCCATAAGTCTTGATGAAGAGCTTTTTCATGGGCGGCTTGATCACGCCGCCGCGGCGGGCGCGAGACCGGCATGACGCGGCGCCACGACCGGCGCATGCGCCGACGATGCGCGCGTGAGATTGCCGGCCAGCGCCTGGGTCTGCCCGT
>DASZCC010000172.1:0-2564 GCA_035943485.1 Rhizomicrobium sp. | reverse complement strand
CTTCGCCAAGCCTTACGACACGCAGACGATACTGGCGCAAATCCGCCAGTCCATCGACGCGCGAAAGCGATAAGCTTGGCCGCTAGACAGCGGCCAGGTTCATCATGTCCTCGAAATTGCCGCGATAGAACTTCTCGACCGCGACCGGTGAGAGACCTTCCATCGTCTCGTCGAATTTGCGGATCGGATCCTTGCCGCCTTCGGGATGCGGATAGTCCGACGAGAACAGGAACAGGTCTTCGCCCGCATCGCGGATCATGTGGCCCACATCCTCACCCGGGAACGGCGTGAAGCGCACCTGACGGCGGATATATTCCGACGCCCGCAGCGGGAGCGAACCAACCTGCGGATCGGACTTCTTGAACATGCGCTGACCGGCGTCGAGCGAACGCAGGAAATGCGGCACCCATCCGCCACCCAGTTCGATCACGCCGCCCTTCAGTTTGGGGAAGCGCTCGAACACGCCATCGAACACCATGGCGGACAGGAACATCTGCGCCGCGAAGCTGATCGTCATGTAGTCCTTCACGCGCAGGTTCTCGCCGCCGCCAAGCCAGTCGGTCGGACGCGGCAGGCCATTGTTCTCGTAGGCCTTCGGCATCACGCGCGTGCCGCCGCCGATGTGCAGCATGAACGGCACATTGTGCTCGACCATCGCATTCCAGACAGGATCGAGGTCGACATGGCCAGGCGACTTGTCACCAACCGGCGAGGCGTTGACCCAGATCGCCTTGTTGCCGAACTTCGCAGCGTTGGCGATTTCCTCGATCGCAAGCTCAGGCGTATCCAGCGGCACGACAGCGATGCCCATGAGGCGGCTGTCACCGGCGCAGAAATCACCCATCGCGCGATTGTGTGCGCGAGCGCCGCCATAGCGGAGCTTCGCATCCTTCTCGCTGGCGAACTGCGTTTGCGCGAATGTGGAGAACACGAGCTGACGCTTGAATCCAAGATCGTCGAGGGCGCGCCGGCGATCGTCCTTGTCGAACGCGCCATAGGCTGCCCAGCCTTTGGAGCCGCCTATGATGTTGGCACGCTGTTCGGCGACGTGGGCGTCATCCTTGCGCGCGGCTTCCGCTTTCGCGATTGCCTTCTCGGCCATTTTGCCGGCGCCGCCGAGCTTCAACCCGGGCAGCGACTCGCGGATGTCGGGATCTGCGAAGGTCCGGAGCCAGTCGAACGTTTCCATAATGTGGCTGTCGGCATCGCACATGATGCGCTCGCCCGCATATCCCATGACGATTCTCCCTGCTTTCTTGTTCGTAATTCTTAGAATTGTGGGTATGGAGCGCGGGCTCGTCAACAGCGGACTGGGCGGAACCGTGACCGGCCTTGAAATCGCAGGCGTTTCCGGTCACAGAGAGCGCGCAAACACGGACATTTCCGCGATGACGACACAGGGACTCATGAAGGGCAAACGCGGCCTCATCATGGGCGTGGCGAACAACCGCTCCATCGCATGGGGCGTGGCGGAAGCGTTGCACAACGCCGGCGCAGAACTCGCGTTCACCTATCAAGGCAACGTCTTCAAGAAGCGCGTCGTGCCGCTGGTCGAGCCGCTGAAGCCCGCTGCGCTGATCGATTGCGACGTCAGCAACCAGGGCTCCATCGACGGCGCGTTCGCTGAACTTGCAAAGGTGTGGCCGTCGATCGACTTCGTGGTGCACGCGATAGGATTCTCCGACAAGGACCAGCTCACCGGCCGTTACGTCGACACGACGCCGGAAAACTTCCGCATGACGATGGACATCTCCTGTTACTCGTTCACGGCCGTCGCGCAGCGTGCCGAGAAGATGATGGCCCATGGCGGATCGATGGTGACGCTGACCTATTACGGTTCCGAGAAGGTCATGCCACATTACAACGTGATGGGCGTGGCGAAGGCGGCGCTGGAAGCGAGCGTGCGCTACATGGCCGAGGATCTCGGCAAAAAGCAGATCCGCGTGAACTCGATTTCGGCCGGGCCCATCAAGACGCTGGCGGCGAGCGGCATCGGCGATTTCCGCTACATCCTCAAATGGAATGAACTCAACGCACCGCTGCGCCGCAACGTGACGATCGAGGAAGTTGGCAACTCCGCCCTCTTCCTGCTGTCCGATATGGGCAAGGCAGTCACGGGCGAATGCCTGCATGTCGACGCCGGCTATCACATCGTGGGCATGAAGGCGGTCGACGCGCCCGATATTGCCGTCAGCAAAAGCGATGGCGCTTAAACTCCGCGACGGCGTGACGCTCTACTTCTCGCGCCATGGCGAGACCGAAGCCAATATCAAGCATCAGTTCTCGGGCGTGAAGGATACGCCCCTGACGCCGAAGGGCGAGCAGCAGGCGCGCGATATCGGCCGCATCCTGGCACGCGAGCTGGGACCGGCGCCGAAGCTCGACTATGTGTGCAGCCCGCTCCAGCGGGCCAAGACAACGATGCAGCTGGTCAGGATGTCAGCCGGGCTGCCACGCCTCGGCTATCACACCGATCCGCGTCTGGAGGAAATCGATCTCGGCGTCTGGGATCAGTTGACGGACGCCGAAGCGCGCGCCCTCGACCCCGAGATCTTCGACAGACG
>DASZCC010000171.1:0-1694 GCA_035943485.1 Rhizomicrobium sp. | reverse complement strand
AAGCGCATCCATTTCGTTTCGCATTTCAGCGTCGAGAGCGGTGATCTGCTTGAGGCTGCATGCCGCCTTGATCTCGAGGGTATCATCTCGAAGAGACTCGATGGCCACTATATTTCCGGTCGCAATGGCGACTGGACCAAGGCCAAGTGCCGCGGCGGACAGGAAGTGGTCATCGGAGCGTGGCGCGGCAATGACAGCAAGCTGCGCTCGCTGCTGGTGGGCAGTCACAAGAATGGGAAGCTCGTCTATATGGGCCGCGTTGGCACGGGCTACACGGCAGCAACGGCGCACGAGCTGCTGAGGCAGCTGAGGCCGCTGCGCAGCAAGATGCCGACATTTCCCGATGCGCCGCGAGACGCCGACATCAACTGGGTGAAGCCGAAACTGGTCGCAGAGATCGAATATGAGAATGTGACCAGTGACGGGATTTTCCGCCAGGCGGCGTTCAAGGGCCTGCGGATGGACAAGGATGCCGGCTCCATCGTGCCGGAAGTCGCGGGCAACGCGACGCCACGGGAGAAGAAGGCCATGGTTACAGTTACGCCGAAAGCCAAGTCGAGCGCGAAGGCCGACGCCACAGTGCTTGGCATCATGATCAGCCATCCTGACAAGGTCTTGTGGCCGAAGTCGAAGCTAGGCCCCGCGCAGACCAAGCTCGACCTGGCGAAGTACATGGCGGCCGCTGCGCCGCGCATGCTGCCGCACATTGCGGGGCGGCCAGTGTCCGTAGTGCGGGCGCCGGATGGTGTCGATGGGGAGAAATTCTTTCAGCGCCACGAGATGAAAGGCACCGCTGCGCTGATGCTCGCCATCAAGGTCCGCGGTGAGCCGAAGCCATACCTTGGTGTCGCGACAGCAGCGGCGTTGGTGGCGCTGGCTCAGCAGGCCGTTATCGAGATACATCCCTGGGGCTCGAAACCCGGCGATCCGGAC
Organism: Rhizomicrobium sp.; assembly: GCA_035943485.1. Lineage (GTDB taxonomy): Bacteria > Pseudomonadota > Alphaproteobacteria > Micropepsales > Micropepsaceae > Rhizomicrobium. The sequence goes on along the minus strand of DASZCC010000171.1, from coordinate 761 downwards.
GTTCCGGAGCGGATCATCTTCGACCTCGATCCGGCGCCGGATGTGCCGTTTGCACGCGTGATCGCCGGCGCGCTCGATCTGCGCAAGCGGCTGACGAAGCTCGGGCTCGTGCCCTTCGTGAAGACGACGGGCGGGAAGGGGCTGCATGTCGTTGTCGCGGTAAAGGGTTCGGGCGGACGCGAACTGAGCTGGCCGGATGCGAAAGCGTTTGCGCGCGCTGTCGCCGAACAAATGGCCGACCAGGAGCCCGATCTCTACACAGCGACGATGGCCAAGAAGGCGCGGACGGGAAAGATCTTCGTCGACTACCTGCGCAACGACCGCACGTCGACCGGCGTGGCGCCATGGTCGCCGCGTGCGCGCGAGGGGGCGACAGTCGCCGTCCCACTGAAATGGACCGAACTGAAAGCGGGCCTCAACCCGGCGAAGTTCACGATCGCGACGGTCGGTCCGTTGTTGAAGAAAGCAGACCCGTGGAAAGACCTGGCCGCGTCAGCAAAGCCGCTGGCAGCGGCGGTCGCGAAGTTAGGCGCTGGATCGACGCTGCGCTAAAACGTCAGCGTACGTGCTTGCGCTTGTTGCTGTTGGCCGGTGCGCGGGTTGGCACAACCGCTGCGCCTTTGGTCTTCAGGCTCTTCTTAAGCGCTTCCATCAGGTCGATGACGTTGGTGTCTTCCACCGGCGCGGACTTCACCGGTTTCTCCCCCTTCTGCTTGCGCGCGATGAGTTCGCGGAGCGCCTTCTCGTAGCGATCCTCGAAC
>DASZCC010000170.1:0-2598 GCA_035943485.1 Rhizomicrobium sp. | reverse complement strand
GGCAGCGGTCCCTCATAGGTCGAGAGCCACGGGTCGTCCTCTTCCAGTTCCCGCGGATCGAGGCTCGTGTCCGTGTAGCCGAACAGCACTGGGTCGTACCCGATGGCCTTTGCCTCCATCGCCCAGTTGATGTGACGAGCGTCGAGCGGCGTGCCGTTGGTGCCAGACCGGTGGTTCTGAAGATACATGCCGGTGTGAAGCGACGCGCGCGACGGGCCGCAAGGAACCGCGTTGGCAAAGTGCTGGGTGAACAACACACCTTCACGCGTCAGAGCGTCGAGTGTCGGCGTCCTTACAGTCGGATGACCAAGCGCGGAGAGACACTCCGCGCGCCACTGGTCGGCTGTGATGAAGAGCACGTTCAATGGCGCGGTCATGGTGGGCTCGGCGCGGAAGCAACCGGAGCTTGCACTGCGCGGCTTGGCCAATCAAATCGGGCGTTTAGCGGAGAGAAATATCCCCCGGCCGACCGTCCGAGGAGGAACGTGCGACCGGGGGATTGCGCCGACGGGCCCGCCCTGGGTGAGCCGGCTTCGCCGGGTGAGCGAAACTCATCAAGTGATGAAGTAGAGCGCGCGCGCGGTCAATCGGAGTTTATCGTCCGATGAACGACAGAAAGCCGCAGAACAAAAAAAGGGGCGCCGGAATCCGGCGCCCCTCAATTCGGCGTCGACCGCCTTGTTTAGAAATGCGCGCCCAGTGTCACGCCGACGATGCGCGGATCTTCGAGGAACACGGTGGTGTAGAGACCCGACGTGTCGGAGGCGAGCTCCTTGCCCTGGATGTTGCGCGAGTCCATCACGTTGGTCGCAAACACCTTGGCGAACCAGCCCTGGTCGGCATTGGTCAGCTGCAGCGAGAGGTTCAGCTGATCCCAGCTCGAAACCTGGTCGACGGCATCGTCGAACACGCTCGAGTTGAAGCCCGACTGCCAGAAGTAATCGGCGCGTGGCACCAGCGTGTAACCGCCATCGATCTCCCAGGTGTACTGGGCGCCGATATTGACCGTGTTCTCGGGCAGGCGCGGGACGTCATTGCCCTTAAGCGACTTGCCGAAACCAAGCAGGCTGTCGCCCTTGCCGTCGGCAGCGGACACGTAGTGATACGAGTTGCCGAGACCGAGCGCCGCGAAGTTGGTCGTGCAGTTACCGTAGTTGACCAGCGCCACGCCATGCGCCGCGAGCTGGGCAGCACCACCTGGAGGCGCCTTGAAGGGATTGGCCTGGCCGAGAGCTGCGAACGCGGCGGAGACAGCCGGATCGTCGGCCGGCGAAACGCCCGTGTTGCTGACGATCGCGCAGCTGTTGCCCGGGAAGTCGGAGCCACCATTCTGGCCGCCGCCAAGCGCGTCGTCCTTGATGTAGACGCCGTTGGCGTGGCCCGCGATCGGATTGCGGAAGTCGACGGCAAAGGAGTTGCCGATTGCCGAACCGGAATCCGTCAGCTGAAGGTTGAACTGCCAGTGTTCGTCAGGCTGCCAGATCAACTCAGCCTCGCCGCCCCACATCTTCGCCTGCAGGTTCTGCGTGAACAGCGTGGAGAAGGCCGTCGAGGTGAACTGGAAGTTCTTGTAGTCGTAGTACCAGCCAGTGAGGTTCGCCTGCAGCGTACCGTCGAGCAGCGTGTTCTTCAGGCCGATTTCAGCAGCGTCCAGTTCTTCAGGCTTGAAGCTCGGCGGAATGGCGCCGACCGTCGTGGCCGAGACGAGGTTCAGGTTGCCTGGCTTGGAGCCACGCGACCACGACGCGTAAATGAACGTCGAGTCGGTGAAATCCAGCTTCGGCGTGTACTCGACCACGGCACGGTAGTCGACGAGCGAGGTCGTCTTCGAGGTGGCCGGAGCAGGGACGTAATTGCCCTGCGCTGCAGCGATTGTTGCCGCCGCGTTGTTGCTGGCCGGAAGGAAGCAGAACGCGGAGAGCAGGCAGGACGACGACGTCGCGCCCGAGTTGAGCGAAACGAAGGAGGCCACGTTATTCGTGAGCGAGTCCTTGTCCTGGCCCCAGCGGACACCGGCCTTGAACGTCAGCAGGTCAGGGATCACGACATAGGTCGCGTCCATGAAGGCTGCTTCCGATGTGCTGTTGCCCGGAGCGTTCTGGTAATACATCGGATCCTGTCCGACGAGCGCCTGACCGCCGGAAGGCAGGAACGCACCAATCGTCTGGCCGAGGAACAGCGCCGCGTAATCGCCGCCGGTGAATGTCACGCGGTAGTCGGCGATGTTGGTATTACGCTCCCAATAGAAAGCGCCCATCGTGAAATTCAACGGGCCGTCAAAGCTGGTCGAGAAGCGAACCTCGCCGCTGTTCTCATGGCTCTCATTCGATTCGCGATCGCGAAACTGGGCGAGCGAGGAGAAGTTGGCGACACCAGTGGTGGTGTTCGCGATGCCACCCGGAATCGGGTTCGACCAGGGAAGCAGCGGCGCCGAGCCCGGCGCAGGATTGAAAGTCTGCGGATAGGCGGCCATCAGCGATGCGAGACGGCCAGCATCACCCGGGATCAGGCCCGAGCCGACCAGCGTCTCGAATGCCGGGATCGCCGTGTTGATAGCACTGCCGATATCTTCTTCCGGCTGGTCGTTATACGACGCCA
>DASZCC010000169.1:0-8402 GCA_035943485.1 Rhizomicrobium sp. | reverse complement strand
GCACGGTTGGTAGGACCGCAGGTTGCAGCCCTCACCTTCTCTTATATGAGCGTCAACGCACCGTTCTTCTCGGCCGGCATCATGGTTGCGCCCGCCATCTTCCTCGCGTGGTACGCCACGACGCACAAGAGTCGCACGCAGTTTACGCCCGCATCTGACGAGCCTACGCTTCCCGGACACTAAAAAATTCGGGAGACGGTGATGGCGGGAGAACTCAAGGGCAAGGTTGCACTTGTCACCGGCGCGAGCCGCGGCATCGGCGAAGCCATCGCGGTGCGGCTTGCCATGGAAGGCGCCAAGGTCGTCGTCTCGGCCCGCACGGCGGAGAGCGGCGAGAGCCGCCTGCCCGGCACGCTCAACGAAACGGTCGAGCGCGTAAAGAAGACTGGCGTCGAATGCATCTTTGTCAAAGCCGATCTTGCGCAGGCGCGCGAGCGCGAGATGCTGATCGAGAAGACCGAAGCAGCCTTCGGCCCGGTCGATATCCTGATCAACAACGCCGCCATCACCTATTTCGCGCCCGTTGCCGAGTTCACCGAGAAGCGCTTCAAGCTGATGATGGAAGTACAGGTCTATGCGCCCTTCCATCTCTCGCAACTCGTGCTGCCGTCGATGAAGGCGCGCAAGTCCGGCTGGATCGTCAACATCTCATCGCCGGCCGGCCTGCATCCGAAGCAGCCCTATGCACCGGGCGTTCGCGGCGGCACGGTCTATGGCATGTGCAAGGCGGCGCTCGAGCGCTTTACGACCGGTCTCGCATCGGAAGTCTACGAGGACAACATTGCGGTCAACGTGGTTTCTCCCGGTCTCGTCGACACGCCAGGTGTCGCCGTTCATGGGCTCATCAATGAACACACGAAGGCGCGCGTGCAACCGATCGAGTACATCGCCGAAGCTGTTTATCAGTTGGCGTCGGGCGATCCGAAAAAGCTGACCGGCCGTATCGATTATGCTGAGCCACTGTTGAAAGAATTGGGACTCAAACCCTCAGCGCTTGCTGCTTAGGAGCCTTGTCCTCACTTCGCGCGCACAGACAGTAAAAGCTTCGGAAACAACCGGGAACTTGTGCGTTTAAACTCCCGACTGGTCTAAGCTTTTACCGTCCTACATCGCGCGGATTTCGCGCCGTAAGGCTCGAGGAGTGAGCTGGCGTGCCTTTGCGGTTTTTCCAACGCCAAATCGACCAATCGGATTTGCATGTCATTCGGTCTGAGCTCTTCAGCGCCGAACGTCTGGAGCAGCATGCCGAAAGCCTCGCCAAGGCGCAGGCCGTCACTGCAAAACCACCGCGCCGCCGTCCGCTCCCGCGCAAGCTCAACGAGAACGCCGATGTTCTGATCGAGACGTTCCGCAAGATCGCGCGCGCCGCACGCGACGAACGCTCGATCACGCCTGCCGGTGAATGGTTTCTCGACAACTATCACATCGTCGAAGAGCAGATCCGCGAGATCCGCCGCGACCTGCCGCCGGATTTCTATCGCGAACTGCCCAAGCTCGGCGAAGGACCGCTCGCCGGTTATCCGCGCGTGTACGGAATCTCCTGGGCACTGGTGGCGCATACCGACAGCGGCTTCGATGCCGAACAGCTCCGCCGCTTCGTGACTGCCTATCAGCGCGTACAGCCACTTAAAATCGGCGAACTGTGGGCACTTGCGACCACATTGCGCCTGACACTGGTGGAGAACCTGACGCGGCTCGCGCTCAACATCAGCAAACGCGCCGACGAAGCCATACGCGCCGATACTATCGCCGACCGGGTGATGGCCGCGAAATCCGATGACGACGGTTTGTTGACCGACGTCGAGCGCGAGACCGGCGAGCTGTCTCCCGCTTTTGTCGCGCGGCTGGAACAAAGGCTGCGTGACCAGAGCCCGCTCGCCATCCGCCTGCTCCACTGGATCGACGAACGCATGGTGGCCGCGGGAACGTCCACCGCCAATCTCATCCGCGACGAGTATCAGGACCAGGGCGGCGTCAACGTCACGGTGCGCAACGTCATCACAAGCATGCGGCTGGTCTCGGGCCTCGACTGGACCGAGTTTGTCGAGAGCGTCAGCCTTGTCGACCGCGCTTTTGAATCCGGAAGCGATTTCCGCGGCCTCGATTTTCCGACACGCGACCGGTATCGCGCCGCTGTCGAACGTATCGCTGACGGATCGGGCCGCAGCGAGATAAGCATCGCCCAGTCTGCTGTCGCGATGGCGCTGGCCGCCGCAAAGGCCGGCAAGCCGGAGCGCGAGCGCGATCCCGGCTATTACCTGATCGCACGTGGCGTGCGCGGATTTGAGCAGCAGGTGAAATACAGCTCGCCCCCGCGCGAGGCGCTGTGGCGTGCGATCCTCGGCACGGGCCTTCTGGGCTATCTCGGCGCGATCTTCGCGCTGGCGGCCATCGCGCTCTTCCTGCTCGGGCATGAGATACTGCGCGACCGTGTGAATTTCGACGTCGTCGTCGGACTTCTGCTGCTGGGCATATTCCCGGCGACCGATCTCGCGATGTCGATCGTGAACCGCGCCGTGACGCAACGCCTCGGACCTGCCATGCTCCCGGCGATGGCGCTGCGCACCGGCTTGCCGGAGTCGCTCGGCACCATGCTGGTCGTGCCGGTGCTGCTGGCCCAGGAGGACGGTATCGAGGAACTCGTCCGCCGGCTCGAAGTGCATTACCTCGCCAATCCCGAGCCGGGTCTGCAGTTCGCGCTGCTCTCCGACTTTCCTGACCACGATTCCGAGACCGCGCCCGGCGACGATGAACTGCTCAAGACAGCGGAATCCGCGATCGCGGCACTCAACATCCATCACGGCGTGACACCCAACGGTCCGCGCTTTCTCCTGCTGCATCGCCGCCGCGTGTGGAATCCGGTGCAGAACAAATGGATGGGCTGGGAACGCAAACGCGGCAAGCTGCACGAACTGAACCGACTTCTGCGCGGTGCGAAGGACACGACCTTCCTGTCACTTGGCACCGTCTCCACGGTCCCGACCAACGTGAAGTACGTCATCACGCTCGACGCCGACACGCGCATGCCGCGCGGCGCCGCGATGAAGCTTATCGGCAAGATGGCCCATCCGCTGAACAAGCCGCGTATTGATCCGCAATGTGCGCGCGTCGTCGAAGGTCATGCCATCCTCCAGCCGCGCGTGACGCCATCGCTGCCGGTCGGCGCCGGCGGCTCGATGTTCCAATGGGCCTTCTCAGGGCCAAGCGGGCTTGATCCGTACGCATTCGCCGTTTCGGACGTCTATCAGGACCTGTTCGAGGAAGGATCGTTCGTCGGCAAGGGCATCTACGATGTGGATGCGTTCGAGGCGGCGCTGAAGAACCGTATTCCAGAGAACACGGTCCTCAGCCACGATCTGCTGGAAGGCATATTCGGCCGCGCCGCCCTCGCCTCCGATATCGAGGTCATCGAGGAATTTCCCTCGCGCTACGACGTCGAAGTCGCGCGCCAGCATCGCTGGGTGCGTGGCGACTGGCAGCTTCTGCCGTGGATCTTCGCGCGGGGCCGCGATCTCGTCGGCGGACGGCACCGGGTCAGCGTGCCGCTGCTCGGCCGCTGGAAAATGCTCGACAACCTGCGCCGCTCACTCACGGCGCCCGCGATCCTGCTGTCCCTGCTGATCGCCTGGACGCAGCACCACTACGCGGCGCTGCTGTGGACAGCGTTCATCCTCGCCTGCCTGATCCTGCCTGCGTTCCTGCCATTGTTGAGCGCACTCATCCCGCGCCGGCGGCGCCTGGTTACCTTCAACTATTTCCGCAATGTGGCGCGCGATGCAGCACTGGCCAGCGTGCAGATCGTGTTCGGTCTGACCTTCCTCGCGCGCGCCGCCTCACTCTCTCTTGACGCCATCTGCCGCACACTGTTCCGCCTGTTCATCAGCCGCCGCAAGCTCCTTGAGTGGGTCAGCTTCGCCGATACGGCCTACAGCAACCATGCGGACATCCGTGGCTTCACGATCCAGATGGTCTTCGCAGTCCTGTTCGCGGTCTTCGCGTTCGGTGTCACCTGGATCGGCGGACACGGGACGTGGCCGATCGCTGCCCCATTCCTGGCCCTGTGGGCGCTGTCGCCCGCGATTGCGCGCGGCGCGAGCCGCGTGCCCGAAGCAGATGACCATCTCCGAGTCAGCGAGGATGATCGCCAGGGTCTACGTCAGGTCGCGCGCCGGACGTGGCGCTTCTTCGATGCGTTCGTCACAGCAGAAGAAAACTTCCTGCCGATCGATAATTTCCAGGAAGACCCGCGGCCGGTATCGGCGCGGCGGACGTCGCCCACCAATATCGGCGGCTACGTCCTGAGCGCGCTGGCCGCACATGAGTTCGGCTGGATCGGCCTGAACGACCTGATCGAACGGCTCGAAGCCACGATGGCGTCGCTCGACAAGCTGGAGCGTTATCGCGGCCATTTCCTCAACTGGTACAGCACGGAAAATCTCGAGGCGCTGCATCCGCGCTATGTGTCGTCGGTGGACAGCGGCAACCTCATGGGCCACCTGATCGCGATCAAGAGCGCCTGCCGCGACCTGCGCGACCGCCCGTTGATGGCATGGCCCTGGTTCCAGGGCATCGAGGACAACGTCCGCCTGCTGCGCGAGACCGGCCATCGCAGCAACGATCCGGCCGCCGATCGCGCCCTCAACACCGCGCTAAGCCAGCTTGAATCTGCGCTTCAGGAGAAGCCGCAAAACCTGCAGGAGCTGGCCAGGAAGTTCGTCACCATCGGGCAGATGGTATCCGCGATCGAGCCCGCCGTGCGCGCGATCATGCCCGTCGCACGATCCCCGATCGAAGAGACCGAGGATCTTGTGATCTGGGCGATCGCGCTGACCGCGGATTACGCCAGCCTGGAACGGGACTTCAACGACTTCCTCGCCTGGGTCGCCAAATACCCACAGACCGATCTCGACGGCGTCGGCATCCTCGTCAACGCGACGGTGACGCTGGAGACGCTGTCCAAATTCCGTCACGCACCCGGCGACACCGAACTGCGCCTGAATGCCTTGGAGTCCGCGTCGACGCGCGCCACGGACACGGTTGCGCGCCTGCAGGAGATGGAGGCGCGGATCGGCCGCATGGTCGACATCATGGATTTCACCTTCCTGTTCGACACCGGCCGACAGCTCCTCTCCATCGGTTTTGCCGTCGACGACCAGGCGATGGACCCCAATTGCTATGACCTGCTCGCCTCCGAAGCACGGCTCGCGAGCTTCCTTGCCATCGCCAAGGGCGACGCGCCGACGCGGCACTGGTTCCGCCTCGGACGGACTCTGAGACCGGTGGGCCGCGGTTCGGCGTTGCAGTCGTGGTCCGGCTCGATGTTCGAATACCTGATGCCGACGCTGCTGATGCACGAACCGCCTGGCGCCGTGCTCGCGCAAAGCAACCGTGCCGCTGTGCGTTGCCAGATCGAATACGCGGCCGAGCGTGGCGTGCCCTGGGGCATCTCGGAGTCAGAGTTCTACGCCCGCGATGCCGACCAGAACTATCAATACTCCGCCTTCGGCGTGCCCGATCTCGGCATCAAGCGCGGCCTCGGCGAAAATCTCGTCATCGCGCCTTATGCGACCGGTCTTGCCACGATGATCGCACCCGCAGAAGCGCGGAAGAATTACCGGCGCCTGACACTCACCGGCGCGCGCGGACGGTTCGGCTGGTACGAAGCGCTCGACTACACCCGCGCCCGCCTGCCCGAAGGATCAAGCGTCGGCATCGTCCGTGCGTTCATGGCGCACCATCAGGGCATGACGATCATCGCGATCTCCGACGTCATCCATGACGGCATGATGCGCGACCGTTTCCATGCCGAGCCGATGGTGCGTGCCAGCGAGTTGCTGCTGCACGAGCGCATGCCGCGCGATGTTTCCGTCGCGCAGCCGCCGCCCGAACTCGCGACCGGCGCGATCACGCTCTATCACGCGGCGCCGCCGGCACAGCGCCGCTTCAAGACCGCGCACACTGCAACTCCGCGCACACAGCTCCTGTCCAACGGGCACTACACCACGATGGTGACGGCGGCCGGCTCCGGCTACAGCCAGTGGAACGACCTCGCGATCACGCGCTGGCGCGAGGATCCGACACGCGACAACTGGGGCACCTATTTCTATCTGCGCGACCTGCGCAGCAATGACGTGTGGTCGGCCGGCTTCCAGCCGCGCGGTGTCGAGCCGGACAGCTATGACGTCATTTTCTCCGAGGATCGCGCGATCATCACGCGGCAGGATGGCTCGCTCACCACGATGACCGAGGTCGCAGTTTCGCCCGAAGACGACGCAGAAGTCCGCCGCATCTCGATCACCAATCATGGTAGCCGGCTGCGCGAGATCGAGGTGACCTCTTATGCCGAGCTGGTACTGACCCGGCCGGGCGACGACATGGCCCATCCAGCCTTCATGAAGATGTTCGTGGAGACCGAATATGTGCGCCAGCCCGGCGCGCTGCTCGCCACGCGCAGACGCCGCGGCTCGAACGATCCCCAGGTCTGGGCGGCGCATATCAGTGTCGTCGAAGGCGAGTCCGTCGGCGAGCCACAATTCGAGACCGACCGCGGACGCTTCCTGACGCGCAACCAGTCGTCACGCATGCCCGGTGTGATCCAGGAAGGCTGGCCGTTGTCCAACACGACGGGCGCCGTACTGGACCCAATCTTCTCGCTTCGCCGCCGCGTCCGCATCCCGCGCGGCGAGACGGTGACGATCGCGTTCTGGACAATGGCGGCGGCCACGCGCGACGAAGTGCTCGACCTCGCCGACAAGCATTGCGAGCCGGCATCCTTCGCACGCGCCACGACCCTCGCCGCGACACAGGCGCTGGCCCAGCTCCAGCATCTCGGGATGACGGCGGACAACGCGCATCTCTACCAGGCGATCGCCAACGCCGTGCTTTATTGCGACATAGCGTTCAGAGCGCCACCCGACGTGATTGCGCGCGGCCTGAAGCCCGCGCCACTTCTGTGGTCGCAAGGCATATCGGGCGATCTTCCGATCATCCTGCTCACCATCGACCATACCGACGACATCGACATCGCACGCGAGCTGGTCCGCGCGCATGAATACTGGCGGCAGAAGCATCTGGCGGTCGATCTGGTGATCCTGAACGAACGCGCCGCTTCCTATGCGCAGGACCTGCATGGTGCGCTTGAGAACCTGGTGCGCATCAACTCGGACCGTGCGGGCGCGGGCGCAAGCGGCAACGTTTTCCTTGTGCGCAACGATCTCATCTCGCCCGAACTGCGCGATGCGTTGAGGGCTGTGGCACGCGTGTGCTTCTCCAGCAGGCAGGGTCCGCTCGCCGACCAGGTGGAACGCGCGCTGGATAGCGAGGAAGCGCCCCGCGCCTTCCCGCGCATCCGCAAGGCGCCGCCGCTTCCGGCCGAAACCCTTCCGCCTCCGCCACAGGTGGACTACTTCAACACTCTCGGTGGCTTCTCCAAGGATGGGCGCGAGTACATCACCGTGCTCGAAGGCACCGCGACGACGCCTGCCCCCTGGTCCAATGTCGTGGCCAATCCGTCATTTGGCTTCCTGGGATCGGGCGATCACTCCGGCTTCACCTGGGCGCTGAACAGCCAGCAGAACCAGATCACGGCCTGGTCGAACGATCCGGTGGCAAACGAGCCGGTCGAAGTCTTCTACATTCGCGATCTGGACACGGGCGAAGTGTGGACCCCGACGGCCGCGCCAATCCGCTCGCGCTCCTCGCGCTACACCATCCGTCACGGCCAGGGCTATACGACCTATGAGCATCAGTCGCATGGCATCGCGGCCGAGCTGACGCAGTTCGTGCCCCTGTCGGATCCGCTCAAGATCTCGCGGCTGAAGCTCGTCAACAAGAGCACGCGTGCGCGCCGCCTTGCGATCACCGCCTATGTCGAGTGGACGCTGGGCGCGTCACGCGTCACGGCGCCGTTCATCGTGACCGGCCGTGACGAACAGACGTCGGCACTCTACGCGCGCAATCCGCGCAGCGTCGATTTCTCGGAACGCGTCGCCTTCCTGGACATGGGCGGCCGCGCAGTGTCATCGACCTGCGATCGACGCGAGTTCCTCGGCCGTGACGGTTGTCTCGATCGCCCGCTCGCGTTTGCCTACAACGCGATGCTCTCGGGCGCCGCGGGTGCAGGCCTCGATCCATGTGCCGTGCTCTCGACCGAGGTCCGTCTCGCGCCGAACGCGGAAGACTCTGTCGTCGTTCTGATGGGTCAGGGTGCGAACGAACCCGACGCCGCAGCGCTCATCGCGAAGTATCGCGCGACGACGCCCGAGAGCGTTCTGGCCGAGGTGCAAAAGTTCTGGGACGACACGCTGGGCGGCATCGAGGTCAAGACGCCGGACAAGTCGATGGACCTGATGCTGAACCGCTGGCTTCAGTATCAGGCGCTGTCGTGCCGCATCTGGGGCCGC
>DASZCC010000168.1:0-24221 GCA_035943485.1 Rhizomicrobium sp. | reverse complement strand
TGCGTGAGATGTATCGGATGCCATGAGATCAGACAGGCCAAGGGTGTGACTCGTGGGCACCCGAGTGACGAGGGAAAGATGGAGCGGACCTGGTTGAGCTTGCTCCCAGCCGAGCGAGATCTCGAAGACGTCACAGGAGGCCGGGGCGAAAGAGCGGTGCCTGTTGGTCACGTGCGATGGCGCGGGCTGCGCGGCCAGCCAAATTTCAAGCGCATCACCCGCAGCTGCGGGCGTTGGCGTTTCAGGTCGTCGCTATGGCTCCAGCAACCGGATGTCGGCGGCGAGTTCGCCCTTGGGACCGGGGCCGACCTTTACGCGGACCCGCTGACCAGGAACGAGCTCACGAATGCCCGCGCGGCGCAGAGTCTCCATATGCACAAAGATATCGGCCGTCTGATCGCCGCGCGTGACAAAGCCATAGCCGCGCGCGCGGTTGAACCATTTGACGATGGCCTCGAAGGACGGTCCCATCGGTTCGATCGCATAGGCGGTCGGGGGCGGAGGCGGAAGATCCGTCGCATCCTCCAGCGAAATCACCCGGCGCGCCTGGAAGCCGCGCGGACCAAGCACGGCTTCACACACAATCTGCGCGCCTTCCGGCGCCGACCGGAATCCGGACTGCCGGATACATGTCTGATGGATCAGCACGTCACTATCGACGCCGCTGGATGGCGCGATGAAACCAAAGCCCTTTTGCAGATCGAACCACTTGATGCGGCCCTTGACGATCAGAAGCGCCCCTTCTGCCGTAGAAAGCGCCGATTCCCCTTTATCCATTACGCAGACCCCAGGATATCCATTACGCAGACCCCAGGATATTGTGACACTCGTAATCAACGACTATCCAAGGCCACACCCGCAACGCGCCCGGCAACAAAGTAAACGGCGGGCGGTGGCGCACCGTTCGAATTCGCGCTAGGGCCGCACTACAAACCGGAGCAAGGCATCATGGAATTCAGCGGGCGCTACATCATCGCCGCATCCCCCCAGGCGGTGTGGGATGGCTTGAACGACCCGGAGGTCCTCAAATCCTGCATCCCGGGCTGCGAGACACTCGAGAAGACGAGCCCGACCGACTTTGTGGCCACCGTCAAACTCAAGATCGGTCCGGTCAGCGCGTCTTTCAAAGGCAAGGTCACGTTGTCAGAGATGGATCCGCCGCATCGCTGCCGCCTCACCGGCGAAGGCGCCGGCGGCGTCGCCGGCTTCGCCAAGGGCGACGCCGAAGTGGTTCTCACGCCGGAAGGCGAAGGCACCAGTTTGACCTACAAGGCGACGGCAAATGTCGGCGGCAAGCTGGCGCAGATCGGCCAGCGGTTGATCGACGGCGCTGCGAAACAGATCGCCGACGATTTCTTCAAACGCTTCTCGCTGGCCGTCATGCCGCCTTTGGCAGCGGACCCTACAACCGAGGAACTCGAAGGCATGGCGGCAGCCGCGCCCGGCGTATCTTCGGCCGAGGCAGCCGGACTGGAGACGCCGGTTCCCATGGGACCGCGTCAGGGACTGGCGCCGCAGATCTGGGTCATAGGCCTTATCGCTGTCGTGGCGATCTTGCTGGTGCTCTTCGGTGTGGTGCTTTAGCGGCCGATTTCGCTTTCGGCGCGGGGATGCGAAACAAGGCATCGATGTCTGGCAAGGACTGTGACGGCTGGCGCTCACTTAGCAACACACCCTCCTCCATCCAATTGTCCCTGTCGTGTTCATGGATGAGTACCTGCGTCGAGCGCGGCTCAACCTCCAGGATTTCCGTGATTGCCTCGGTGATGCGTTCCGCGAGCAGACGGCGCTTGTCCAGCGGCCGGCCCTTTGCGATATGGACGTGAACAAAAGGCATGTGGATTCCTCCGGTCAGCGCTCACTATAGCAGCGCTTGACGCCAAGGCCCCTGAAGCCCGAAACTTTCCGTTCAATATTCATATCGAGGACATCCTATGGCCGCTGTCTCCATGACAGTGAACGGCAAGCCGGTCTCCGCCGACATCGAGGACCGCACCCTGCTTGTTTATTTCCTGCGCGAGAATCTGCGCCTGACGGGCACCCATATCGGTTGCGACACCAGCCAGTGCGGCGCCTGCGTGGTCCACATCGACGGCAAGGCGGTGAAGTCCTGCTCCGTGTTCGCGGTGGCCGCTGAGGGCGCGTCGGTCACGACGATCGAAGGCCTGGCCAAGGACGGCAAGCTGCACCCGGTGCAGGAGGCCTTCCGCGAGAATCACGGTCTGCAATGCGGTTTCTGCACGCCGGGCATGATCATGACTGCTGTCGACATGATCAACCGCAAGGGCGTGATGGATCGCGAGACGATCCGTCACGAGCTGGAGGGCAACATCTGCCGCTGCACCGGCTATGTGAATATCGTCACGTCGATCGAGGAAGCGTCCAAGAGTATCGCCGGCCAGGCAAAGAAAGACGCAGCATGATCCCGTATCAGTTCACCTACAAGCGCGCGAAATCCCTTGCCGAGGCCGAGGCACTGCTGAGCGCCTCGTCCGATGCCAAGCTTCTGGCCGGAGGTCAGACGCTGATCGCCACGATGAAGATGCGCCTGGCAAGTCCGTCGGAGCTGATCGACATCTCGGGCATCAAGGAGTTGTCCTATATCCGCGTGAATGCCGGCACCGTCACAATCGGCGCGGCGACGACGCACTACGAGGTCTCGACTTCGCCAGAGATCCAGAAGGCGATCCCTGCCCTCGCCCATTGCGCCTCGGTGATCGGCGATCCCGCGGTGCGCTACAAGGGTACGCTCGGCGGATCGGTGGCAAACAATGATCCGGCCGCCGACTACCCGGCTGCCGTGCTCGCTCTTGGCGCCACGATCAAGACCAACAAGCGCAGCATCAGCGCGGATGATTTCTTCACGGGTCTCTTCACAACAGCACTCGAAGACGGAGAGATCGTGACCGAACTAAGCTTCCCGGTGCCCGAGCGTGCTGCCTACAAGAAGTTCGGCAATCCGGCGTCACGTTACGCGATGGTGGGTGTGTTTGTGGCAAAGTCATCTGCGGGTGTGCAGGTTGCGGTGACAGGCGCAGGCTCCTGCGTCTTCCGCGTGCCTGCGATGGAGGCCGCACTTGCCAAGTCCTTCGCTGCCGACGCGCTCGCAGGTATCGAGATCGACGCCAGCACGCTCAACTCCGACATCCACGGTTCGGCTGAATACCGCGCCAACCTGGTGCATGTGATGGCCGGCCGCGCGGTTGCAGAGGCTGCATGACGACCGCCGGCGAAACCGATGCGCTCGATGCGGCTGCCGCCTGGCTGGACGAAGGCCGCAAGGTGGCGCTCGGAACCGTGGTGAAGACCTGGGGATCAGCGCCGCGTCAGGCTGGAAGTCAGATCGCCGTGCGCGATGATGGCGCATTCGTCGGCTCGGTCTCGGGCGGCTGTATCGAAGGCGCCGTGATCGCGGAAGCGCTGACTGCGATGGACGACGGCAAGGTGCGCACTCTCGAATTCGGCGTTAGCGACGAGACGGCCTGGTCCGTCGGTCTCGCCTGCGGCGGGCGGATCGAGATTTTTGTCGAACCGATCCATTGAAGCGCGAGACCCTCGCCGCCATCAACGAGGCACGCCGTGCCGGCCGAGCGCTGGTACGCGCGACAAATCTCGAGACCGGCGATGACAGGCTGATTGATCCGGTTGCAGACACGTCGCTGCTTGGTCTTGCCGCTGCCGGTGCCGCACGAGCGGATACTTCCGGTCCGGCGCACATCGAAGGCCGCAGCTGGTTTCTTTCCGTCTTCAATCCACCACTCGATCTGGTCATCATCGGTGCCGTGCATGTCGCACAACCTCTGACAACGATGGCCGGGCTCGCAGGCTACGGCGTCCGCATAATTGATCCGCGCACGGCGTTTGCCACAGAGGCGCGGTTTCCCGGCGTACAGCTCTCGCATGACTGGCCCGACGAAGCGCTTACCAAGGCGCCGCTGGGGCCGCGCAGCGCAATTGTGTTCCTCAGCCACGACCCGAAGATTGATGATCCGGGACTGATCGCAGCATTGCGCTCCAGCTGCTTCTACATCGGAGCGCTCGGATCGAAGAAGACACAGGCCGCCCGCAACGCACGCATGAAGCGCGAGGGCTTCGGTGACAACGAGATCGCACGGATTCACGGCCCGGTCGGACTGGACATCGGAAGCCGCTCACCGGCCGAGATTGCGGTATCGATCCTGGCAGAGATGACACTGGTACTGCGAGGCACGAAAGCGACAGCCTAGCCCCTCCCGCGAAGCGGAAGGGGCCAAGGCGATTATTTGTCCCCGTCGGGACCGTCATGGTCAGGACCACCTGGCGGAGGACCGTCGTGATCGTCTCCCGGACCGCCGGGTCCACGATGTCCGTGCGGACCGTGCGGATGCAGTTCATCGGCCGTGATGTAGCCACTGCTGTCGCGATCCAGGATTACGAACATCCTGTCTTGCGGCGCCGTGAACTCAGCAAGCGTCAGCTTCCCGTCATTGGCTTTGTCGAGGCGCTTGAACATCCGATCGCTCATGTCGCGATAGCGCGGCTCTTTAGACGCGATAAACTGCTCGAGCGTTATCGTGGCCGCGCCACCGGATGCCTGCTGGAATTTCTTCAGGGTAATCTGGTCAAACGCGGCGCGCGTGATGCTGCCGTTCACGCCGGCTTCGTCGCAGAGATGCCCGTTACCGCGGCCACGCCAGCCGTCGCGCATCCCGCCGCCATGGTCGTCGTCAGCCTGTGGACCACCATCCGGTGGCGGATTGGCCTTGCCGTGGAAATCCGCGTGATGAACAGGATTGCACGAGACTGTACCTGACCCGTCGCGGTCCATGCGCTGGAAGCGCACGCGCTGAGGCGCCGCGAATTCTTCGAGTGTCAGCTGACCGTCGCCGCTCCAGTTGAGACGATGGAACATCGCGGTCGTCCGCCTGACGAAATCGTCATGCCGGATCGAGGCAAACTGATCAGCTGTCATTGTTCTGCTGCCATGCGTTGCCGTAGCAAATTGCTGTGCGAGTACAGCGTCGAATTCTGCGCGCGTGATTTTGCCGTCATGGTTGGTGTCGAAATCGGCGAACATACGATCCATCAGCCGGTGATGCACCAGGCGCTGCACCGGACCCTGCGGCGCAGGCGACGTGTTCATCTGTGCAAAGGCGAGACCTGTTCCGCCGACAATCACGGCGACGCCGATAAGCAGAGCAAATCTTGTATTTCTATCCATCGCAAACTCCTCGATTGATCGGCGGGAGCAAACCTTGGCAGGGTCGCCAGAGTGTGCCCGAACAAAAGGTGATCGTCGCAAAGTGTCACGACGCCAGCGCGTTCCGCACTTTGTGGCAATTGCAGGTTTGCAGCATCGGCGGCAAAGGACCAAATTACGAAAATGATAAAAGAAGAGGCAAAGCCACACGTCCTTGTGGTGGAAGACGCGCGCGACATCCGGGAGCCTCTGGCCCGCTATCTGCGCGAGCACGGTTATCGTGCGACGACCGCGCCCGACACTCAGGCAGCGCGCAAGGTGATGAAGGCATCGGCCATCGACCTTGTCGTGCTCGACATCATGATGCCGGGCGAGGACGGATTGAGTCTCTGCCGTTCCATTCGCGAGACTTCCCAGATCCCGGTGATCCTGCTGACCGCGCGCGGCGAGGAAGTTGACCGCATCATCGGACTTGAGATGGGCGCCGACGATTACATCCCGAAACCGTTCTCGCCGCGCGAACTGATCGCCCGCGTCGCTGCCGTGCTGCGCCGCACGCAGGCACTCCCGCCACGCCAGAAGCCGCCGTCGGCCGAGCGCATCCGCTTTGGCGACTGGATGCTCGATACCGGACAGCGCGAGTTGATCGGCATGGATGGCATCGCGCTTCCATTGTCGAGTGGCGAATTCCGCTTGCTGAGCGCGTTACTTGAGCGCCCGAAGATCGCCCTCACCCGCAACCAGCTGCTCGATCTCACCAAGGGACGGGACGCCGATCTGTTCGATCGGTCGATCGACAATCACGTCAGCCGCCTTCGCAAGAAGATTGAGCCAGATCCGAAGAACCCGCGCTACATCAAGACAGTCTGGGGCGGCGGTTATATCTTCGCGATGGAGCCGGAGACACAATGAAGTTCTGGCCGCGCACCCTCGGCGTCCAGCTCATCATCGTCACGGCGGCGGCCGTGCTGGTGTCGAACCTTGCCGTCGCGACGTGGTTCGAACTCGGCAGCGAACGTGTCAGCGAGTCCGACCTGCGCGACCGTGTCCTCGATCGTGCCGCGTCGATGGCGACGCTGCTCGGTCACATCCCGGAGAACGCCCGCACAGATGCCGCCAAGGCGATGGGGTCTGGCGTTTGGACGTTCCAACTCCGCAGTGGTGCACCTGAGCAAATGCCGATGGACGAAGCGGAGCAGCGTTACGCATTGCGACTCAAGGCGCTCCTGCCGGCGAGCGTGGCTGCCTATCCGGTGTCTGTGAAGATGATGCAGCTGACCCCGCCGCAGCGGCCCGATAGGCCGTTCCGGCCCACCGGCGACGCGATCCGGTTCTTCGTTCCCGTCAAGCCTGGCACACAGCTCATTGCGACCTTCTTCCGTCCACCCAATCCCGGCTGGCCGACAGAAGTCGTCATCGCAGCTCTCATGGCGGTGGTCGTCGCATCGGCCGCCGCCGCTTACATCTCGCGCAGAGTCGCGCGTCCGCTGACAGCGCTGGCATCTTCCGCTGCAGTCGTGGCGACGGGCGGCACGGCGCCTCACGTTCCCGAAGATGGCCCTGATGACGTACGCAATGCGGCCAGGGCGTTTAACGCCATGACGGAGCGGGTCTCACGCACGCTTGAGAGCCAAAGGCAATTGCTGTCCGCCGTGGGACACGATCTGCGGACACCCATCACTGCCATGCGCATCAATCTCGAATTTGTCGAAGACGAAGAGCTGCGCGAGCGGCTGGAGCACAATCTCGGCGAACTGCAGGCGCTGACTGAGTCTGTACTATCTGCCGCCAAGGGCTCTGATGGCGAGCGGAAGCGGAACATCGATCTCTCCGCCCTCGTTGAAAGCATGTGTGCCGATCTGGATGACATGGGAGAGCCGGTCTTCTTCCATGTCGACAAGGCCGCGCCGCTGGTCTGCCGCCCCGATGAAATCCGGCGTGCTGTCCGCAATCTGGTCGAGAACGCCGTCGCCTACGGCAACAAGGCTGATGTACGGATCGCAGAGTCTCCGAAGGCCTATGAGATCATCGTCGAGGACGAAGGTCCCGGCATCTCCGACGAAGACCGTCAGCGCGTCTTTGAGCCCTTCGTGCGGCTGGAAACGTCGCGCAACAGTGACACCGGCGGCACAGGCCTTGGCCTCACACTCGTCAAGGCTATTGCCCAGGGTCATGGCGGTTCGGTGACGCTGGAGAACCGTGCCGAGGGCGGATTGCGGGCTCGGCTGACTTTGCCGCGCACGCCAGAACGCGTATCCTATTCGGATGCTATTCGGTTCGGTTCCGGTTGAGTCCGCGGCAGGCGCGATCCTTGCTCACGGCCTGCGCATCGATGGCGAGCGCTTCCGCAAGGGCCGCCATCTTTCGCACGACGACATTGAGCGGCTGAAGACGGCAGGAATCGCGTCTGTCACCGTCGCGCGTCTCGAAACCGGCGATATAGGAGAGGACGAAGCAGCATCGCGAATTGGCGCCGTGTGCACCGGTGACGGCGCGCGCGTGGCCGCCGCCTTCACTGGCCGGGTCAATATTTACGCGCTGTCCGATGGCGTCTCGGTCATCCGTCCCGAGACGGTTGATGCGGTCAACCGCATCAATGAAGCCATCACGCTTGCGACGGTCGCTTCGGGTAACCGCGTTTCGAAGGGCCAGATGCTGGCCACCATCAAGATCATTCCGTTCGCGGCGCCTGCAGACGCGGTCTCGGAAGCCGAGCGCGTACTACAGGAGATGGCGCCGGCCGTTCGTGTGGCAGCTTTCCGACCGATGCGCGCGGCGCTGATCTCCACCTTCCTGCCGGACACCAAACCTTCACTGCTAGACAAGAACCACAGCGCCTTGGGCGATCGTCTCGCGTCCCTGGGTTCGGATATCGTCTTCGAGCGGCGCGTGCCACACGAGGCGGCAGCTCTGACCCGAGCGGTCGAGGAAGCGCTCGCGGCCAAGGCAGACCCGATCCTTGTCTTCGGCGCCAGCGCGATCACTGATCGCCGGGACGTGATGCCGGCCGCGATCACAGCAGCGGGTGGAACGGTCGACCATTTCGGCATGCCGGTCGACCCCGGAAACCTTCTGCTAATGGCCCGTCGCGACAGCGTGACCGTCGTTGGACTGCCCAGCTGCGCGCGTTCGCCAAAGCTGAACGGCTTCGACTTCGTCTTATGGCGCATCCTCGCCGGCCTTCCTACGGCGCGGTCTGATATCGCCGGCATGGGTGTCGGGGGACTGCTAACCGAGATTCCGACGCGCCCTCAACCGCGCGACGAGCGCGTCGCCGACGTTCCACGCAGCCCACGGGTGGCTGCATTGGTTCTTGCCGCGGGCCTTTCCTCACGGATGGGCTCAAACAAGCTTCTGGCGACCGTCGACGGCAAGCCACTCGTTCGCCACGCCGTCGAGGCGGCCATGTCGAGCGCTTCGGCGCCCGTGATCGTCGTTACCGGCAATGCGAGCGCGACAGTTCGAGCGGCAATCGCACCCCTGATGCCGGCATTTGTCGAAAACCCCGACTATTCAAAAGGTTTGAGCACGTCTTTGAAGTCGGGCCTGAGATCAGTTCCGGAAGATGCCGACGCTGCCATGATCGTACTTGGCGATATGCCGGCTGTCAGCGCCGGCCTCCTCGACAAGCTCATCGCCGCGTTCGATCCCGCCGAGGACCGGGCAATCTGCGTTGCCACGCGCCACGGCAAACGCGGCAACCCTGTCCTGTTCGCCCGCCGCTTTTTCCCGGAGATACTGGGGATTGAGGGCGATGTTGGCGCCCGTCATCTAATCGCTCAGTACCCCGAGCTGGTCTGCGAGGTCGAGGCCGGCGACGACGGCCCGCTTACTGACATCGACACGCCGGAAGCGCTGGCAGAGTATCGCGCCGCAGGTGTGAAGGCATGAGCGACCCTCTTTACAAAAAGGAACTCTTGCGTCTGGCCGCGGATGCGACCGGTGCCGGCAGGCTGGCGGTCCCCTGCGGTTCGGCCACCGTCCACAATCCCGCCTGTGGGGACAAGATCACCATCGACATCGCAGTGGTGGACGAGCGCGTTGCAGCCATTGCGCATCTGACAACCGCCTGTGTGCTGACCCAGGCCTCGGCCGCCATTCTTGGCGGCGGCTGTGTAGGGCTTTCAAAGGCGGAATTGGTGAACCTTCATCGATCAGTCTCCGCCATGCTTGAAGGCGGCAGCGCCCCGGGCGAACCATTCGCGATCTATTCAACCTTCGATGGCGTGACGGAATTCAGCAGCCGCCATCGCTGCGTGCTGCTGCCGATCGAGGCTGCGCTGGCGGCGATCGAAGCGTCAGAACGCGGTGAACCGGGCGGCGTAGGGACCTAGGGTCAGCGTCTCGCCCTTTTCGCTGGAATTACCGCAGCCAAGACCGAGAACCTTGCCGCTTGCGATGGCCGGATGGGTGAAGATCGCATCCCCGGCGCTCATGTTGAACACGCAGAGTATGCGCTCGGTCCCCTCCTCCCGCGTGAACGCTAGAACTGGCTTTTCCGCATCCAGGAACTTGATATCTCCCAGACGCAGTGCCGCGCTCGACTTGCGCGCATGTAGGAAGTGCCGCGCGAATTCCAGCGGCGAGTCCGCGTTGCCTTCCTGCACCGACACAGCCATCGAGCGGTGATGTGGCCCGAGCGGAAGCCATGGCGTTCCCGTTGAGAATCCGAGATTGGGACCTTTGGCGTCCCAGGGCATCGGCGTCCGGCAACCGTCGCGCCCCTTGGCGATCGGATAGTATAGATCGCCTACCGGATCCCGCAGCTGATCGCGGCGCAGATCGACCTCAGTCAAACCGAGCTCTTCGCCCTGATAGATTAGCGTCGTGCCGCGCAGTGAACAGAGGAGCGCGAACATCATCTTGGCGAGCGCGGGGTCGCCTTCCGGCGGCGCGCCGAAGCGCGATGCGGTCCGGACCACGTCATGGTTGGAGAACGCCATGCACGGCCAATGACCGGGATGACCGGCCAGCGTGTCGAAGTGCTGGCGGAAGTAAGTCGGTGACATTTTGCTCGCGACGAGCAGTGCAAATGTATACCCGGCGTGCAGACCCTGGTCGGGCGGCAGATAAGCGCCGGAGCGCTCGAATTCCTCCGAGAACTCCCCGAACACGAAACGATCCTTGAACTGGTCGACCGTGCGACGGATCAGATCCAGTTCGGCGCGATTGGCGAACAGGTTCGAGTCATGATCGTGGTGCTGCATGTTTGCGGCATGCGACCATTCATAGCTTCCACGCTCGGCGGGCGGGATTGCTGGATTGTCCTGCAGCGTGGCGTCATGGAGATAGGCGTTCGCGACATCGAGGCGATAGCCATCGACGCCACGTTCGAGCCACAGATCCAGAACAGTCAGACAGGCACGGCGTGCCGCTTCGTTCGTCCAGTTGATCTTGGGCTGCTGGCGCAGGAATTTGTGATGGTAGTATTGCCGCCGCGCCGGCTGGTACGCCCATGCCGGACCGCCGAATACGGCCAGCCAGTTGTTCGGCACCGTGCCATCGTCCTTAGGATCGGCCCAGACAAACCAGTCGCGCTTGTCTGGATCGCCGTCGCGGCTCGCGGCAAACCATTCGTGCTCATCCGAGCAGTGGCACAGCACTTCGTCGAGGACGACCTTAAGTCCGCGCGCATGCGCCTCCGCGACCACGCGCTGGAAATCGTCAAGCGTTCCGTAGTCAGGATGCACGCCGTCGTAGTCTGAAACGTCGTAGCCCCAGTCGCGATTGGGCGACGGATGGATCGGCGACAGCCATATGCCGTCGACACCGAGCCGCTGAATGTAATCGAGTTTCGAGATCAGGCCGGCGAAATCGCCCTGCCCGTCGCCATTACCGTCACAGAAACTACGGACGTAGACCTGATAGAGCGCCGCGCCACGCCACCAGGGTGTCATGCAGCCCTCGGTGTAAGCAGTCTGGAAAGGGGCGTTCGGGCGATCGTCATCCGAACGCCCTTATCCGTCAGACGTCGCTGGCGCTTTTCACGACCTTGGCAACGAGGCCGTACTTCACCGCATCCTCGGCGCCCATCCAGAAATTGCGCTCGGTGTCGTTCACCACGCGCTCATAGGGCTGGCCCGTTTCGGATGCGATCTCGCGGATCAGGCGTTCGCGCATTTTGATGATCTCTTCGGCCTCGATCGTGATATCCGACACCTGACCACGTACGCCACCGAGCGGCTGATGCAGCAGGAAGCGGGTGAACGGAAGGCAGAAGCGGTTCTCCTTCTTCGCACCAAGGAAGATGTGCGCGCCGGCAGAGGCGACCCAGCCTGTGCCGATCATCTTCACGCGCGGTCCGACGAAGCGGATCATGTCATGGATGGTGTCACCCGACTCCACATGGCCGCCCGGTGAATTGACGATCACGCGGATGTCGCCGTCGCCATCGGCCGCATAAGCAAGCAGCTGGGCGCTGACGCGCTCAGCCATCTTCATGTCCACTTCGCCAAAGATCAGAACCGTGCGCGATTTGAACAGCGCGTTCTGAACCGGGCTCGATTGCGGATCGGGTGCTTTCTTCTCGGACTTGTCGTCCTCGTCTTCTTCATCAAGGCGGCGCAAGGAATGCTCCAAAAGTTAGAATCTGGCTATCGCCATTCTAGCGGTCTGCAACGTGGCGGCAAAACCGTTATAGCGCGTTAACAGCCGCACTCATTGTAGGGCCTATTTCGCCATGCAGAGCGAGATCGGCATATGGCTCCTGCTCAGTCACCTCGCGGTTGAGGATTACGAGCCTGGCGCCGTTGCGCTTGGCAAGCAGCGGGAAACCGGCCGCAGGATAGACCACCAGCGACGACCCGATCACGATGAAAAGGTCGCAGGCCAGCGTCGCGCGCTGCGCCCGTTCCATTTCGTCCTCCGGCATAGCCTGGCCGAAGGAGATCGTCGCGGTTTTCACAATACCGCCGCAGAACAGGCAATTCGGCGGCTCACCTGTTTTGTCGAAGGCCTTTCGGATGTCCACGATCTCGACGCGCGTATTGCAGGTCAGGCATTTGGCATATCGCGTGTTGCCGTGAAGCTCGATCACCTTGTTTTCCGGCACGCCGGAGTCCTGGTGCAGATTGTCGATGTTCTGCGTGATGACGTGGCTGACCTTGCCATCGGCGACGAGCCTGGCGACCGCATTATGACCAGCGTTCGGTTGAACTTTGTTCCAGGTTTCCTCCATGTCGAAGCGCCTACGCCAACTCTCGCGCCTTGCTTCTTCTGAGCGGACAAATTCGTCGAAGTTGATAGGCATCATCTTGGTCCAGATTCCGCCCGGCGACCGGAAGTCGGGTATTCCGGACTCGGTCGAGATCCCAGCGCCTGTGAACACGATCGCGCGACGTGACGCCCGCAGCAGCGCTGCAAGTTGGTCCGCGCCGGCTGCCGGGTTGGTCAATGCGCAGCACCTGCGCAATCAGCGGTCATCCACTTGCCTTCGAAATTGTTCTGGACCGAAGTGCCATTCGCCATCGTGAACGACATTGTACCGCTGTAATGCGCGTCGCTGTCGTAAGTCGTTTGCAGATGGCCATGTCCTGAAGTCTGACCCGAGCACACCATATCGGCCGAATAGCTATGTGCCGCCGGGTTGATGCTAACATTCGATATCTGGCAATCCGGACTTTCAGGCTTGGACGGACCATCGCTGGCGACTTCCTCCGCCGTCATGCAGCGTGTGGTCGTGTTGGTCTGCGGCGCCATGTTGGGCATCGTCGGCATCGAGAGGGTCGTCGTCACCTGCCAGAGGCCTTGCTTGCCATGACCGGCAAACGCTGCGTCCGGCAGCGTCAGCGCAACAAGCGCAACAGCCGCCAATAACCTGCTTTGTGTGTTCACGACTTCACTCCCGCGCAATCAGCCTTGACCCAGTGTCCGTCAAACGTCTCTTCGCTGCTCAGCGCCTTACCATTGTGGACGCCCGTCATCGACATCTTGCCCGTGTAATGCGTGTCGGAGTCGAAGACGAATTTCATGTGACCCTTCCCGTTCAGGTCGCCGCTGCACACAAGGTCAGCCTCCATGCTGCCGCCGCTGATCTTCTGGCTGACGATCTTGCAGGTCTTATCCTTGCGCTGGGCTGCTGAGAAGTCGTTCACCGCGACTTCCGCCGCCGTCATGCAATGCTGCCCAGTGACATGCATTCCCTGGGGTATCGCTGTCGACTTCATCGTTAGTGTGATGCTCCACAAGCCGACCTTGCCATGCGCTAGAGCGGCGCCACCCGCCCCAAGAGCAATCGCTGGCACAACGACGGCGACGATCATGCGTTTCTTAGTGACCATTCACTTCCCCTGGACGAGCCAAATCGGCGCGCCGGAAAGTGCCACGAAGCCGGTCATCGGGAAAGACGTCAGCGGTTGTCGATCAGGGCCTGCACATAGGGGTGGAAATGCCCCCTGTATCGTTCCTGCACGCTCTTAAGCTGCCAGTCGTTCTCGGTAAGCACGCGCCGGCAATCGGGAGAACCGCAGGTGCAATCCTCTGCGTCCACCGTGTACTCGGTCTCGTCGAAGTTCCATGTCCCCTGGTCCATGGTGATCTCTTCGCCAGCCGCGATATCGCGGCGCGCAACGAGGGTCACTTCATCCGCAAGCCACGCATTGGCATCGCAGGAGTGATTCAGGTTCTCGTCCAGGCTCGGATCGGTGTCGCTGGACGGCAGCGCGAGATAGGTGTCCTCGGCCACGATCCAGACCGACCGCACACGATAGTCGTCGGAATCCGACTGCTCACGGGTGACCTTCTGCCCCCCGAATTCCATGAGGCGTTCGCCGGCGACAATCGGCTCGGCCGCGAAGACGCCGTCGTAGTGGATTTTGGATTCGCCATGCACGAGCTTGGGATTGACCCAGGTGCGAGAAAGATAGGATTTCATCGAGATAAGGACCCAGGAGCGCGCGAGACGATCCAGACCCGATTCACCCGTTGCGTGGCAAGCGTGTGTCATGCCGCAGGAAAGTGGTGCGCTCTACGGGAGTCGAACCCGTCTTGCAAGAATGAAAATCTTGAGTCCTAACCGATAGACGAAGAGCGCTTGTCCGGGGCTATAAGGCCCGGAAAGCCGGTTTGCAAGCCGGTCAGGCGGTCGCGGGGGCGGCGTCCTCGACCTGCAATTGGACACGGCGCTGGCCCTGCCATTCATCGGCGCGAAGGCGGCCCGCGATGTGGATTGTGTTCCCGCGTGACGCCAGCAGCCCGGCACCGAGTGCAGTTCCGACGGCGCGAAATGCGATCGCATCAAGGCGCGTGCCATCGCCGCCCGCCAGGCGCAGTTTGACGTGATCCGCCCCAACCGTGTCGGCGAACATGACCTGGACATTCGGAAGCACGACGAGTGGCTCGGGATTTCCAGCGCCGAATGGGCCGGCCTTAGTGATCTCGTCGATCAGATCCGTGGTAGCCGCTGCGGGCGAGATCACTGCGTCCAGGTCCAGCGTGGGCTGTGCTGCGATGCCAGCCTCGGCCATGCACTGTGCGAGAAACCTACGAAACGGTTCGACCTGCTCCGGCGCAAGGCCGAAGCCCGCCGCCATCGTATGTCCACCGCCGCTCTCGATCAGCTTGGCTTCACGCGCTGCGCGTACCATCGCGCCGATGTCGACGCCGGGCATTGAGCGCGCAGAGCCGCGACCGAGGCCGCCTTCAAACCCGGCGACGAAAGCGGGTTTTTGGAACCGGTCCTTAAGCCGTCCAGCCACAATTCCCACAACACCGGGATGCCAACCCTCGTTCGAGACGAGAATGAAGGGCGCGTTGTCCTGCATCGACGCCATCGCGATGGCTTCTTCAAGGATGAGCTTTTCGATCGCCTGACGTTCTCGGTTGTGGTTGTCGAGGAGGAGCGCGTACTCCTCAGCCGTCGCCGCATCACGCGCGATCAGAAGGTCAACCCCAAGACTCGACTTGCCGACGCGACCGCCAGCGTTGATCCGCGGCCCAAACAGGAAGCCCACATGATAGGGCGTGAACGGCCCCTGCGCGGAGGCCACCGATGCCAGAGCCGCAAGACCGTGACGATCGAGCTTGCCCAGCTTTGCGAGGCCGGTTCGAACGAACGCGCGGTTGACGCCAAGCAACGGCACGACATCACAGATCGTAGCGAGCCCTACGAAATCGGCGTAGTCGAGAAGTGCGGGTTCGGCGATACCGTGCTCGGCATACCACGGTCGTAGCGCGCGATTGAGCGCCACGGCGAACAGGAAGGTGATACCGGCAGCGCAGACATGACCAAGACCGGACTGATCGCCGGGCTGGTTCGGGTTGACGTGCGCTATGGCCGGTGGCGGCGCTTCGACCGCGTGGTGATCGAGCACGATGACGTCGAGTCCGGCATCGCGTGCGACAGTCAGCGGCCCGGCCGCGCCGGCACCGCAGTCGACTGTTATGACGAGACTGACGCCCTCCTCCTTCAGCGCAAGAAGTCCGGCTGTGTTCGGGCCGTAACCTTCGGTCATCCGGTCAGGAATGTAGATGCGCGGCGAAGGGCCGAACGCGGAAAGGAATTCATGAAGCAGCGCGGCAGACGTCGAACCATCGACGTCATAGTCGCCCCAGATCGCAATGACCTCACCGTTCTTGACCGCCTCGACAGCGCGCGCGACGGCCTTGTCCATATCCTTGAGCGTCGAGGGATCGGGCAGGAATTTGCGGAGGGTTGGGTTCAGGTGATCGGCCGCATCTGCCGCCGTTACACCACGAGCCGTCAGCAGACGGGCCAACACAGGTGAGATACCGGCATCGCGCGCCAGCGACTGCGCCACGGCATCGTCTACGGCATGCAACGACCAGCGGCGGCCCGAGAAGGACCGTGCGACGCCGAAAGCCGCCTCGGCCGTCAGGTTGCGAGGTTCAGCGGTCATCCCTGATATGGCGCTCGCGGATATGACGCGCCTTGATCCAGCGGACAGTGTGCGTAGCCGAACGCATCACGATGCTCTCGGTCGTGAGATAACCGTTGTGATAGTGCACGCCCTGCAGCATCGAGCCATCGGTCACGCCGGTGGCGGCAAAGACAACGTCACCCGAGGCCATGTCCAGCAAGTGGTACTTGCGGTTGAAATCCTTGATCCCGAGCTTCTCGGCGCGGCGCTTCTCATCGTCCTTCCGGAACACAAGACGTGTCTGCATGACGCCGCCGACACAGCGAAGAGCGGCGGCAGCAAGCACGCCTTCAGGCGCGCCGCCCTGGCCGATGTAGATGTCGATGCCCGTAGCGGGATCCGTCGTTGCAATGACGCCTGCAACGTCGCCATCGGTGATGAGGCGCACCGCGGCACCAACTTCGCGAACAGCGGCAATCAGCTTCTCGTGCCGCGGACGATCCATGATGCAAGCCGTGATCTCGCGCGGATGGACACCTTTTGCCCTTGCAAGCGCGAGAATGTTGGCCTGCGGATCGGCATCGAGATCGATCGTACCGTCCGGATAGCCCGGGCCGATTGCGATCTTGTCCATATAGGTGTCGGGCGCGTTGAGCAGTGTGCCCGGTTCGGCCATCGCCATGACCGCGAGCGCATTGGGAAGCGCTTTCGCCGTAAGCGTGGTGCCTTCGAGTGGATCGAGCGCGATGTCGACGGGCAGACCGCCGGTGCCGACTTCCTCGCCGATGAACAGCATCGGGGCCTCGTCCCGCTCACCTTCGCCAATGCGGACGGTGCCGGAGATCGGGAGCACGTTGAAAGCTGTGCGCATCGCCTCGACGGCTGCCTGGTCAGCCGCATGTTCGTCACCGCGGCCAATCTGCTGTGCGGCGGCGATCGCGGCGGCTTCTGTCACCCGGACGGCTTCCAGTGCAAATGCCCGATCCAGCGGGCTCGTTTTGCCCGGTGCTACGTCTGCAATCTTGCTCAAGCGGCCTCCATAGGAATCATACACGGGCGCGCGCGCACCTTGTCCGAGGTGGCTATGGCCTTCAAGGCGCGCTCAACCTGCGCCTGTGGAGTTTCGTGCGTTATCATTACTATCGAGACCGGTTCCCCAGGACTCCGGCCGCGCTGGATCATGCTTTCGATCGAGACCTGTGACTGGGCCAGATGGCCCGCGATTTCAGCCAGCACGCCGGGCACATCCAAGACCTCGAAACGCAGATAATAGGCCGAAGACCAGGCCCCTGCAGGCGCCGGTTCCAGCGTCGTCAGAGCGGTAGCTGGGCGGCCGAAAGCTGGTCCTACCGAGCCTCGGGCGATGTCCAGGATGTCGGCGATGATGGCCGAGGCCGTGGGTGCTGCGCCGGCGCCGCGGCCTTCGAAGAAATAGGGCCCTGCGGCGCCCACGTCGGCTACGACCGCGTTGAATGGTCCATCGACGTCGGCCAAGGGAGTCGAGGCCCGCACCATCGCCGGTTGTACCCTCTGGTCAATCCCGTGACCGACGCGCCGGGCAATGCCCAGGAGCTTGATGCGGAAACCGAACTCACGCGCGAAACGAATGTCGTCCTGTGTGATGCGCTCGATGCCTTCGACAGTCATCCGGTCGAGATCTGGTGCCGTACCGAATGCCAGGCTCGAAAGGATCGCCAGCTTGTGCGCCGTGTCGCCGCCGCCGATGTCCAGCGTCGGATCGGCTTCTGCGTAGCCCAACTCCTGCGCTTCCTTTAGGACGTGATCAAAGCTGCGACCCGTCTTCTCCATGTTTGTCAGGATAAAATTACACGTCCCGTTCAGAATGCCCCGCACCGAACGCACGCCATGTGCGACCAGACTCTCGCGCAAGGCTTTAACGATCGGAATACCGCCGGCAACCGCAGCTTCAAAGTTGAGCGCAAGGTGATTTTTCTCTGCGAGCGCCGCCAGCCGCGTTCCATGACGCGCAAGCAGCGCCTTATTGCCGGTCACGACGTGCTTGCCTGCCGTCAGCGCAGCTTCGACAACGGCCCGCGCTGCACCCTCCTCGCCGCCGATCAACTCGACGACGACATCTGCGTTCGTCTTTGCGAGCGACACGGCGTCTTCATGCCAGGCAATGCCGGATACATTTCCGGCCCGCGCCTTTGTCTTGTCGCGTGCAGAGACGGCAACGATTTCTAGCGAGTGCCCTGCCCGCTCTGACAACTCAGTCTTGCGCTCGTGCAGTGTCTTGACGACGTCGCCGCCGACAGTGCCCAGGCCGGCAATTGCGATACGAAACGGCGTGCTCACTTCGCCGATTCCAGCTCGGCTGGCTCGTTGACGCGCAGCGACAGGAACTTCTTCACGTTGCGCGCCGCCTGACGGATGCGATGTTCGTTTTCCACCAATGCCACGCGCACAAAACCTTCGCCATATTCGCCGAAACCCGTGCCCGGCAGAACCGCCACCTTCGCATGGATGAGCAACTGTTTTGCGAACTCCATCGAACCTTTTTCGCGATAGCTCTCGGGCACAGGAGCCCATGCGAACATGGACGCAGGCGGCGAGGGAATATCCCAGCCGGCGCGCTTCATGGAGTCGACGAGAACATCGCGGCGTGACTTGTAGATCGCACGGATTTCATCGGCGCAATCCTGTGGCCCGTTGAGGGCGGCAGCCGCAGCCACCTGAATCGGTGTGTAGGCTCCATAGTCGAGATAAGACTTGATACGACCCAGCGCGTGGATGAGGTGCTTGTTGCCCGCGGCAAAACCCATGCGCCATCCCGGCATCGCATAGGTCTTCGACAAGGACTGGAATTCGATTGCGACATCCTTCGCACCGCTGATTTGCAGGATCGAGGGCGGCGGGTTCGCATCGTCAAAATAGATATCTGCATAAGCGAGATCGCTGAGCACCCAAATCTCGTGCTTCTTCGCGAACGCAACGATCTCCTTGTAGAAATCGAGGCCCACGACCTGCGCAGTAGGGTTTGACGGATAGTTCACGACAAGCGCGAGCGGCGAAGGTACGGAGTGGCGCACCGCGCGACCGAGATTGCTCAGATACTCTTCAGGAGTCGTCGCGGGCACATGGCGGATCGCAGCACCTGCGAGAATGAACCCAAAGGCATGGATCGGATAGGCAGGGTTCGGCACGAGTACGACATCGCCAGGCGCGGTGATCGCCTGGGCAAGGTTCGCGAAGCCTTCCTTGGATCCGATATTCGCGATCACTTCACTATCGGGATCGACAGTGACGCCAAATCGACGCTGGTAGAAATTCGAATATGCCCGGCGGAGGCCCTTGATCCCTCGCGACGCCGAATAGCGGTTCGAGCGCGGGTCCTTGGCCGTCTCAATCAGCTTGTCGACAATGTGCTTGGGCGTGGGCATGTCGGGATTGCCCATCGAGAAGTCGATGATGTCCTCGCCAGCAGCGCGCGCACGGGCCTTGAGGATGTTCACTTCCTCGATGACGTAGGGTGGCAGCCGCTTGATGCGGTAAAAGTCTGTCTGCATGGTCCGGAACCGTGTTTCCACGCGAAGCAGTGCTTCGCGTCATACCAGCATCACGGCAATAAGGCCGTGGCGTCAATGGTTTTTGGGGCGATCTTAAAGCATCCTAACCCTGGATGAATATCTCCGCCCTGCGGTTGCCCGCCTCGCCCTGCGGCATGGATTCGTAATAGACCGGCTGGCTGTCACCCACAGCTTCGACCAGAACCTTGCTGGCCGGAACACCCTCCCGGATGATCTCTTTCGCGACGGCATTCGCCCGCGCCTGAGACTTCGCGAAGATCGACATCAGGTGCTGCTGGAGTGGCATGTTCGCCGTGCGACTAGAGGAATGGCCGACGACCTTGATGAAGCCCGCGCCGCCCCTGCTCTGATACGCCTGCACTGCGGCGCGGACCTGCGCGCGGCCGGCAGCGCTCAGCGCCGTGCCATCACCTGGGAACAACACGACTGCCGTTGGCGTCACGCCCGATGCGTTGGCGTAGGCCGCATTGCCCGGCGCGTTCATCGCCATGACGCCTGTCGTACTTCCTGCGGCTGCCGCAGTTTGCTGATAGCGCGCGATGATTGGTTGCGAGACGAATTTGGAGATCGACGGGTCAAGCGGTGGTGCAGTCGACGGCTTGAAACCGAGCGGCCCATCGGCCACCGCAGTGGCTCCCATTCCGGGAATGTTCGTCGAGGCCGGAACGGCGGGCTGGCTTCCCGGAGCAGGTGGCGCTGCCATGGCAGTGACCGGCGCGGTAGGAGCCGCAACCGGCGCTGATGCCGGGGCTGGCTGTGGCGGTGGCGCAGCAGCTGCCGGCGCGGGAGGAGCGCTGCCATCGTCGTTGTTATCGCTCGGCGGAGGCGGCGCGGCCTGAGGCGGCGCTGATGGCGGCGGCGTGTTTGACGCGACTGTCGCCGGCAGTGGCGTAGCAGATGCGGGAGGCGGTGGCGGCGCGGCAGCTTCCGTGCCGGCACGCAGCGCGTCACCGCTATAGGTCGTGCGCGCGCGATCGGCGCCGAGGGAGTCTGTCGTTGCGGCCTGTGCGTCCGGCGTAGTCACCCCTGACGGCTTGGGTGGTATCGCCGCCATGTCGGGGGTCGTGCCGCCTTGGGATGGCGCAGTGTCAGGCGGAAAGCCGTTTGCGTCCGCTGCGGCAGCAGGCGCAGGCGTGCTGTCGCCGATCAGGTCGTCGACCGTCGAGCAAGCAGCGGTGCCCAGAGCAAAGACCAGCACCGCAGCCACGCGCGTCAGGTTCTGGCTCATAACGTCATGTCCCAATCAGCCTGTATCCTTCGGGTCAGGTATACAGTCGGCCAAATGGCCTTCCAAGCGCAATACCCTGCGACTCCAGCGAAATCTTGTGGCAAATGGACCCGCGCTCGCCTTGCGGGCACGCGCCGGACCGCGCTATCAAAAGAGTCACGAGCAGTTGGTGACGATGAAGAAGAAGCTCGACGCGGCAGGGAAGAGCGCCAAATCGGACAAGCAGGACGCACCGCCAGTCGATGGCGCCGCTAGCGCCTATGCGCTTGCCGATCCCTCCGAGTTCGTCCGGAACATGGTGCGCGTCAGCGCACAGTCGCAGCGCCTCCTCGCCGATTTCATCCGCAGACAGACGGATGGCAGCAAGGAACCGCTCGATCCACTGAACATCGCGGGTCCTTTCAACGCGCTTCTCAAGGCGATGTCGGCGCACCCGCAGGCAGTCGCCGATGCGCAGGTCGAATTATGGCAAGGGTTCCTGGGTCTTTGGGAGAACACGGCGCGCAAGATGCTGGGCGGCGAGGACGTTGCGCCCATCGCGACGCCGCTGCCGAGCGACAAGCGCTTCCGCGACAAGGACTGGCAGGAAAACCAGATATTCGACTTCATCAAGCAGAGTTATCTGCTGACCGCGAACTGGATGCAGTCCACCGTCGGCAAGGTAGAAGGCCTGGATGACGACGCCAGGAAGCGCGTGAGCTTCTACACAAAGCAATTCGTCGACGCAATCGCGCCAACCAACTTCATCCTGACCAATCCCGAAGTGTTGCGCGCGACGCTGGCATCAAACGGCGATAACCTTGTCAAAGGTCTCGACAACCTTCTGGAAGACATCGAACGCGGCAAGGGACAGCTGTCCATCCGGCAGTCGGCCGATGCCTTCCGCATCGGCGAGAACATCGCGACCAGTCCGGGAAAGGTTATCTTCCGCAACGAGCTGCTGGAGCTGATCCAGTACGATCCAACGACGGCGGAAGTTTACGAACGGCCGCTGCTTATCTTCCCGCCGTGGATCAACAAGTTCTACATCATGGATCTCCGCAAGGAGAACTCATTTATCCGCTGGCTGGTAGACCAGGGCTACACCGTGTTCGTCGCGTCATGGGTCAATCCAGACCGCCGCCTCGCGATGAAGACATTCGAAGATTACATGCGAGAGGGCATCTTTGCTGCGCTAGATGCGGTGCATGACGCGACCGGCGTGCGCGATCCCAATGTCGTGGGCTACTGCATCGGCGGTACGCTGCTGACCGCAACGCTCGGCTACATGGCGGCCAAGGGTGATGACCGAGTCCACTCCGCCACCTTCTGGGCGGCGCAGGCTGACTTCAGCGAAGCCGGCGACCTCACCGTGTTCGTCGACGACGAACAGCTCGAGGCTCTGCATCAGCAGATGGAGAATGCCGGTGGCGTGCTTGAAGGCTCGAAGATGGCGACCACCTTCAACATGCTGCGCGCCAATGACCTGATCTGGTCCTTTGTCATCAACAACTACATGCTCGGCAAGCAGCCGATGCCGTTCGACCTGCTCTACTGGAATTCCGACACGACGCGAATGCCCGAGAAGACGCATCTCTATTATCTGCGCGAATGCTACAAGGATAACAACCTCTCGCGCGGGAAGATGACGCTTGGCGGTGTGCGGATCGATCTGTCGAAGGTGACAATCCCCGTTTACCTGCAATCGGCGAAGGAAGATCACATCGCGCCGTTCCGCTCTATCTTCAAGTCGACGAAATTGTTCAAAGGCGCGATCCGTTACATCCTTGCCGGCTCGGGCCACATCGCGGGTGTCATCAACGCGCCGGCGGCGAAGAAGTATCAATACTGGACGAACGACAACTTCGGCGACGGCAAGCCTTACCCGACAAAGGTCGAGGACTGGCAGGCCGGTGCGAAGGAACACCATGGCTCGTGGTGGCCGGACTGGGATGTGTGGCTGTCCAAGCTGTCAGGCCCCAAGGTACCAGCGCGCACGCCGGGTGATGGCAAGCTGACAACTCTTGGCGATGCACCCGGATCGTATGTGAAGATCAAATCTCTCTAATGCGTCGATGGTGCCGCGACAGCAGGCGGCTTCAACGAGCCGGGCAGATTGCGTCCGATCGCATCGATCGCGTTGCCCCGCGCGGCAATCTCATCTTCGCAACGCCTGGCCTCCGCGAGCAGAGCGTCCTGCGTCAAGCGTGATTGCACGTCGGCAAGATGCGTCTGGAGATCGTAGTTCGGGCTGCGGCCGTCGAGCTTTCCCATGAAGTACATGATCGTGCCGACGGAGACCGTACGCGTGCGCCCGTCCGGCGATTGCGACATGCGCATGCCGACAACGACGCAGGTCAGATCCGCTGTGTTCTGATCGGCTGCAAAGGCGCAGGCAGGCGCAAGCAGCAGCGCCGCACTCAGCAATGCAATGTTCTTCACTAAGTGTCCTTTTTCATCGCCCGGGCGAGGGTCATGCCGCGCGCTTCAAGGCCGCGCACGACACCCGCGTGATCTTCGGGCTTTACGTTCTGGGAGAGCTTGTACTTCCCTTCCAGCGAGTCGAACGGCAACGAGAAGCCAACGATCGCATTCAGCAATGTTTCCATCTTCGCCGCAGGAACCTTGTCGATCGTCCACGGCTTCTTCGGCGCCAGCTTGACCTCTTCCGCTGCGGTCAGATCGGCCAGCAACTGGCGCAGACCCTCGCCCTTGACGTGACGCATCGCGCCCCTGCCCTCGACCGTGATGTAGTTCCAGGTCGGCACCATGCCCGGTGTCGCGTACCAGTCGGGCGAGACATAGGCATCGTCGCTCATGAAGGAGATGGCAAGCGGCGCGCCCTCCTGAACATCGGAGATCGGATTGGCCGCAGCGAGATGAAAGCGCACTGCACCAAGCGGGCCTTCGTGCGGGTCCAGCACGACGGGCGCATAGGCGAACTCGACGCGGCCGTCGACCATCGCAGCGACTGTCGCAAAGACACGCGATCGGATGACTTCGTGCAACAGCGTGATGTCGTCCACGGCGAAAGCGCGCGGCCGGTACATCAGAGGAGTCCTGTCGTCTCGTGCAGTCCCAGCATGATGTTGAGGTTCTGCACGGCGGCGCCGCTCGCGCCCTTGCCGAGATTGTCGAGCACGGCGACCAGCCGGGCCTGTCCAGCCGACTTGTTGCTAAACACAAACAGCTTCAGCCTGTTTGTGTTCTTCAGCATCTCAGCGTCGACCACCTTCATCGCCGCGGCCTCTTCGAGACTTGCCACTTCGACAAGCGGACGGCCGCGGTAGGTCGATTCCAGCACGCTGTGGATGTCGTGCGCCGTCGGCGTTCCCTTCAGCGACCAGAGCTGCAGCGGCACTTCCACGATCATGCCGCGATAGTAGCGGCCGACACTTGGCGCGAAGAGCGGCGCATGGCTGAGGCCGGCGCGCTCCTTCATCTCGGGAATATGCTTGTGCGCGAGACCG
>DASZCC010000167.1:0-6554 GCA_035943485.1 Rhizomicrobium sp. | reverse complement strand
GGCGTTGGCCTATGACTACCGCCACAACCTGGACAGCTATCCGCGCTGGCAGGCATGGCTACGCGATCGCCAGCTACCGACGCTGGTCACCTGGGGGCGTCATGATCCGATCTTTACGGTCGACGGTGCATGGGCGTTCCGACGGGAGTTGCCGTCCGCAGAAGTCCATATTCTGGATGCGGGGCACTTCGCACTCAACGACCTTGGGATGGAAATTGCCAATTGCATGTGCGATTTTCTTTCACCGGTGATGGCGAACGGATCCGCTGCGCAGTGCCTCTTCAAGGAGCACGACCGTCCTAGGACTTCGCTTCGGAATTGTGGCGCACGGTGCGAAGTGCTGCAGATAGAGCGGTTCACGTTTCCTCGGACCCAAAAACGACTCATCCCGCCTGTTCGGCGACGCGAAGATGACGGCGGTGTTGCCAGATCGCTTACTTCATCATTGCCACATCGTGGAGACCGGTCCCCACCTCGGATCGAAATTCAGTCGGCCCGCCAGGTCAATTTTCAATCGGCGCGGATACACCTTGACGCGAAAGAGCTCATGACAACAAACATCCCTCAGGTTACCCATCACTACGTTGACGTCGACGGCATCAAAGTCTTCTATCGGGAAGCCGGACGCAAAGACGCGCCGACCTTGCTGCTGCTCCATGGCTTTCCGTCCGCGTCTCATCAGTACCGCCGGTTGATGGAAGCGCTGGGCGATCGCTGTCACATGATCGCACCGGACTATCCGGGCTTTGGTCATAGCGACGCTCCCGTGCCTGCCACGCTGGGCGGGCCGTTCGCCTACAGCTTCGACCGCCTGGCGGATGTGATGGAGGGTTTCTGCCACACACTCGGGCTGCATCGCTTCGTCGCCTATTTGTTTGATTTCGGCGCGCCGGTGGGTTTTCGTCTGGCCGCACGGCATCCGGAGTGGATCGAGGGTCTGGTGATACAGAACGGCAACGCTTACACGGTAGGTCTCAGCCCGATCGCGCAGAAGTTCACGGCGATGAAGCCGGGTGCGAAAGGCGCCGAGGAAGGCGTGCTCAGCCTGCTGACGCTGGAGATGACGCGGAGCCAGTACCTCACCGGTGCGGCGCATCCTGAGCTGATCGCACCAGATGGCTGGACTCTCGACCAGCACTTTCTCGACCTGCCCGGCCGGGCCCAGATCCAGGTCGATCTCGCGTTGAATTACCACTCGAATATCGCCCTGTACCCTCAATGGCAGGCGTGGCTACGCGATCACCGGCCGCGAACGCTAATCTTCTGGGGCCGTCACGACCCGTTCTTCGTGGACGCTGGCGCGCAGGCCTATCTGGACGACGTGCCGGATGCCGAACTGCATCTGCTGGATACCGGGCACTTCGCGCTCGAGGAATGCCTGCCGACGATCGCTCCGTTGATTGCGAGCTTTGTCGAACGCATCATTGATCGTGAGCCTGTTAGCCAGCGTGGCACGGACACAGCGCGATCCTGACATTTTTGCGCTGCCTCTCGCCACAGCTTTCGTGGGGAGGTCCCAAGGCGAGTTTCCGCAGCCGGTCCTGACCCGCCATTCGCCCCGCTCCAAAGCAGGGCGTTTGCGCAGGCGGTGGCGCTGATACCGGTCTACTCGCCGCGATCGCTGTCATCGGCAAGCTGGCCATCTCGATGATTAAAAGTCATCTGAACCAGTAATCACGACACTGACCTCTTAGCCAGAGGACAGATGCCCTCAAGATGGACTCGCCGCCAGTGTTGCGATGGCGCTCCGAGGCAGGATGAGGTTGCGATACTCACGACGGCTGGGATTGTGAGACCCTGTTCCGGCCGGACGCTTTCGCGTTATAGAGCGCCTCGTCGGCGGCCTTGATCGCCGCCGTCAGGTCGTCGTCTGTCAGCGGCACCCTGCTTACCACGCCGATGCTCGCGGTCACGCGTCCGTACTCGCTGCCGGCGTGCTTGATGGCACACTCGCTGATGGCGTTGCGGATCCTTTCGGCGATCTCCGACGCGCCGGACGCGGCCGTGTCGGGCAGCACCACCACGAACTCCTCGCCGCCATAGCGCGCTGCGGTGTCCGCCGGACGCCGGATGCTTTCGCTGATACAGCGGGCCACCGCCGCGAGTGCGTCGTCACCGGCCTGGTGGCCATAGGTGTCGTTATAGGCCTTGAAGCGGTCGATATCGACGAACAGCAGCGACATCACGCTGCGTGTGCGCTTCGCGCGGCGCCACTCCTGGTCGAGGATCTCGCCGAGACTGCGGCGGTTGTTCAGCCCGGTCAGGCCGTCGGTGCGCGCCAGCAGCTGCAGCTCGGACTCCGCCCGCACGCGACGGCGCAACTGCACGCCGAGCAGCACGGAGAGGCCGACGAAGGCGGCGCCAAACGCGAGCATCAGCGAACCGATTGTCAACGCGCGGCGCCACCATACCGCGTAGAAATCCTGCTCCGCGGCCGCGACCATGAGAATCAGCGGCGCGTGGGGAAAATTCTGGAACCAGTAAAGGCGGCGAATGCCGTCGATCGATGCCATTTCGCTGAAACTACCTTCCGGCGCGGCCATGAAATGGCGAAACGTGCTGGCCCCGCTGATATTGCGCCCAATGATGCGGGGGTCGTACGGCTGCCGCATGATCATGACACCGTCCCTGCCGATCAGCGACATCGAGCCGTGCGGGCCGAGCGACAGGCCGGCAAACAGGTTGTGAAAATACTCGAGATTGACCGCCAGCAGCACAATGCCAGCGAACGTGCCGTCCGGATGGGACAGGCGCCTGGTGAGTGCGATGCTCGGCGACCTGCCACGCAGGCGCGATTCGTACGGATCGCTGATATAGAGACCCGCATCCGGGCGATCGCGTTGCACGATGAAGTACGGTCGGTCCGCGAAATTGCCGTGTCGGGGTGTGTCGCTTCCCGAGTCAATGACGATATTGCCGGTTTCGTCCAGCACCAGCATCGAGCCGAGATACTTGGCGCTGGCCGCCCGGTCAAACAGGATATCCCGGCGCAGATGAGGCGGCAGGGCCATCACATCGGCCTGCTGGAGGCCGTCCACGACCGCCTGTAACGACAGTTCGTACAGTTCGAGATTGCGCTCGATGTCGCGCTGTGCGATCAGCGCAATGTCACGCAACGTATCGCGGGTATGGTTCTGTGCATCCAGTCGTCCCTCATACAGCGTCACCGCGCACAGGCCGACCATGACGATTGCAATCATGGCGCCGCAGGCCGCGACAACCAGCGAGGACGCCGCCAGTTTTTGCCGGATGCTGCCGGTTAAACGGGCGATCCGGTTTCTCTCGGTTTTTATCATTGGTATTGGGGGACGCCGAATTGAGTAATAACCAACCGACTGAATTCCATGCAAAAGGCATGGATAACCCGATTGAGAAAAAACATCCGGTAGAGCGCAGCTAGCGTACCCGAATTTGTAATCCCGCAGAGCAATCGCGAGTTGGCGGCGCTTCGCGTGTCAGCGACAGGGCCGATGTGCGTCCGGGAGTTCAGCGTCGCACAGAGTTCCGGCCTCGCATTATTCATATTCACTCTTCGCCGCCTCACCATTCGTCGCGGGAAAACAGAAACTATCAAGGGGATGACTATGGCCGGACGCCTGTTTCGAACCCACAAGGCGGTGGATGAACTGCCTCACATCGCGACGGCGCGCAAGGTGGCGGCGATCGTCGCGACACTGACTGCGGACAGGATCACGTACTCTATGCCCGACGACGGATCATTACCCAACGGCCTGCCTGCCAGGCTGCTCGGTTACTTCCATGGCTTTTCGGTCGCCATCTGGTCGTCATGGGCAGTCACGGATGCGAGGGTCGCCCATGCAGCGGCCCGTTTCGTCGCCACGTCGATTTTTCCGCAGACGGGCGAAGACTTCGTGGAACCCCTCACCGGTCGGGTCCCGGCAGCGGGCGCCTTCATCAGCGGCCACATAACTGGGCTGGCCGATGGGGAGCGTTACGTCGACAGCGGGTGCAGTGGCGCCGCGTTACCCGGAATGCTCGCGGGAGACAAGACGATAATATAAGCAAGCGCGCCCCGGATGGAGTCCACTGTGCAAACAGATGGGTTCGTCGCGCTTTCGTTCCTGCTGGGGGCCCAGTTCCGGAGCCGGATGCGCGCAAAATCGGAGCTGGAGCTGCCCGCGAGAACGGATGGCCTGACGGGCCTGAACAATCGCCGCACGCTGGGCGAAATTCTCGACCCGCAGTGGCGTCGGGCGCGCCGCACGCGCAGCGTGTTTTCGCTGCTGTTCGTCGACATCGACCGGTTCAAGGCCTACAACGACACGTAGGCCACCAGGCAGGGGACGATGCGCTGGTCGCCGTGGCACGGTGCATTGGCGAGAACATCCGGCGGCACTGCGGACAGTGCGGCACGCTATGGTTGGGGAAAAATTCATTGTGATGCTGCCCGATACGCCGCCTGCGGGGGCAGCGCTGATCGCCGAAAAGATCCGAGCGGCGATCAGCGAACCGGCGATCGAGCACGCCGGCAGCGAATATGGCCGCGTGATCGCAAGCATCGGCGCGGCGAGCTGGGCGCCCGAACAGGATGATGATGTGACTGCGGTGATCAAGGCGGCTGACGAGGCGCTTTACAACGCCAAGGCCACTGGCCGGAACAAGGTCTCGCCGTTCGCCCCGGCATGACCGGATCCGGGCAGCTTCCGGGAGTACGGTTCAGAAAGCGCCGTTGCGAAGGGATAGGATCGAAACAGGCCTTCGGTGGTGAGGTCGGTCGCGTTCCCAGGATCCGTGACCGATCATTGAAGAGCGTCGAAAAAGCCAGCCTCTCCGGGCTGGCGAAGCCGTGAACAAAACGACGGCTTCCTGGATGCATCGCGGCTCTTCGACTGGTTGCAGGTAACCCTGGCACGCCTCGAGGGAATGCAGGCCGGTGCTGAATGCAGACTCAGTGGCAGATAATCCGGGCGCACGGGCGCTGTGAGTGGCCGTCAATGCTGGCCGGAAATCGTCTGGCTTGCAGTGCCGACCGGTTTGAAACGCAGGTCGTTACAGTTAGCGTACGCAAAAGCTGTTCGCGTGACTGTCTCCCGCTTGTCCGTCCGGCAACAAGATTATCGCGAAGTTTCTGCAGGACACGCCTGCTGTCATCACCTGGGCTTACTGTCCGGGTACGGTCGACGCCGGACACAGACGCGCTTGCGTTGAAAGGTACTGTTCAGTCACCCGAAGCAAAAAATCCCTGAACCACACCGATTCCGCTGACCGGTGGGCCCGGTTATGCCATTGCATTGAATATTCGAGCGGGGGAAAGTCAACCGGCGGTTCCAGTACCTGGAGCGCGAATTCTTCGGCCAGGTACCTGCCCAGGTGAGCCGCCGTTGTGAAGACGAGATCGGTCGTTTTCAGCGTCTCACCCACTGAGTTCAGATACGGGGTGGTCGCCTTGATGTTGCGCGCGAGATCGAGGCTTGCAAGGTGCCGGTCGACCACACCGTCGTTCAGGCTCGAATGATGACTGGCTCTTAGATGGGCCAGACCGAGGTAGACATCGACCTGGAGGGGCGCACCGATGAGCGGGTGG
The DNA here is from genome assembly GCA_035943485.1 of Rhizomicrobium sp. Classification (GTDB taxonomy): domain Bacteria; phylum Pseudomonadota; class Alphaproteobacteria; order Micropepsales; family Micropepsaceae; genus Rhizomicrobium. The sequence goes on along the minus strand of DASZCC010000167.1, from coordinate 1,009 downwards.
TTTGGCCGCGCGAGGCAGACGAAATGATCGGAAAACAGCTTTTGCGTTCTGACCTGCGACGATCGCAGCAGCACGGACTCGAGCAGTACGTCGACACTTCCGTCCTCCAGTTCCTTCAGACTCGCACTGGCGCTCACCACAGGATGGATATTCAGTTCGCAGCCGGGCCGTTCCATGCGGAAAGCTGAGAAATATGCGCCGATCAGGCCCGCGGAAATATAATCCGGCAACGCGAGCGTGAACGCCCGATCGGCAAAATCCGAGGTGATCGCGCGGGACCCGCTTTCGAGCGCCGCAACGTCGGCGAGGATCCGCTTGACAGGTCCGACGAGAGACAGGGCGTACGCGGTGGGCATCATCGCACGCGACACGCGAACGAGTAACGCGTCGCCAGTAATCTCGCGCAGTTGCTGCAGCTTCAGGCTCACCTGCGGTTGCGTCTCGTTCATGCGGTCAGCTGCCGCCGTGATGCTGCGTTCCTCGATCAGAACGGACAGCGTACGGATCAGTCTGATATCGAGGCGCGGGCGACGCGCTGTTACGCCGGTTGATGATGCCGGTGAGATAGCCGCATCCTGCACCGCATCCGACGTTTCGCCAGGCGGTCCGGCATCCTTGCCGCGCTGTTCACGCATGATCACGCACCCCGCAAATGCGGCAGCCCCGTCCTCATCTGAACCTCAGAAGCCGTGGTGTATGCCAGCCATCACCATGCCCTGGTTCCTGTTACCCGCGCCGGCGGGTCCGATGGCCCAGATTGCCGCCTGCTGCGCGGCCCCTCCGGCAGTCTGATAGCGGACCCAGGCATATAGCTGGGTCCGCTTCGAGAGCGAGTATACATCGCCAACGGTGAACTGAAGCCAGCGATTGCCGGCCAGCGTGGTGCGGCTGACGTCGGCCACGAGCTTGCTGGCGGGCGTGACGAGGAATCCACTGCCCGCCTCGATGCTGCGGTACGTCTCTTTTATGCCGCGGTATTTCAGCTGTGTGTCGGTCGCCAATGCGTGGA
>DASZCC010000166.1:0-5247 GCA_035943485.1 Rhizomicrobium sp. | reverse complement strand
CTTGGCCTGTCTGATCTCATGGCATCCGATACATCTCACGCACTCCCAAAGTTGAGAGGCGTACATAAGAGGACAGAAAGCCTATTCAAGCGGGTCCAAAAAGAGCGATCGCTAACACGCAGAACTATTTTGAATGCCCCTAACCTCCGTCATGGGCGGGCTCGACCCGCCCATCCATCAGACGCGCTTTGTGCGTCGAAGACTCTCTACTCGCAGACGCTCGCGTGATGGATGGGCGGGTCGAGCCCGCCCATGACGGTGGTGGGGGTGGTGGGTGCTTCGAGGCTCTCTGCGCTCGCACCTCAGCATGACGCGAGGGGGGCAATAACGACTCTCGTCATGCTGAGGTGCCGCCGAAGGCGGCCTCGAAGCACGCACGCTCCCAGCAGCTAATATTTGTCTTGGCCCGCCAGCGTGCCTCTAACTCCGCCAGCGCAGCGTCCGCTCTTTCACCGGGTTCACGAACGGGGCGCCGGTTGTCACCGACTCCGTCCAGGCCTTCTTCAGCCGGTGGTACCACATCGCCGGCACGTCGGAATCCTGGATCAGCATCATCGGCGGGTTGAACTTCAGGCCCTCCTTCTGCAACTCGACGATGCGCCGATCGTCGCCAAGGAATGTCGGACCAAGTGCCCAGAAGAACGGCTTGATGAAGCCGAGCCACGCCGGCCAGTAGAAGATCTGCGTCACCTGCGTCGTGTCGGCGTCGCGCGGCGTGCAGGTGGTCAGGCCTACGACGTCAATGCGCCTGCCCATCACGGTGCCTGTGATGTTCTCGAACCGCACGCTGGGCAGCTCGAATGTGATCTCGGTCGAAACATCGGCGCCGAGCACGCCGTACATCGGCTTGCTCGGCTTGTGCCGTGTCATGACAAAGCCGTTCGTCAGCGGCGCGTAGTGCTTCACCTTTTCTTTCGGGTTCACACGCCACCACCAGCGCCCATGCACGTAAGGCGCATGCGCCGGATCCATCAGACCAATCACCGCCTGATCGATGCCGCAGGCGAAGAGCTGACTCTCATGCCAGCGCGGCGTCGCATTCGGCACGCCGACCTTTGGCGGCTCGCCGCGCGGCGGCTGCTGTTTCTCGTGCCCGGGTTCGGCGATATAGACCCAGATCAGTCCGTCCTGTTCGCGCACCGGATAAGAGCGCACGCGGATGTTGCCGGCTTCGATCGACTGGCCCGAAACCGTCGACGGAATCAGCGCACATTGGCCATCCGCCTTGAACCGCCAGCCGTGATAGGGGCATTCGACCGTGTTCTCCGGCATCACACGACCAGCCGAGAGTGGCACGGCGCGATGCGGACAGATATCGCGCATCGCAAATGCGCTGCCGTCATTCATGCGGCCGATCAGCACCGGCTCGCCCAGCATCAGTTCGCGCTTCAGCTTGCCGCGTCCCACGTCGGCGGAGAGCGAGGCCATGTACCAGCAGTCGCGCAGGAACACGCCGTCGCTGCCCGTGGTGACGAGCTGCTCGGCCGTCATTGCTGCGGCGGTGGCGCCCCTGCTGCAGGGCCTTGTGCCGCCTTGAGCAGGGTGTCGAGGGTGGTCATGAAAAGCTGGCCCTTGAACGTTTCCAGCTTATACGCCCAACCCGACGCATGCGCATTGATATTTGCGGCTTCCTTGTTGGCGTCGGTCCGGGATGGATCGGTCGCCTCGGCCGAGACACTGGCCCAGTAATCGGTGCCCTGTTTCAGCACGTTCACCGTGACGCGCAGGCCGTCGAAGGTGGTGGTGACGACGTGACTGGCTCCGCCCGGTGCACCGAAATCGAGATCCTTTGCCGGGCGCACATCGTTGAAGGAGAAGCCGGTGATGGCGGCGGCAAGCGCGTCCGGCATCGATGCGTCGGGTAGCGGCTTGCTGAGTGGCGACAGCGTGAAGTCGGCATCGGCCGGCTTCGCACGGCTCACGGTGAATGATGGTGCGTTGGGCGGCTGGAATGTGACGCTCTGGATGCGGGCGCGATCGATATCCACGACCGTCTTGTCGAGCCAGTCGCTGATCAGCGGCCGCGGATCAAATACCGAACGCACCAGCCAGCTCTGATCTTCGTTGGGACGGCGTACGAACAGACCGATCGCGCCGGAGGAATCGCCGATGTCCTCGCTGCGGCCAGCGATGAGCGCGGCGAGAGCCTCGCCTTTCTCGTTGCTCACGGTGATTGCGATGCCGGTTCCTTTCGGCGGCGCGTCCAGACCGATGAAGTGCAGCCATGCCGGATTGGCCGTCTTGGGTTCGAGCGTGACGAGTGCGGCCATGCCGACCAGCGTCCGGCGAACGAGATCAAACGAGGCCGGGAAGTCGTAGCGTTGCGGTACGACCCAACCCTTCTGCGGGCTGAAGGTGATGTCGAACGCGCCGGTCGATGATGCGATGTGGATGTGCGTCGCCTTGCGCACTTTTTTGGCGAAGCCAGGAAAGAAGTCGTCCTGAGAGGTTGTGCTGACATCGTTGCGCGACTGCTGCCAAACAGCGACGCCGGCTAGAAGCACACTCACCAAGGCAATGATGGCGAGTATGAGCAGATGGCGGCGGCGGGGATCGGTCGGCATCAACGCGTCGCTCCCTGTGCCAGAACGCGGGCGCGACGCCGGCGCCTGAACCATGCCAGCACGATTGCGAAGCCCGCGACCAGGATCGGGACCAGCGCGATGTTCACGAAGGCGAGGACGTCGCCCAGCCAGTCGATGTCCTTGCGCAGATTGTGCTGCACGTCACGCAGTTCAGCGCGGGTTTCGACCAGCTCCCGCTTGAAGCGGTCGATCTCGGCTTGCTGCTCCGGCGTCAAACCCTGCGAGTTGGTTGCCTGGCCGTTGACGCTGGCGCCTTGTTCAAGCTCGTGCAGGCGCTGCTGCGTCGCGGTGAGGCGGGCCTGCAGTCCTTCGGCTTCCTGCTGGAATTGCGCCTGGGCCTGTGCCTGAAGGTCTTTCACCACTGTGAACGGACGATCGTTCGTTGCGCGCGTGCGTAGCGAGATGAGATCGCTTGAACCCATCAGGTTCTCGACACTGTTGATGACGAAGGCGGCGTTGTCGGCGAAGGGTGCCGCGACACGCTTGCCATAGACGTTCTGGACGCGAACCCAGAACTGATCGTTGAAGATGTCGGTGTCGGCCATGACGATGACGTTGATCGGTGTCGTCGACTGCTTGATCTGCGGCGGCAGGGGCGGCGGTGGCGGCTGACCGGCGGTCGTCATCGGCGCCGGCGGGCCGTTCGGGAAGGCTGTGCTGGCAGGGCCCGAAACGCGCGCAGCGATGGTGAAGGGTTTGCCGGTCGGCACGATCATTGCCAGCATGTCCTGCGGGCGCGGGTTGAAGCGCACCTGCTCGGCATCGAACAGCATCGCCTGCGCCGACGACTTTAGCAGCGGCGTGAAGGTCGTCGTCGCGCCCTTGAGCGGTGTAAGGCTGCCGACGCTGGCGAGGTTCATCGCCTGCAGGTTGGCGGTGACCATGTCGGTCGGATTGAACTGCGCTGCGCCCAGGTGCAGCCAGATCGGATAGCTGGCGACAGGATTGCGCGGATCGCTCGACACCTGGACACGCTGCGCGAGATCGCGATCGGCGACGACCTTGCCGGGATTGTAGGCGATGCCCCAGGCGGCGAAGAGCTTCGGCAGGTCCGAGGTCGGCGCGCCGCCGGCGAGTTCGGAGTTGGGATCGACGAAGACAAGCACGCGTCCGCCGCGCAGGACGAACTGGTCGATGGCGTACTGCGCCGCGGCACTCAGGCCAGTGGGATGGACGACCATCAGCACCGACACGGCATCGGGGATTCGGTTGATCTTCGGATCGAGCATCTGCGTCGCGTAGGTCTGGCTGAGGTCGGTGTAGATCGCATAGGGCTGCGACTGGCCTTGCAGCGCCGCCGCCATGCCGCCTGCGCCGGTGTCCAGCGGCAGTGTCGAGAGAATGCCGAGCAGCGGCTTCTGCGGCATCGACAGGCGATAGATCAGCGAGGAGAGATCGTATTCGAGATACTGCTCCCGCTCCGGATTGAAGTAGGGGATGACTTCCTTGCCGTCGATCCGGTTGGTGCCGACGAGGCCGAAATAGACCGTGTCGCCCTGATCCGTCGGCGCGCCGGTCAGGCCGTTGGAGGTGGCTTCGTCCTCGGCTGGCGTGAAGGGCTCGGGATCGATCTCCTGCAGGATGATCTTGCCGTGGCTGAGCGCGGCGTAACGCGCGAGCAGGTCGTGCACACGCTTGGCGTAGGCCGCAGTCGACGCGTAGTCCGCTGCGACCTTCTTCGAGTAGTAGAAGCGCAGCGTGATCGGCTCGGGGATCTTGGCGATGATGTTGCGCGTGCCCTCGGCCAAGGTGAACTGGCCGGTTTCGGTCAGGTCGAGCTGCGCGGTGGTGATCCAGTTATCCGCGACGATGTTGACCGCGACGAAGATGATCGCGGCAAGCACCAGGGCGGCGATGGCGTAGACGCGGCGTGACATCGCTCAGGCGCTCTTCTTGAGGTCGATGACGACGACGTTGGCAAGCAGGAACAGCGCGATCAGCGACAGGAAGAAGATCAGGTCGCGCAGGTCGATCACGCCGGCCTCGATCGCGGCGAAATGAGTGAGGAAGCTGAACGAGGCGATCGCCGAGATCAGCGGCAGCGGCGCCCAGGAGCGGAAGAAGTCCAATACCAGCGGCGCGCCGGAGACGGTGAACAGGAAGCAGACGACGACCGTGATCACGAAGGCGATGACCTGGTTGTCGGTCGTGGCCGAGATGCAGGCACCGATCGCCAGATAGGCGCCCGCCATGAGAATGCTGCCGGCATAGGAGGCGAGGATCACGCCGTTATCGGGATCGCCGAGATAATTGACTGTCAGCCAGATCGGAAAGGTGAGCGCGAGAGCTACGATCAGGAACGCCCAGGCGGCGAGAAACTTGCCGACGACGGTCGCCCAGAGCGGCACGGGCAGGGTGAGCAGCAGCTCCATCGTGCCGGTGCGCCGCTCCTCCGCCCACAGCCGCATGGCGATCGCGGGCACCAGGAAGAGGTAGAGCCACGGCTGATAGGAGAAGAACACCGACAGGTCGGCGATGTTGTTGTCGTAGAAGCGCCCGACATAGAACGTGAAGGTGCCCATCGCGAGCAGGAAGATCACGATGAACACATAAGCCAGCGGCGTCGCGAAATAGGCCGCGAACTCACGCTTGAAGATCGGCCAGATCATCCTCATGCCGCGCTCGCCCGCTTCGCGTCATGCGTGGTGATGGCGCGGAACAC
>DASZCC010000165.1:0-3032 GCA_035943485.1 Rhizomicrobium sp. | reverse complement strand
AAGATGCCGGTCGCCAGCGACAGCAGCATGTAGAACAACGCGCCATAGGTGCGCGGATCCGATACGACGTTGAAGAATCCGAAGCGGCGCTGTTCGGCCGGCATTTCGGCAGGCGGGAAGGGGCCGCCAATAGTCTTTTCCATGTCGCGGTACTCCTCTGCGATCTCCTCGGGCGTGCCGTAGGTTTCCACCACGGAGGCGAGGATCTGCTTTTCGGTGAGTTCGGGGTTCTGCGCGATCTCGTTGCGCAGGTGATCTTCACAATCTCCGAGCGCATCACTGACCAGGCCGGCCGGTGCGCCCTTCAAGGCGCGGCGCAGCTCTGCCAGATAGGCGGTTACGGTATCAGGCGCTGGCACCGGCATGCCCATCATTCGGCGTTGAACCTGCCAGCAATGCGTCGTCGACGAATTCGCGCATGTCGCGCCAGGCGCCCTGCCAGTCGTTCAGTGCTTGGCGGCCCTCATCCGTGATGTCGTAGTAGCGGCGAGGGGGACCGAACGCGGAAGCCTCAACCCGGCTGTGGAGCAGTCCGGTCGCGTTCAACGAGCGCAGCACGGGATAGATCGCGCCTTGCTTGAAGATCAGTCCGCCTTCGCCCTCCGCCTTCACGGCTTTGGCGATTTCGTATCCGTACATTTCACGTCCAGCGCGGGCGAGCACCGCCAGCAGGACGAGCGAAGAAAGCCCGGCCATCAGTTCTTTACGGAATTTGCGCGTGTATGGAGTGTCTTCAGTCACAACGCGCCTCTGTCCGCCTCCCAAGCTATTACGAAGTCCTATCTAGCACGGAGTTCGTACTATGCAAGAGTGAACTCTACTGGACTGCAAAATAATTCGATTCGGCCACAAAACGGTTAAGGCGGGAGGAAAGTCCTCGGAATCGCCGTCCTATGACCAATTGTAGGACAAATGTCTTACAAAGGGAACTGGAGGTGCCGCATACTTTTCGAGTCAGAATGGGTGGCAGTCACAAGCGAACCTCCCAATCCGTCTTAGGTTGAGAAGAGGAGAACCACTATGAAAGCTCGCATTAACCCATACGCCGCAGCTCCGAATGCCATCAAAACGGTGATGGCGATGGAGAACTATGTGAAGGAGAGCGGACTCGAAATGCCGCTCATCGAACTCGTGAAGATGCGCGCCTCGCAGATCAATGGCTGCGCCTTCTGTCTCAACATGCATTCGCACGATGCACGCGCCGCCGGCGAGACCGAGCAGCGGCTGCACGTGTTGCCGGCGTGGCGCGAGACGACGCTCTACACACCGCGCGAACGCGCCGCGCTTGCGTGGACGGAAGCGCTGACGCTGATCTCGGAGACGCATGCTCCCGATGACGTCTACGAAGAAGCGCGCGCGCAGTTCAATGACAAGGAGCTGACAGATCTGACGCTCCTGATCGGCGCAATCAATGTGTGGAACAGAATCGCGATCGGTTTCCGCATGACGTTTCCGGCAGCAAAGGCGGCCGGCTGAATGACCACGCCGGATATCGATCGTTATCTTTCTCGCTTAGGCCTCGACCAGCGTCCGCCGGCGACGCTGGAAGGTCTGACTGCGCTGCACCGCGCGCATCTGCACAACGTGTCCTACGAGAATCTCGACGTGCAGCTGGGACGAAAACTCAATACGTCAGTCGAGAACGCGCTCGACAAGATCGTGAACCGGCGGCGCGGTGGCTGGTGCTACGAGATGAACGGCGTCTTCGGATGGGCGCTCGGCAAGCTCGGCTTTGACGTGCGCCGCGGCACCGGCGCCGTTATGCGTGAGGCCGCGGGCGATGTGCAGAATGCCAATCATCTTGTGCTGCGCGTCGTGCTGCCAGAAGGGATCTATCTCGCCGATGTAGGATTCGGCGATGGTCCGGTGGCTCCAATCCGCCTGTCGGAAGGACCGTTCAACGCGGCGGGCTTTGAATTCGGTCTCGACAGGCTGGACGACCGCTGGTGGCGTCTGCGCAATCACAAGTTCAGCGGCGCGAAGTCATTCGACTTCAATCTCGATCCGGCAGACGAGGGCGCCTTTGCTGCGCAATGTGCGAAGCTGCAGACCGCGCCCACGTCGATCTTCGTGCAGAACCTGATCTGTTTCCGCCATCGCGACGGCGCCGTCGACGCGCTGCTAGGGCGTGCATTGCGGACCATGACACCGGACGGTGTCGAAACACGCATCCTCGACAACGAACAGGACCTCGTCCGCACCCTGTGCGACACGTTCGCGTTGGATGTACCGGAAGCAGCGTCATTATGGCCGAAGATCTGCGCCCGGCATGAAGAGGTGATGGCGCAAGCGGCTGCAGCAGCCGGCTAGTGATTATTCGCCAGGATGATATTGCGAACCAGCGGATAGATCTGGGTCTGCCACCGTGTGCCGGAGAACACGCCGTAGTGACCGACACCCGCCTGGACATAGTGCTTGCGGCGAAACGGCTTGATGCTTTTGCAGAGGTCCTGCGCCGCGACGGTCTGGCCGACTGAGCAGATATCGTCGCGCTCGCCTTCCACAGTTAGCAGCGCCGTCTTGCGGATCGCAGCGGGGTCCACCTTGCGGCCCTGATACTCGAACAGGCCACGGGGCAGGTGATACTCCTGAAAGACCTTGGCCACAGTTTCCAGATAAAATTCGGCCGGCAGATCGGCGACGGAGAAATACTCGTCGTAGAACTTCTTGTTGGCTTCGGCCTTTTCCTCCTCGCCCTTGCGGATGTGCTCGAAGAGGTCGAGGTGAGCGCGAACGTGGCGCGGGAGGTTCATCGACAGAAACGCCGTCACCTGCATGAAGCCCGGATAGACGCGGCGATGCGATCCGGCATAGCGGCGCGGCACGGTGGTGATCAGGTTCTTCTCGAACCAGTCGATCGGATGGGCCGTCGCAAGCTCGTTGACGGTGGTGGGATTGATCCGCGTGTCGATCGGACCTGCCATCAGCGTCATGCTGCGTGGCTGGCAAGGATGGTTCGCCTCCGCCATCGCCGCGACGCACGCAAGCAGCGCCGCACAGGGCTGGCACACCGCAACGACATGGGCGCCGGG
>DASZCC010000164.1:0-16018 GCA_035943485.1 Rhizomicrobium sp. | reverse complement strand
GAGCTATCCGCGTCCACAACATGATTGAGCGCGGCCGGTGGAATGACCGGATCAATCGGCGAAACATCGTCGGCTATGAGCGGGTCGGATTGCGGAAAGCCATCGCGCAGCAGCGCGCTCACCAGCGGATGGGCATCGATCCCGCCGCTCTCGGGCCAGAGCTGCGGATCAAGATCGCGATACATCAGGAATTTGGCGAAGGAGAAAAAGCCCAGCACCATCGCATCCGGCTGCACCTTCCACCGCTTCTGCTTCGCCACGGTTTCCGAAACCTTCGCGAAATAGGCGGCGAGGTCAAAATCATCACTTTCGGTGTCGACATCCTCCAGCAGGATGTTGAACTCCGCCTTCAGCTTGGCTTGCAGAGTGATGTTGGTGGCCAGCGGCTCACCACGGGCCTTGAGCTTGAACTTGTCGGACGCGCTGCTGCGCTCAAGCGACACCGGAAGAAGGAGCAGCGGCGCATGCCGCGCGACATCCGAATCGTCCGCCTCGTACCAGCGAAGCAGGCCGATCGCGAGGAACAGGATGTTGACGCCCTGTTCTTCCTCCAGCGTGCGCGCATCGTACCAGATGTCGAACAGCCGCTTCTGCAGACCTTCTGATGTCAGCCGCGTCTGCAGAAACAGATCGGAATGACGCTTCGCTGCGTCCTCGCCGTTCTCTTCATTCGGCTGAGGAATATCGCCGGCCGTCTCTTTGTCATCCGGCGGAAGCGCCGCACGCTCCTCCTCCGTCAGTTGCCTGCCTGGAAGGAAGGCCAGCGACTTGCCGCTCTCCAGCAGACGCCGGACTTCAGCCGGCTTCTCATCGACGATCTCGATCAGGCGCGCGTTCCGTGTGCGCAGCTGGATACTGAGAAGGCGGTTGCGGGTCGAGAGATCGAGCAGCGCGCTCCGCTCCTTCAGGAGCACATCTCTCAATGTGGGTTGATCTGTCATTGCCCCATGCGTGGCCTGCGCCCGCTTTCCAAAGCCACGTGTGTTAGGCGATGGTTATAGCGGATTCCGGCTGGTCGCGCTCACGCCGTTTGCGAGCGCTTGATCGCCTGGATGGCGTGGTCCAGCGCATTGAGGAAACTGGAACGATCTCGCGCCGTGAAGTTGGCGTTAAAGGTCTGGCCGCCTGTGACCTCTCGCAGATGGCGCTGGAATTCCCGCATGCCAAGCGCCGTGCCGATGTTGTCTGCCGTGAAGGGATCGCCGTTCGGGCGGAGCACACGCGCACCTTTCGCCAGACACCGGCTTGCCAGCGGAATATCCGCCGTGATCGCGATGTCACCGGCCTGGATGTGATCGGCGATCCAGTCGTCGGCAGCGTCAGCGCCCTGCTCCACGATCACATAATGAATCAGCGGATGCGGCCGCGGACGGATGCCGCCATTGCTGACGATCTGGACGGCAAGGCCATGGCGTGTGGCGACCTTCTCCACCTCGGCTTTGACCGGGCAGGCATCTCCGTCGACATAGATTTCGAGCATACGGTCCAGGTCCGGGCGACGGACGGAGTATAATGGCGGCGGCCCTCCTGGAGTAGAGGCCGCCGCCTAGATCGTTCAGATCGGCTCGCGATTGCGACGCAGCCAAACCGCGCCGGCCAGAAAGACGGCGGCCGCGACTAGGCCCAGCCACAAGCCCGGCGCCTCGACGAAGCGCATTGGCGTGAGCATGGCGATCTGGTCGGTCAATTGTCCCTTTGCCGCGCTCTTGGCCGCGTTCTCGAAATCGAAGGCCTTGCCCATGAACCCCGTCAGGCGATCGCTGATCATCTGCGAGAAGTACGACGTATCCAGGCCGATCTTCTCGATGAGGCCGACGCCAAGTACGGGAAGGACGGCCCACAAAAATGTCATCCGCTTGGTCCAGGCAGAGACGAGCAACAGCCACGCGTAGATGGGTGCCCACCACAGCGTAAGAGTGACCAGTCCGTACAGCAGCACCAGCGCCATCTTTAGGGGCGGCCAATAGGCCCACAGGATCGAAGCGCTTGTGCCATGTGCAAGAAGCACCGCACTGCCCGTGATCAGCATGACGAGATGAGTGGCAAACACGAGGGCGAAGACGATGCATGGCACGATGACAAGCGGGACGGTCGCTTTTGAAAGCACCGTCGTCAGGTCCGATACCGGCAATGATTTCCAGAACAGGATGCTTCGGTCGCGACGCTCATTGTTGAGCGCTCCAAGGCTGTAAAACACGCTGATCACGAGACCGGCAATGACGATGCCGATCGCGGCAACGCCGGTGGGCTTGCTGATCTCCGCGAACTGTTCGATCGGCGTGCGCGATGCGATGCTGCTGACCACTTTCGGCAGATGTGCCAAACGTATCAGATAGCCGAACAGCACGACGCCGGCCGTTATCAGCGGCGCGATATAGGCCGAGCGGTATTCCCACATCTCCCGCCGCACCGACCAGTAATAGGGGCGCGTAGGCTTGGACAGCGGCGTCGCGGCAGGGGATTCCGATGCGGTGGTCATGCAACAGCTCCGGTCTTGTCGGTCATCACGGCAACAAACAGGTCAGCAATGCTGGGGGTCCGGACATCGCCCAACCCGGTAAGCTTCTCCCGAGCGACGCCCTGGAACAGCAGGATGCTTCGTCCAAGCGCCTGGCGCTCGCGAACGGGGCACAGCGCGCGGGCTTCGGTGATTTTTTCGGGGCGCACGGTGAGTTCAAGATAACGCGTCTCGAACTCTTCCATGCTGCAGTCGAGCACGATCCGGCCGTGGTTGATGAACATCACGTCGGTCAGTATCTGCTCGATCTCCTCGACCTGATGCGTCGTGACGACGATGGTCCGGCTGCGGTCGAAATAGTCGTTCAGCAGCGTGTCGTAGAACTGCTTGCGGTAAAGCAGGTCGAGACCGAGCGTGGGCTCGTCCAGCACCAGCAGCTTCGCATCGATCGCCATGACCAGCGCCAGATGAAGCTGGGTGACCATGCCCTTGGACAATTCGCGGACGCGGCTCGTCTTTCTGATCTGGGTGCGGGCTAGGAAAGCCTCGGCCCTGGCGCGGTCGAAGCGCGGATGCACACCGGCGACATAGTCAACCGCCTGAGACACCCGAAGCCAGCGCGGCAGAACGGCGACGTCGGCGATGAAGCAGACATCCCGCATAAGCTGGTCACGCGCGTTCCACGGATTGAGGCCCAGCACGCTGAGTTCGCCCTGATACGGCGTCAGGCCAAGTACGGCGTTGAGCAACGTACTTTTGCCGGCACCATTGGGACCGATGAGTCCGACGATGCGGCCTTCCTCGATCTTCAGATCGACGCCGTCGAGCGCGACTGTCGTGCCATAGATTTTGCGAAGGCCCTTCGCCTCGATGCATGGCATGCTTCAGCCCCCCTTCGCAGTGTTGGATATCAGCAGATCCTGCGGCGTGAGGCCGAGGCGCTCGATGGTTGCGTGGATGACGGGCCACTGCTCTTTCAGGAAGCGTTCGCGTTCGGCGGCCAGCAGCAGCGCGCGCGCGCCCGTATTGATGAACATGCCCAGGCCGCGCCGCTTCTCCACCAGCTGCTCATCGGCCAGCTGCTGATAAGCCTTCAGCACAGTCAGCGGATTGACGCGATATTCGGCGGCGACATTGCGCACGGATGGCAGCGGGTCGCCTTCGTTGAGGACACCGTCAAGTATCATGGCAATGATCCGGTCTCGCAGCTGGCGGTAGATCGGCTGGCTGTCGTTCCACTCATGGTCCATCGGGCGTGTCCGTCGGGCCGTGGTGCACGACAGATGACGTCGTGGACGCCGCGGCGGATATCCCAAGAGCAGGCGAAAGATCTGTTCCCGCCCAGGCAGCGGGTCCAAGGACGATCGCTGCCAGGACAGCACCGAAGATCATATTTACGAGCGTTTGCATGGTCTTATCGCACCCTGTCGCTCAATCCGAGCGGCCATCTCATCTCTGAACTAGTGTTATATATAACTATAACACCGGTACACAAGGGGGCGGCGGTAAATTTTTAGGGCGCTAATTCTGGTGCTGCGCGAGATCGTGGAGGTGAGAGATCAGGAGCGGGACGCTTCCGCTGTTGTGATCGAGGAAAGCGACGAACTGATCGCGTTCTTCCAGGGCCAGCCAGATTCCGGCGACACTGAAATCGACCAGCACCGGATGTCCGGTGTCGGTCCGCACCCGGAAATCGACTTGCAGCGGCTGACCACTGTGATCCTTCGGATCCACAAGAAGCGTCGCCACGACAAAATCATCCGCGCCATGTGCGGTTGAGCCGGTGACCGTCAGCGTCTGGCCGGCATACTTCGAAAAGTAGGAGCGTCTGGCCGGCATACTTCGAAAAGTAGGATTGATAGGCGGCAAGTGCGTAGTTCTGGAATGCCTGTGCGAACGCATCACGATCCGCCTGTGAAGCTTTCGCGGAATACGGCCCAAGCGTGAACGTCGCGATACGCTGCATGTCGGTCATGCCCAGCAGGAAATTCTGAAACTGAACCCTGCGCTGATCATCTGACAGCCCCTTGTTATTCAGGACATCGAGACCCTGGTGGATGTTGTCGGAGATGAAGGTCTCGGCGGGCGTGACGGCCATCGCCGGAGAGGCCGCCATCGCGGCAAGCGCGATCGCAAGCAAAATGGATCGCGCGAACGCAACTGGAGAGATCATACTAGTCCTTCTGCTGGCGCGTCTGAAACTGCCAGCCCATCATCTTTGTTTCGGTTAGTTCAAAAGGCGGCCGTTCGGCGTCGATCATTTTCAGCCAGCCAACGCGCCCGTAGTCGACGATCGCAACAACCTTCGCAGACTCGCGGCGGGCCATCACCGTGCGCTCATAGAGCTGGCCAATCAGGAACTGCATCATCTATTCGTCAAATGGCGGCGGCAAGCGGCCGGACTTGAAGATCAGCGTCGGCTCTTCATCGAAGTCGCCGAGTTCCGCGTCCCCGGATGTCGAGAATGCGACGACACCCGCCGACGTGGCCACCAGCATCTCTGCCTTGCGGCGCGCGGCGTCCGCCGATTTACAGAGCACGGCAGCGTCGGCCTTCAGGCCATTGCCGCGCCCCACCTTGTAGGCGCGGACGAAGTAGGCGGTTTCTCGAGCCATGATGGCCTCTCTCCGGTATCCAATGGATATCGGCACTAAATGGCTGTGCGATGTCTGAGCGTGGGAGCCTGAGGCTCTCGGGCGCCGGCGCGTCGCTGCTCCGGCGATCACACGGTCTAGCAGGTTACTTCTTGCCTGTCCGTTTCGGCGCTGGCTTGGCAGCCTTTTTCGGCTTGCCCTTGCCGAATGCGCTCGAGATCGCAGCGCCGATGTCGGAAATCCTGCTTTGGATCGTATGTTTCTTCTTCGGCGCCGCTTTGGCAGCCCGGCCGAATTTCTGTTGTTTTGCCGCCATGTCCCGCTTCTTTGAATTGCCGCATCAATCGCGGAATCGACACTAAAGCAAAGGAACACCGCCTGCCATCGCTCTTGCAATGCGCAGTACGGATAGCCACGTTAGGTTAAGCGGTATTCACCGCTTTTCCGCGAACCTTCGCGTTTGGCCGTCCGGAAACGCTTTGGCGTTCCCCACGCGCAATCGAGAGCAACACGCCATGGTTACGCGCATGATCAGCCAGATCGTCACATTTCGCCGACCATTCCTGCTGGACGGGTTCGACCAGATTGAGCCCGCCGGCGACTACACGGTCGATACCGAAGAAGAGAGTCTGGACGAGGTTTCGTTTCCCGTCTGGAAGCGTAACGCAACCGTCATGCACATCCTTCATGGCAACGAAACCGCATACGTGAAGATCGACCCCGAGGACCTGCGCAAGGCGCTGGAGCGCGACTCCGGGCAGAAGGATCAAGCCAACGCCGATCTCGCACGGCTTGAAGTCAATCGTGGCCGCAACAACGCAAGAATGGCGCGCCGCAAGAAATTCTGAGAGGTACTATCCGATGACCAGTGAGTATGTCCTCAGCCGCATCTATGCCCAGGGCTGGAACGCTGCGTTCAAGCTGACCGACGAGCAGCGCGGTCTTTCCGATGTCGCAGCTTCGCTCAACCCCTACACAGCCACGCCCGAACGCGATCGCTGGGCTGAAGGCTTCAGCGGTGCGCTTGGGAGTGCCAGGCAGAGCTAGTTCGCCTGCTTCTGCGGCGGCCGCACTTTCGGTTCGCGGTCCCACATGCGTCCGGCACCAGCAAGCGACACGAAAGTCTTGCCATCGGTCTTCTTTGCAAGCGGCACAAACCCCTTGTCCGGCTCCAGGCCCACCTTTTTTAAGATCGCGGAAACGTTCGGCGAGTGTGCGATCACCTTCAGATGCGCGAAGGCATCCCGCACAAAATCCTGCACGGCACCCAACTGTGATAGCCGGACCACGCCGTCATCCGACGCAACGATCGCGACCGCATCGAACAGCGGCGACGGTGCGCCACCGATCCGCTGATCTGCCGGCAACACTTTCCCGTCCGACAATTTGGCGCCGGAAATGTGCTCGGCAATGATCTTCACCTTGGCGCCCGCATTGCCGACGGCCTCACGCAAGGCTGCCACGATATCGGCACTGGCGCCGTCGCTCACCATCAGACCGACGCAACGTCCTTCGAACGTCGCCTCGGCCTTCTTGAGGATGCTGAGCGCGGGCGACAAATCCATGTCCTGTATGGCGGCCGCGGCCGGCGCCGGCTTGACGCCGCTAAGACCAAGACCTGCCGACACCTTCGCACCGAGAGCAGAGTCGATGTTCAGAAGGCGCGACACAACCCGTTCGCGTATCGCCGCCGTCTCGACCTTGCTCAGTTCGAATAGCAGTGCGGCCACGATGTGATCTTGCTCGACCGGGGTCTGGCTGCGGAAGAACAACCGCGCCTGGCTGTAGTGGTCAGCGAACGACTCCGGTCGTATGCGCAGCTTCGCACCGTCATCGACCGCCGGAAAGCTGGCGAAGCCGCGCGCCAGGCTCTCGCGTGGACCAGCCGGATCGAGACTGTTGGGCTCGTAGTTCACCCGTCCCTTCGGCACCTGCATCTGCATGTGGCCATCACGCTGGTTGTTGGCGAACGGACATTTCGGCGCGTTGATCGGGATCTGATGGAAGTTCGGGCCGCCGAGACGCTTCAGCTGCGTGTCGAGATAGGAGAACAGACGCCCCTGCATCAGCGGATCATTGCTGAAGTCGATGCCCGGCACGACGTTGGCCACGCAGAACGCGACCTGCTCTGTTTCGGCGAAGAAGTTATCCGGATTGCGATCGAGCACCATGCGCCCGACCATCTTCAACGGGACGAGTTCCTCGGGAACAAGTTTGGTGGAATCGAGCACGTCGAAGCCGAAGCCGTCCGCCTCCTCTTCGGTGAACAACTGGAGGCCCAGTTCAAACTCGACCGTGTCGCCGCCGTCGATGGTTTCCCACAGGTCACGGCGATGGAAGTCCGGGTCGGCGCCGCTGATCTTCAGCGCTTCGTCCCATACGACCGACTGCATGCCGAGCTTCGGGCGCCAATGGAATTTCACAAACGTGGACTCGCCCCGCTCGTTCACCAGCCTGAAGGTGTGAATGCCGAAGCCTTCCATCATGCGGTAGCTGCGCGGGATCGCGCGGTCGGACATCGCCCACATGATCATGTGAAAGCTTTCGGGCGTCAGTGAAATGAAGTCCCAGAACGTGTCATGAGCCGTCTGCGCTTGCGGGAACTCGCGGTCCGGTTCCGGCTTCGCGGCATGGATGAGATCGGGAAACTTGATCGCATCCTGGATGAAGAACACCGGCATGTTGTTGCCGACGAGATCGAAATTGCCTTCCTGGGTGTAGAACTTCACCGCGAAGCCGCGCACGTCGCGGGCCAGGTCACGTGAGCCCTTGCTGCCAGCAACGGTGGAGAAACGCACGAATACCGGCGTGCGCGTGCCCTTCTTCAGGAAGCTGGCTTTGGTGACCTTGCTCACGTCCCCGTAGCTCTCGAAATAGCCGTGCGCGGCCGAACCACGCGCATGCACGATACGCTCCGGGATGCGCTCGTGATCGAAATGCATGACCTTTTCGCGGAGGACGAAATCCTCCAGCAGCACCGGTCCGCGCGGGGCTGACTTCAGGGAATTCTGGTTGTCGGAAACCGGGATGCCCTGGTTCGTCGTCAGCACATTCGCCCCCAGCGCAGTCTGGTGGGTCTCGCCGCCCTCACCGGCTGAACTCTTGACTGGCGCCGTCTTGCGCACGCTCTTCTTGGACGAGGCCATGGAATTCTCCTGCTTCGGAAAGTCGTTTTTGAGAGGGTCGCGGCGCGAGGGCGGGCGACTGACCGGTCCCACTGTCGAAGGGGCTGGGGCGAGGGCCCGGTCAGTACTCCACCCGACAAGCGGGCATGTGATGAACGTTGTCTGATCAGGATTGATCCGCGCGCGAACGGCTCGAACGCAAATAAATCGTCTTGCGCAATCGCCCGTCGCGGGGCGTTGTCAACCCAAGAGGGAATCAGCATGAATTATGTCGTGATCGTAGGCGCACTGGCCGCGATTTGCTCCACCGTCAGCTTTGTTCCTCAGGCGTGGAAGATCATCCGAAGCGGCGAGACCAAGGACATCTCGGTCGGGATGTATGCGCTGACGGTCGCGGCGTTTGCGCTGTGGTGCGGTTACGGCGTGGCGCTTGACCAATGGCCGCTTATTGTCGCGAACGGAATTTGCCTGATGCTGTCTGCTTTCATCCTGGCCATGACACTGCTGCCGGGCGGGACGAAGCGGGCAGTCGCAAAGAGCATCAAGAAGTAGACGGTCAGAGGACCAGCTTCGCCACAATGATGCCGGCGACGAATGACAAGGCCACTGATAGGAGTGGTTGCTCCTCAATGAAATCCAAAATCGAATCGCGCGTCTCGATCAGGGCATCTTCGACAGCTTCCTCGTAGGGTGCGCCGTCAATCGTGTCATCCGGGGTCATGGGCATCTAGACCACCCGTGCTGAGGACAGCGGCGCTCGGTCGGGCTTCAGCGAACGCGGCGCGCGACCCTGCGCCTTGCGGCAGATTCTTTGCAGGTCGGCGCGCAGCGTCATGCTCCCCAGGTGCGAGCGGACAGCCGAGTAGCCTTCTTCGGAAAGCACCACTTCGATCAGCGACACACGCGATACTTTTCCCGAAGCCGCAATTTCATAGGCGCGTTCGATAATCCCGGTCATGGCCATCACCTCAGGCGAGTTTGGTTCCTGTGAATGTCGGTGTCGGCGGCGTCGGCAGGCTCGCCTTGTACTTCGCCGTCAGTTCCTTTTTCTCTGTCTGCATGCGGGCGCCGAGTGCCTTGGTGTCCAGACCGGCCTTGCGCGCCTGGGCGAACATGTTCCCGGCCTTCTTCTCTTCTTCCTTGACGTGATGCTTGATCATCTCCGACAGCACCTTGACCTTGGCGTCGTAGAATTCGTCGCCTGGATTGCCGGCCTGGATCTCGGCCAGCATTACCTTCGCGCCGTCGTGCTCGACATAGGCCTCGTGCCACAGACCATCGTCGATCTGGTCCTTGCAGGCGGGATAGAAGATGTCTTCCTCGATCTTTGTATGGACTGTCAGTTCAAGGCAAATCTGGCTGGCCAGCGATTTCTTGCGCTTGCCGTCCTTGGCCTTCTCATATTGGCCGAACAACGCTTCGACCGAGCGGTGATCCGCCTTGAGGAGTGCGATCGCATCGGTCGTCTTGAAAGCGGTCTTCGTGGCCATTTTTGGATTCCTGTGTTGCTACAGGAAACACAACCCACGGCAAATTGGTTCCGGTTTGTACCAGATGCGACGAGCGCCCAATTGGTTCCCGCACACTGAACGATTTCAGTCGACGTTCACGACCACAATCGAGAGATTGTCAGGCGCGCCGCGCGTGATGCAGAGCTCGACAATTGCCTCGACTGCCGGGTCCGGGTCGTCCTGCGCGCACAGGGTACCCAATTCGCTGTCGTTGCAAACCGACGTCACGCCATCGGAAGTGAGAATAAAGATGTCACCTGCGCGGACATCGCCGTCGGTCTCATCCAGCAGCAGCTCATTCTCTATGCCCACCGCACGGGTCACCACGTTGCGCCGCGGGTGGCTGCGCGCCGCCACGTCGTCGATTGCGCCCGCATCGACCAGCTCCTGCACCATGCGGTGATCGCGGGTCAGTTGATTCAACGTTCCGTTGCGGAGGAGATAGACACGGCAATCGCCGGCCCACAGACAGAAGAAGCGTCCCTCTTCGATGCCCAGAACCGCTACTGTCGCGGCCATGCCCTTTGGCTCGGCGCGCGCAATGATCTCGCAATTCGCCGCCAGAACAAGGCTGCGTGCGGCAAGCCTTAGACCGTGCCGCGCGGGTTCCGGATTGGCGAGGGCGTCGACAACGACCTTGCTGGCAACTTCGCCCTTTGAGAGGCCACCAACGCCGTCCGCCACGGCCCAAATACCATCCCGCACCAGCACCGCATCCTGATTGATGGGACGCACGCACCCGCGATGCGTGGAACTCGCGGCACGAATGGTAAGAGGACGCGGCATCCCCGCAGCGTGATCAACAAATATTAAGAACCCACTGCGGCAATCGCTCAACAAATCTTAATGGCCACCGTCCCATGCTGACCCAGTTCGGGGAGGTTCAGTGTCAGACATTCAGCAACCGGTCAGGAAGATCGGCCGCTATCAGGTCGAGGAGCTTGTCGGCGAAGGCTCGATGGCTTTCGTCTATCGCGCGCGCGACCCCCAGATTGGCCGCACGGTCGCGGTGAAGATGCTGAAGCCCGAGATCGGCCTGGATGCCGAATATCTCGAACGCTTCCACCGCGAGGCGCAATCAGCCGGCGGCATCTCGCACCCCAACATCGTGACCATCTACGACGTCGGCGAGTGTGATGGCGTCCCTTACATCGCGATGGAATACATCAATGAGCGCACCCTTGCGGCCCATCTGGAGACCGGCGTGCGGCTGCCGCTCGAGCAGGTTCTTGCGATCGCGATCCAGCTTGCCAGCGCGCTCGACTATGCCCATCGCCGCGGGATCGTCCACCGCGACCTCAAGCCCGAGAACATCCTGATCCTCGACGGCGGCGCGACGGTGAAGCTCACCGATTTCGGCGTCGCGCGTGTGGAGAATGCGGAAGACCTGCAGCGCACGCTCACCGGCGCCTTGCTCGGCACGCCGCGCTACATGTCGCCCGAGCAGGTGGCCAGCAAGCACGTTGACGGGCGTAGTGACCTCTTCTCGCTGGGCGCGGTTCTTTATGAGCTGCTGACCGGCCGCAAAGCCTTCGACAAGAACAACCTTGCCTTCCTGATGCTGCAGATCCTTCAGGAGAATCCGCCTTCCATCGCGGATCTTGCGCCGGACGTGCCGGTGGGCTTGCAGCGCGTTGTGGCCAAGCTCCTGAACAAGCGCCCCGAACAGCGCTTCTCCACCGGATCGCAGCTGATCGAAGCGCTGGAGCGCGAGATCGACGCCATCGAGGCGCGGCGCGAGAACGACGCCCAGGACAAGTATGTCCCCATGCGCTACCGCCTGGCGGCCATGGCGAGCGCTGCGCTGGCCGTCCTGTTCGTGGCGAGCATGGCGATCATCTATGTCGTCGAAGCCGGCGTGCTGCGCGACCAGGTGATCGACTCTGGCGCCTCGCTCGCGAAATTCGTGGCCGTGCACTCGGCAGTGCCAGTGCTGGACCAGAACTGGCTGCCGTTGCGCGTGTTCGTCGAGGATGCCCGGGCGCGCAACAGCCTCGATTATCTTGTCGTCACTGATCATGCGGGTGTCGTGCAGGCGTCGACGGTCGCGGCACTCATCGGCAAGCCCTATCACGCGCCGCAGCAGGCATCCGTCGCTTCAAGCTCCGGGGTTGTGGTCTCCACAGCCGATATAGAAGATCGCAATGTCTTCTTGTTCGACACACCGATCATCTTTCAGAAAGTTGCGATCGGGCGGATTTACCTGGGCGTCGATCGCGCCGGCATTGCCCATGTGCTGTCTTCGACCCTTTGGCTGATGGCAGCTTTGGCGCTCGCCGCGATCCTGGCAGTTGCCGGCCTCGCCTTCGCGTTCGGTCATTATATCGGCCGCCCGCTCAAGACGCTGCGCCGCGCGCTGGATGATTTGGGCTCGGGCGATCTCGACAGGCGCATCTCGGAAGCCCGCAAGGACGAGTTCGGCACCTTGTTCAAGACCTTCAATCTGGCCGCCGGCAGCCTTCAGGCGCGCGTTGCCCGCGAGACGCGGCCGCAGCCTGCACCACCGCCGGCGATCGTCGTCGACAACAGCCTCGCGACTGACGAGACGATCATCGTCAGTGCGCGGCGATAGTCTTTTCCTGCCGCAGCTTGGCGAGATTGTCTTTCAGGTGAATTGCCTGCGCCCGGTTGAGCTGCGCTTCTGAATTGTCCGGCTCGATCGCAAGGCACTTGTCCCACAAGCCAATCGCGGCCTCGAGATCCTGGTGCTGGAACGCGACGACGCCGCGGCGATAAAATTCCTGCGCCAGCTTGTGCTGCGCTGCCGGCGACGGCTTTACAGGCACGGCGACTGGAACCGGCGCATCCGTGGAGGCCTGCGCCACAGGTGCGGGCGCGTTGCGGCGCGCGAGGGCGGCAAGTGCGTCCGGCGTCTTCGGAATGCGGATCGTCTGGCCCCGGGTGACCGACTGCGGCACGGCGATGTTGTTGAAGCGCGCCAGGCCATAGAAGGCGAGCGGATTGCCGAGGTAGGTCCGCGCGACGGCCGTCAGCGAGTCATCCTTCGCAAGCTTCAGCGAAAAGCTCTTTGCGGGAAACAGCCCGGTCACCGGCGTTTCGATCTGCGCCATCAGAAACTGTGCCTGCTTGTTGTCCGGATCCTGCGTGAGCAGAGTATGAAGTTCGACTTCCGCATCCTTCGTATTGCCCTGCTGCAGGAGTGCCACCGCGTGATCGAGCCGGTCTGCGTCACTCACTGTGACGGCAGGGACGACCGGCGCTGCCGGCTTGTTCGCGGTCGAACATGCGGCGAGCGCTGCGAGAAGAAGGATCGATCCAATGCGCCTAACCATGTCCAACCTGCCGATCCTCAGTATCCGTGATCCGGGATGCCGCGAGCTTGCGGACTCTCAGCTTCAACGTGCCAAAGGAGAGTTCGGCGTCAGCGCAGACCGGGACGCGGTCGCGGAAAATGTGTGTGTTGACGCGCAGCGTATGGCTCGTGGCCGGCGCGATCCACAGACCGTTGTGATAGGACAGCATCGCCATTGCCGTCTCCGGCGTCGCGGCCACAGCCTCATACTCGCTGGCGCCGAGCGGGCAGTCATTGCGGAACACGACCCACCGCTTCTGCAGATCATCGCGCAGCGTGGGCCATGTCTCATGATCCGGATCCTCGAACGCGCCGCCAGGTCGCACCGAGATCACCACGGCGTCGGGTCCACCGCGGAACAGGCGCACGACGACAGGGGCCACATGGTCCGACGACCGGCCGATCTCGACAATCGTCTCACCTTTCGACAGCACATAGCGGCGGTTGACCTGGAGCCGCGTGCCGCCGATGAAGCTTCCATTGGCGCTGCCGAGGTCCTCAATGAACCATTCGCGCCCTTCAGTGAAGAGATAAAGGCTGCGTTCGCCGCGCGAGAACCAGCGGCAGTTGATCGCCACATCGACCGCGCGCGTCGACGATGGACGTCCGATCAGGACATTGCGCCCCGGAATCGGGCGGATCACGGTCGACGTGCCAACAAGCTCTACCTCACCCTGGATCAGCATTTCCTGCTCGAGGCTGCGGCGCAGATCGGCGATACGGTTCATCAGATCGGAGCGGCCAGGTTGGCGCATCAGCCACTTGCTCGAGTCATGACACGCAGCGAGCGCGGCGACATTGTCGCCCTGTAACACAAGCGAAGGCACGCGTGCGAGGCGCTCCAGCGGATCGCTGGTACGGGATTCCGGTGTGTGCGTGCGTGCGAGGACGACCGTTTTGTCGGTCGCGATGTCGCCGACGACCGCATCGAGCATCGCCTGTATCGCCTTGATCTTCGGCACCACGCCCAGCGCGTCCATCGCATTGTCCGCCGACCAGCGGCCGAAGAATTTCAGGACATCGGTCGCGCGCAGCGGCTCGCTGATGAATCGTCCCTGACCGCGGTCGCAGCCGAGTCGGCGCAGTTCGTCGAGCGTCGCCTGGGTCTCGACGCCTTCCGCTGTGACCGACAGGCCCATCCGGCGGCCGAGATCGATCGTCGATTCAACAACCGCGAGCGCGGACTCACTGCCGCACAGGTCGATCGTGAAGCTGCGATCGATCTTCAGCTCGCTGAACGGGATGCGGTAAAGCGCCGTCAGCGACGAATAGCCGGTCCCGAAGTCGTCGATCGCCAGTGAAATGCCCTTGAGGCGCAGGCGCGAGAGGATATCGAGCGCGCTGTCGCTGGCCGCGCCCGACGAGGATTCCGTCAGCTCCAGGATAACGCGGTCGAGCGGGACTTCGAATTCGGCACAACGCTTCAGCAAGCCGTCCGCGAACACATTGTCCGCCAGCAGTTCAGGCGAGATGTTGATCGCGAGGCGCAGGAACAGGCCGCTGGAGGCCCAGAGCTGCCAAGCGGCAAAGGCCCGTTGCAGCACGACATCGGTCAGATCGCCGATCAGACCGGAGCGTTCGGCCAGCGCGATGAATTGCGCCGGCGCGATGGTTCCGAGCCGCGGATGACGGATCCGGCTGAGAGTCTCGACTTCGAAGTCTTCTGCGGCCGCAGGACTGAGCGGAACCTTGGGCTGGAATTCGACGGCGAGCAGGCCGTGATCCAGGCACAGACGAAGATCGTCCGCGAACAGATCGGAGTCGCCGATCAGCAATACGTTGAGGACGCGTGCGAGCTGCCCATCGCGGAGCGGGCCGGTCAGCGCCGGATGGAGATCGCTGCGCGCCCGGCCGACAGCTAGGCCGAGTTGGTTGGGCACGGAACCGACAACGACAACGCCGGGCTCATTTTCGAATTTCGAGAGCGTCTCGAGGAGTGTTTCGCAATCGCGCTTGGCGCGCGTCTCGTCGACGACGACCACGATCGCGTCCAGGTTGAGATCGAGTTCTTCCGGCGAGCGAAGGTGGACGACATCACAGCCGCGCGCCGCCGCCAGCTGCGCGACATCGTCGACGAGCTGTCGATCCTCATGAAGGACGACGACCTTTGGTTTCCCCACCATGTCTTTCCGTGACGCAGACCGGTTTACCCGCAATGACGTGCAGCTTCGCACCCCAACGCTTGACGCCTTATTAATCGACGCAGATACGCCCGCTGTTTGAATGGGTTAGCGGGAGCCAGGGAACTTCCAGCTTTGCGAACTCTGCGGACCTCGGCAGGACCAACGCACTGATTTGGTTCCGTGAATTTACGGCCTATGGAATACCGGCCGGTAACCAATGCCGTTTACCCTGATGCAATGGGGAGACGAGCGACAATTTCGTTGATTGCGCTTTTGTCATCTGCATCGGCACAGGCCGGTGTGGTGACGATCGCCGTCAGCGATGGTCACGGCAAGCCGGCGGTCAACGCCGTCGTAGAACTCACAGCCGACGGACCAGAACCGGCCGCTGACAATCAGGTGTCGGCCAAGACGATCATCGACCAGCGCCACGAGACGTTTCTTCCGCTTGTCAGCCTGATCCGCAAGGGCGGCGAAGTCGTGTTCACGAACAACGACACGACCATGCATCAGGTCTACTCGTTTTCAGCGATCAGGCAGTTCCAGTTCGAGATCGATCAGGGCCAACATTCGCAGCCGGTCGTGTTCGACAAAGCTGGCGTGGCCTCAATCGGATGCAACATCCACGATCAGATGATCACATATGTCTATGTGGCCGCATCCACCCATGCCGCGATCGTGGATGTATCCGGGCGTGCGACCTTCACAGTCGCGCCCGGCGCTTATCATGCAACCGTCTGGCACCCGCAACTGTCTCCCGGCAGCGCCATGCCGCAACAGGCAATCGCCGTTGCCGCCGCGCCCATATCGGCCGCCTTCTCGCTTTCACTCCTGCCGCCGCCGCGGATGCAGGCCATGCATATGGGCCACTACTAGGAGGCGACGATGAGTTTC